>JBBKVQ010000115.1:0-25485 GCA_037968515.1 Bradymonadaceae bacterium
CATGTCTTGGGTGTGATTCTCGATCACTTGATTCAAAAACTGTGTTTCTATTTGGGTCGTCATGTTCGGTCCTCGTAAGCTGAGTCAAAAACGGCACCCTATCAAAAAGATCCTCATGCACGATAGTCATCACCGTCGCTGCTTTATTCGACCGACAGCCGTTTCGGTGCACCTGACCGGTGCTGATTTGCATCTAAAGTGGCAGCCTCCACAGCAGCTGATATGCCGAAAAAGAATCCGAACAAACAGTTTAAGGGGAACAAAGCCGCCCTCCCAACCAAACCTTGCACCGTCTGTGGCCTTCCGATGACGTGGCGCAAAGCTTGGGCAAAAAACTGGGCCGAGGTGAAGTACTGCTCCGAACGATGTCGTCGCGGGAAAGCGCGACCAAGCGAAGGCGAATAGATGCGAAACCTTGTGCTCATTCTTGGCGACCAATTGGACCGCGGGTCGTCCGTTTTTGACGATTTTGACCGAGATCAAGACAAAGTTTTGATGGTCGAGGCAGTTCAAGAATCCACCCATGTTTGGTCGCACAAAGCTCGGACAGCGTTGTTTTTGTCCGCCATGCGGCACTTCGCTGAAGAGCTGCGAGAAAAAAACATGGTGGTGCTCTACCGAGCGATGGGAACCGAGGACGACGAAACACTCGCCGATGGCTTAAGCGCGACAATTCGCGATGAAAAACCGAAAAAAATAATTCTGGTCGAACCCGGCGACCGGCGAGTTGAAGCGCTGCTTACTCAGACCTGCAAGGAAAATAAATGCCCGCTGGAAGTCCTTGAGGACACTCACTTTCTGACGACGAAAGGCGATTTTAGAAAGTGGGCCGGCAAGTCCAAGACGCTCCGCATGGAATACTTCTACCGCGACGTCCGCCGAAAGACCGGAGTATTGATGGACGGCGACCAGCCGGCCGGTGGCAAATGGAACTACGACGCTGAAAACCGAAAAAGCTTTGGCAAAAGTGGACCAAAAAATGTGCCCGAACAACGCGAGTTCGCGCACGATAAAATCACAAAAGAAGTGCTCTCGCTGGTCGAGTCCAAATTCGCCGAGCACCCAGGCACCACTGCAAACTTCAACTGGCCCGTCACCCGGGCTCAGGCTCTCGATGCCCTAGACGATTTCATTGCTCACCGTTTGCCGCGATTTGGGCCACACCAAGACGCGATGTGGACCACGATGCCATTTGGCTGGCATGCGCTGCTATCGAGCAGCCTTAACCTGAAGCTAATAGCCCCGCGAGAAGTCATCGCGAAGGCCGAGGCCGCCTATAATGCCGGCGATATCAATCTAGCAAGCGCCGAGGGATTTATCCGACAGATCCTGGGTTGGCGCGAGTTCATTCGCGGCGTCTATTTTTTGGATGGAGATTCCCTCAAAAAAGCCAACCATTATGAGCACCAAAATAAATTGCCCAGCTGGTATTGGACGGGCGAAACCCAGATGAATTGCATGAAGCATGTGGTCGACCAAACCCTTCAGCATGGCTACGCGCATCATATTCAGCGCCTGATGATCACTGGCATGTTTGGGGTCACCGCCGAAATCCTGCCGCAGGAGCTTTGCGATTGGTATCTGGCGGTCTACGTGGACGCGGTCGAGTGGGTCGAACTACCGAACACAGCCGGCATGGCGCTGTTTGCAAACGGGGGACGCTTCACCAGCAAGCCTTATGTGGCAAGCGGCGCTTACGTGAAGCGTATGAGCAATTACTGCGATGGATGCACGTACAAACCTGATGTGAAATCCGGAGACGACGCTTGCCCAGTAACCACGCTGTATTGGAACTTTTTAGATAAACATCTGGACGATTTTCAGAATAATCCACGCACCGCGCTGATGGTCAATAACCTGCTGCGACTCAGCGACGACCAACGCGCCGATATTCGCGCCGAGGCCACACGCATGCTCAACAACCTCGATGCCCTATAGCCTGCAGGCGAAAACTCATGAAAAAGGAAGTCGTAGAATTTGCCTTGGCAGACGAACGCGGCGAGCGATATCGGCAGATAAGCGACCTGTTCCCGGATATCACGGGCAGTGATTGCCAATGGGATGGCACGCGCAAAGCCGCGTTGGACGCGCTCGAACGAGTCGATGCACCCGCGTACGGGCGCACTCGGAACCATATTGATGGCCAAGTCACGCGATTATCTCCTTATTTTCGCCATGGGGTCCTTACGCTGAGTGAAGCGGCGCAAGTCGCAATCGAAAAATACCACGATGGCGCACATAAATTCGTGTTTGAGCTAGCGTGGCGCGACTACTGGCGGCGCGTGTGGGCGCAGCGGGGTGTTGGGATTTACGAGCCGATAGAAACGCCCAAAGTGGCGTTAGGTAAATTGCCATTGCCCGACGATATTCGCGAAGCTCGAACTGGGCTGCAATGCATGGATAGTTTCACGCGCGACCTGACGGAAACCGGCTACGTACACAACCATGCACGCATGTGGTTTGCGAGCTATGTCGTGCACCACCGCAAAGTAGACTGGCGCGAAGCCGCAGCTTGGTATTACGGCGAGTTGCTGGATGGGGACCGAGCGAGCAATACGCTCTCGTGGCAGTGGATTGCGTCAACGTTTTCGTCAAAACCTTATATTTTTAATCGCGATAACCTCGAAAAATTCACGGACGGAAAGCTTTGCAAGGCCTGTCCTTCCGCGGATTCGTGCCCCTTTGACGAAAGCTACGAAGCACTTCAGGCAAAACTATTTGCAACGGAGGCCACATGAAGCTGCTGCTCATCCACGACGAGATGCTCAATGCCACGCTGCCGATATTTGAGGCCCATCCGAAGCTTCCGCGCATCTTTGTTTTTGACCCTGACTTTATCGCCGAACAAGGCTGGCAACGACGACGTCTGCAATTCATCGCCGATTCATTATCGTCAATTCCGGCTGTGCGCGTATTTAGGGGCAGCCTTGCCGATGTTATCGATTTGCTGGCGGCCCCCAGCCCCATTCATATCGTCACACAAGCCACGCCAAACACCGAGATTTTGGCTTGGTTAGCCACGCTCCGATCGGCTGAAGTCGAGTTTGTCGACGCACCAGAATTCGCGGCCCACAGCGGTTCTGTGGCGCGATTTTCAAAGTATTGGTCGAGTGCTCAAGCGCAGTGGTTTCCAAAGGGATAATCGCCAGTCCTGCCGCGACGCGCGCTATGGTTTAGCCCAAACCTCTGCGTGGTCCTGGATGTACTGGCCAATGCTCCCGCCGGGGCGGCCGAGCAGTCGTTCCAGCTTCGGATCTTCTGTGTCGCCCTGACCGAACCGCAACAGGAAATGCAGGACCGTCTGGACCAAAATCGCCCTCTGCGGCATGCCGCGATTGGACAGGTGTTGCAAGTAGCCAATCACAGAAGCGGACTCATAACGGATCTGACGGCCTAGCGTTGCCGTGAGCGCATCGGTCACCACCGACCACTGCACAGCGCCCGGCCCCGCCAGTGTATAATTTTGGCCGCGGTGTGGCTCAGGATCGGCCAGGACCAGCGCCGCGACCTCGGCGATATCCCGCGCATCGATCCAGTTGACTGGCTGCTTGATGCCAGCCGGTACATAAATTCGGTCATCCTCGATGATGTCCTGACGGTAAGCCGACTCAAGATTCTGAGCGAAAAATCCCGGGCGCAGGTTTGTGTGTCGGTCACCTCGCAAACGCAGGTGATCCTCGACCTTGCGATGTGGAACGATCTTGTTTTTGCCCGCGCCCGCAACCGACAAGAAGACCACATGGTCCACGCCGTGTTCACGAGCAAAATCAACGAATGGGTTGAGGCTGTTCTGTACATCTGCGATGGCCGGGGGACGCATCAAAAACATGTGCGCGGCGCCACCAAGTGAACCGGCCCAAGTGTCGCGATTCAGAAAGTCCAGACGAGTCGCGGCGACCGAATCCCCGAAAAGGTCACGAACGCTACCTTCGCTGTAGCCAGCGGCCACGACGTCCACGCCGCGCGCAAGCAGGGCTCGAACAACATGTTTACCGACGTTTCCTGCAGCACCAGTTATTAGCACGGGTCCATTTCGCAATTTCAACCTAGGTTCCGACAACAAACAGTTTCGCCATCGCTAGTTGTGGCACAAATCGCAGCCTAAACCTATGGCTCGCAAAACTTCCGACTCCGGCGCATGCGCGCTCAATTGTGCATCAAAACTGAAACCACCGACTCCGCTACAAGAGCCGCGTTTGAGGATTGTGGCTACCACGATGACCTCAATGAAACGTCCTGGCGCTCAGTGATAAGAGTAGTGAAGTGAGCCGCCATCGCATCTCGTCCAGCCCAGCCCACAAGCCTTCGAGGTTACGGGTTTAGCCTGCCTACCGACGCACAAATCCGGAAATTTCATTATGACCCACTTGGACGTCTGCTTTGTTCGCAAGGTTGTGAACATCACGCTAAGTTGCAAGGCGCCGAGGTGTTTCTTGCCTACAATCCGTAAAACAAACTTAAGTACCTCCTAACAACCACAGAAAGCGGCCAATTTATCAGCGCTTGCGCGAGAAAATAGTGAGCAAATACAACATAGACATGTACGTTATGTGTCGAGGCAGAAGCGATGAAGCATTGACCCGATTCTTAGAATTTGTGGGTGCTTCGAAAACGGACCCAGCCTTCGAATGGGAGGACGGGACACTTACTTTTCGGGAGATTACGAGACTGGCAATGGAAGATCCGAACGTACAATACTCTCTCTACCGCAATGACTCTGCTAGGTTTCCCGACTTCGCAGTCCACTACATAGGGGACGGCGCCGTTTTGTATTCATTCTCCGTGACTGATGCCCGTGCGGGTGAGGTCCCATTTTTGATGAAAAATCTGTTTCTCGTCCTCAATGGCGATTTTGCTTTTGCAGGCGCCGAAACGCCTCCAACTGTTGACCTGCAAGACCTTCGTGTCTGGACCGTTGGAGAACCTGAGCCTGGATGGGTGATAGGCGATCCCAAAATACTTTTGGACCAAACTTAGAAGAGGCGACTCATACCCAGTAATGGTCGGAATCAGTGGAACCTCGAACCTCGATATATCAGGCGTTCGTTTGCCAATAGACCAGGTGGTCGAACGGTTAATGTTCAACGGCTCGAATCCGCGGTTTTGGACCGGCAACCTCGGGAATCGTCGAGTTCAATTCCAAATAATGTTCCTGCAAAACTTCCCCGATTTCGATGAACCATGGGGCGTTTGGTGAGGTCGACCGCCACTGCAGTGTTAACGTGCGACCGGGCGGCGAATCCCCAAAACTGCGCGCCATAAGCCCCTGCCCTACGTGCACCTCAGTCCGTAGCGCGCTCGCCGGCAATAGTGTTGCGCCTAGCCCGCTCTCGACCATCCGCACCAGCGTCGCAATGCTCGCGGACGTTACCGTGGTCGCAGGCGGTGCACCCGCCAAGGCACAGACCTCCATCGCCTGCTCGCGAAGACAGTGTCCGTCTTCCATCAGAATCAGACTCGCACCCGCAATTTCGCTGGGTTGGATCATTTCGGGAATGCTCAGCGAGTGGCCCGTTGGCGCAATCAAAACAAAGGGCTCGATAATCAGGTCCGGCCCGCAAAGCCCCTGATCATCGAACGGGCGCGCCAATAATCCGATATCGATGGCGCCGGATTTAAGCTGTCCGAGCAAGACCTCGGTTTGAAGTTCGTGAATCGCAAATGATACGTCTGGAAAAAGCCGACGGAACTTCGCCAGTAACCCAGGAAGGCCGTAAGGGGCGATGGTCGGAATCACGCCCAGCCGCACTGTTCCTTGGCGTGCACCGGCAAACGCGCCAGCTGCATTCACCAGTTCCCGGGCCTCGGCCAACAAACGACGCGCTCGCTCCACGATTTCCTCGCCGGCACGCGTCACGATCACCCTAGGTCGAGTGCGCTCAAAAAGCTCGATCCCCAGCATGTCTTCTACTTCTCGCACCTGTTTGCTCAGCGCCGGCTGGCTCACCGAACAAAGACGTGCAGCCTCAACAAATTGACCGGTATCGGCCAGTGCAACGATGTACTCGAGTTGTCGTAGCGTGGGCATCATCATTGTATAAGCATACGTTATACAAACTATGCCCACAATGTCTTTGTAGTAATGCAGGTCGATGTGGGAGTGTGCCCCATGGCAGATTTCGGAGCGCTTTATAAGGCTTCAGAGCATTGTAAAGACGTTCCCTTAAAACATACCCAATGGGAGATATCATGGCAGACCAATCCGAACTTTCAGAAGTAAATGACAGCCAAGCCAAATGTCCGGTGATGCACAGTGCTAACCGTGAAAAAGCTGGAACGGCGTTTTCAAACAGCCACTGGTGGCCAAACCAATTGAGCGTCAACCTGCTTCATCAAAACTCGCAAGCCGGCGACCCAATGGGCGCAGACTTCGACTACGCCAAGGAATTCAAAAGCCTGAACTTGGACGCGCTCAAAAAAGACCTTTTTGCGTTGATGAACGATTCACAAGATTGGTGGCCAGCCGATTACGGCCACTACGGCCCGTTTTTCATCCGCATGGCGTGGCATAGCGCCGGCACATACCGAATCCAAGACGGCCGCGGTGGTGCAAGTGCTGGCTCGCAGCGTTTTGCGCCGCTCAACAGTTGGCCGGACAACGTCAGCCTAGACAAGGCACGCCGCCTGCTCTGGCCGCTTAAGCAGAAATACGGCCGCAAAATCTCATGGGCCGACTTGATGGTCCTCGCAGGAAACTGCGCCATCGAGTCAATGGGACTTCCGACTTTCGGTTTTGGTGGCGGACGCGTCGATGTTTGGGAACCAGAAGAAGACATCTACTGGGGACCCGAGACCGAATGGCTCGGAGACGACCGCTATAAGGGCGACCGCCAGCTCGACAACCCCCTCGCCGCTGTGCAAATGGGTCTAATCTACGTGAACCCAGAAGGTCCAAACGGCAACCCAGATCCGCTTTTGTCGGCTCGCGACATCCGCGAAACCTTCCTGCGCATGGCGATGAACGACTACGAAACCGTGGCACTGGCCGCTGGTGGCCACACTTTCGGAAAATGCCACGGCGCAGCCGATCCCGGCAAATATGTCGCAGCTGAGCCAGAAGGCGCAAACATGGAGGACCAAGGTCTTGGATGGGTTAGCAGCTACAAATCTGGAGCCGGCGCCGATGCGATCAGCAGCGGTTTGGAAGGAGCTTGGACCAATAACCCAATCAAATGGGACAACGGTTATTTCGACAACCTGCTCAACCTTGAGTGGGAGCTCACGAAAAGCCCAGCCGGCGCGCAGCAATGGCAGCCTAAAGACCCAGCAGCCCGCGTGGTGCCTGACGCGCACGACCCTTCGAAGAAGGTCATGCCGATGATGACTACGGCCGATATGGCGTTCAAAATGGACCCCGCCTACGCCAAAATCGCGAAACATTTCCACGAAAACCCAGCTGAATTCGCAGACGCATTTGCGCGTGCTTGGTTCAAGCTGACCCATCGCGATATGGGGCCGGTCTCGCGGTACTTGGGACCAGAAGTTCCAACAGAAGAATTGATTTGGCAGGACCCGGTCCCCGCGGCACCAGCTCAGTTGAGCGCTGCCGACATCGCCGCACTGAAGGGCAAAATTGCTGCTTCGGGCCTGAGTGTCTCGCAGCTTGTATCCACCGCATGGGCTTCGGCTTCGACCTTCCGTGGAAGCGACAAACGGGGTGGAGCCAACGGCGCACGCATCCGTCTTGCCCCCCAAAAGGATTGGGCAGTCAATCAACCCGCCAAACTGGCGACCGTCCTGAAGGCTCTTGAAGCGATTCAAGCAGACTTCGGTGCAACCAAGGTCAGCCTGGCCGACCTCATCGTCCTGGGCGGCTCGGTAGGTGTCGAGGCAGCCGCTAAGGCAGCTGGTCACGACGTGACGGTTCCGTTCACACCAGGCCGCGGTGATGCAACCGACGCTCAAACCGACGTCGACGCATTTGCCGTGTTGGAGCCAACCAACGACGGCTTCCGCAACTACTCGGGCGCACAGAGCAAGCGTTCAGCCGAGGAACTTCTGGTCGACCGTGCGCAATTACTCACGCTCACGGCTCCAGAGATGACCGTGCTTATCGGCGGTCTACGTGTCCTGGGTGCAAACTCGGGCGACAACAACAAGCACGGCGTGTTGACCACGACTCCTGGAACTTTGACCAACGACTTCTTCAAGAACTTGTTGGACATGGGCACCAAGTGGTCGAGCACCGCTGATGGTGGCTTTGAAGGCAAGGATCGTAAGTCTGGCGCGACCAAGTGGACCGCTACACGCAACGACCTGCTCTTCGGTTCGAACTCGATTCTTCGAGCCGTCGCCGAGGTGTATGCAGCCGACGACGCGAAAGAGAAGTTCCTTCACGACTTTGTCGCTGCATGGACCAAGGTCATGAACCTCGACCGCTTCGACGTCGCGTAATTTGCGCTGAAAATTCAGCAAGCAAACATTAAAGGCCGCCCATTTGGGCGGCCTTTTTCTTTCTCAAAAATTCCCCCAAAAAAAAACAGCCAAACAGTTCGTTCATAGTCCATTTAAAAAATGACGTACCGATTTGGGGTCCTGATATAGGACATCCGGTCCGGACTTCGGAGCTCGGCGGCGGTTGCGACGGGAACCCAACTCTTTGCGGCGATTCGATGTAGTTCTTCCCTGTCGTTTTCTGGTCTCCAAGCGTCCTGCCCAGCAAGCGCCAACGCAATCAAATGCCGGTTGTATGGGTCGGTGTTCGGGTCCGCGGCCACCGCTTCGATCGCGGTACGGAATTCTTCCACATAACCCTTCCGCCACGATCCGTTCAAAAAGACGTGATTTCCTGGCGATCCCGGGAAACGCAGCACGGTACCGACGCCGTACGTGACCGCATCAACACCTGAAGGAAGGTCCTCAAGGCTCGTTTGCCAAGGTTCCGGGTAGTCCGACCCTTCCACAACCCACGGTCGGCTAATATGCACTTTACCCGCTTTGTGTCGTGACAAAACGAGATGAATTTTTCGTGGGCATCGCCAGGAGTGCGATCGTTTCCGCACCGACCGATGGGTTTATAACGACGCAGGATCTCATATTTTAACTCGTCGTTTTGATTATGTGCGCTCCAATCCATGACGGCGGTCCAGCCATTATTATCACTCGCAAAGTCGTCAGTCTCTGGATTGAGTTCCAGAAATCTCCGCACACTCGCTTCGCTAAGCGGCGCACTAGTCAGCGCGACGATTTCTCGTTGCTCCCACGGGGAAAACAACCTGAATTCTCCACTCCTCGGTCGCGGCCAATCCTCACTGCGCACCAATCCACGTGGATAGACAAACATGGCCCACGCCTTACCTGTGCGCGCCTCGGTCCTTTTGGCGTTTACACACTCAACCTGCTCGCCAATTTCATTCACGAATTCAGGTGACCAACTTGTGCCCGCCCATTCTGGGCGCGTGATCGACGAAACCAACTCCATCTGGCCATTGGCGGTTACCCACATCGATGGTTCCGGAAACGTCGGAATTTCGGCCCCCTTAACGTAAGTATTCACACTCGATGACGGTGAATGGCGCCGGACCTTCCTTGAAGACACGGTGCAACTGCGGAGCGCCCTCTTGTGGCATCTCTGGCATCGAAAAGTTCAGTTCCGAGGTCGGCGAGACAGCAACAGGTTCGGCGGCGTTGCAACCCAAGCTCAGGAGTAGAACCAGCATGACAAGTAAGTGTATTTTAAATGCTCGGCAAAACGATGTTCAAATTCCCTATGTTACCATCATAGCCGGCATCGAAAGCTTAGTGTGTGAATTTTCTGTGAAATCTGCTGTAAGCAGTTCCGCTGACATTCAACTATTTGCTCCTCAAAACGCTTGCGGTTTGCGCGGTCATTTAAACGCATGCCACCGAAACAGCGTGCGCGCGAATTGTTATCGGTTGCGCGGTCACTTTTTCTGTCTTGATGCGAGGCGAATCCGCCCATATCTATCGAATTGAACAGCGGCGTGGGGTTGTGACGGACAACTTCATGTGATTATCTTCGGCCGCCAACGGCAGTTATGAGCTTCAAAACAAGGAAAAAGGCCATGCATAAACGTCGAATCCGCAATCCAAAACTCCTTTTGGCACTGGCCATTTTGGCGGGTTGTAGCGCTACCCCACCAGCAAAGTCCGACACGGAGCCGCAGACGATGATCGAACAACCTGCACAGCTTTTTGACGAGACCACGCCCGCTGGGCAACAGCTCAGCTGGGTCCTGACGCACCTCAACGAGCCCGCGCAGACGGTGACCTTAGACGAGCTCGACCAACACTTTGACGCCACGTTCAAAGCCCAAGTGCCACCGGCGCAGATGCAGCAAGTGTTTGCTCAGTTAGCGGCGGGATACGGCCCGTTTGCCGTCACCCAAACGAAGACCGGCACGCCGGAAGCCATTGTCGTGCAAGTGAAAACCAAGACCGACGAATTGTGGATCATCAGTATCGCCGCGAAACTCCAAGCACCGCATGCGATCACTGGTCTGGTGTTTCAACCCGACGCCACGGCGAATCAAGCGAATCTGCCCAAGACGTGGGAAGAGCTTGACGAACAAGTCAAACAGGGTGCAACGCTGCCAGTGCTCTACGTTGCGAAGATCGACGAGGCCGAGAATTGCCAACCGGTGCACGCGCTGCGAGGCGACGAACAGCAACCACTCGGCTCCGCCTTCAAGCTCTACATTCTGGGCGCGCTCGCCCAACAAATCGACGCCGGTAAACTAAGCTGGGATAAAGAGCTGTCGATTAAAGACGAGCTGAAAAGCCTGCCCTCGGGCGTGCTTCAAGACAAAGCGGCCGGCGAGAAAGTCACCGTCAAAGAGGCGGCCTCGAAAATGATCTCGATCAGCGACAACACCGCGACCGACCACCTGCTGAACCTGGTAGGCCGTGATAATGTCGAGGCTTGGGTCAAAACCAGCGGTCATAGTTCCCCAGAGCGTCTGACACCGTTTTTGAGCACCCGTGAGCTGTTTCAAATCAAGCTCGGGCAAGACGAGGCCTGGCGAGCGACCTATGTGGGCATGAGTGTCCCCGAACGGCGCAAGGCCCTGAAAAAGCTCGCCAGTGAGCCGCTGCCCGGCCTTGAGTCCGCGTCTGGTTGGGACGAGCCGCGCGACGTGAACACGATTGAGTGGTTTGCCTCGGGCCAAGATCTGTGTGCGTTGCACGCCACGTTCTTCAAGAATAAAGACCGACCGGCTTATAAGACCGCGCTTGAAATCATGGCCATCAACGACGCCGGTTTGGGGCTATCCCCCAATGAATGGCCGTATGTTGGATTTAAAGGCGGGTCTGAACCGGGCGTAATGTTTCTGAGCTTTCTGCTGCAGGACGCCCAAGGTGACTGGTACAGCATCAGCACCGGAGGCAGTGATGACGAGCGGCCTCAGGGCGCCGGGCCTTATGTGGGCTACATTACCGCTGTCATCAACAACTTGCTTAACCCGCAGTAAAGCGCACAGAGACCGACGGCAGCCCTGCAAAAGGTACCACATCGGCGCAGCTGCCTTCTATTTGTTGACAGTCTGGGCGGTCAGCGGAGCGCCCGTGGTGTCCGTCAGGAAGGTCTCTGCGGTGTTATCGCCCTGCAGCTGCCAGCGGAAGAACGCGACCAGTTGCCCGGCTGAAAACGTACGTAGTTTGCCGTCAGTGGGCCCGTTCACACATCCGTTGCATGTCACGCCACACCCGGGTTTATCGGCATCGAGCATGTCCAAATGACCGTAATCTTCGGCAAAAACTCGGTACGAAGGAGACGGAGCGGCGGCGTAAAATGCCTCGTAATTATCGCCGGGCGGCGCGCACGATTGGCCAAACACCAGCCCTGAGCCTAGCTCGGTACCAATGATGAGCGACGGCAGGTTGGCGTTTAGACCCCCGTCCAAAACCCTGGGTTCATTTCCAAACGGCCCGCCCTTCCCGTCCACTGGGTCAAGGCCGGCTGCGGCAAGCGCGCCGGAAAAACCCGATTCGAGCGCGAGCCATACAACCTTGGCGCCACGGCTATGTCCGGCCAGGCCCATGAAAGTCGTATCGACGCCAACACTTAACTTTGAAGCCAGCGACGACTTAATCCAGGCGTACAGGCCGAGAGCGGCCGTGGCTTCTTCAGCAGTGGTCGGACTGCCAAAAAATGACGGTTCGTACATCTGCGGCGCAACGACGATAAATCCGTGTGAAGCGATTTGGGTCAACATGGTCGAGTAGTAGCCGGAGCGCAGCGAAAACCCGTGCTGGAAAACAATCACGGCGTATGTGCCGGCGGTCGTGGGCGCGTATATTATGATATCGACATTTGGGCCGTCGCCGTCAGCGATCTCGGTGTGTGAGACTTGGAGCGGCCCAGTGGCATAGGGATCAGCTGTCCCGACATACAGGGCCTCGCCTGTCGTCATATCAACGGCCGACATATCATCTTGTGACATGTCGGGTTGCGCCATATCCAAAGACCCTGCGTCGGGCACCAAAGACACATCGCCGCCTGTATCGTTTTTGGCCGCGCCATCGGTCGTCGCGTCGGGCTGCGATGAACCCAAATCTAATGCAGCCCCTGTTGGGGTCTCACCCGAGTCCGAGGAACAGGCCGCTAAAGTGACGAGCAAGGCGATTAAAATCGTTTTCATGAAAATCATCCTATTCTTGGTCTAAGTCATGCGCTCAAGTCTTACGGGGTCTCATGGCATCGGCCACGACTTGACACCACTGGCCGACATTCCGGACCTCGCGACAACGGATTGGCGTACGTGTAGTTTACGCACATTTCCTCGAAGCCGAACGAGTGTGATGTAACGACGCAAACTTTTGGTGCACCGCTTAAAAAACTTTCAGGGAGTTTCAGCTGACCTTCCGGCTTCAGATGCCTAGGCTTGGCGTCTAACAAAAAAGGAGCATTAAATGAAAAATCTCATTCGAACCACACTCGCCCTCGGAATCCTGCTCACCAGCGCGCTCGCGTTCGCCGCGGTCACCGTTCGCTACTACAACACCGACAGCACTAACTACACTTGGGATGCCACCTGCAGCGGCTCCTCCACAAAAGTGTCGTTTAGTTCGAGCACCACCAGCAGCACCACGATCCAAGGGTCAGGCCCCTGCATCGTGCACACTCCGAATGGCGACGTGAGTTTGTCGGGCGGCGAGAAGATCAAAATCAAGGACGCCAAGATCATCATCGAGTGACTCCAAACCCAACGACCACGGCGTTCTGGGCTTTGTCCATCATTCGATTCGAGAGCCTTGGCAATCATCCGGTCGGCCTAAAAAAGTCCCCAGGTAGTTGGATGCGAACTGCCCTTAGTTCGGGCGCACCTTCGCGCTGAAGTGCCAAAAAGCAGGACCAAAAACATCGCGACGCCCTTAGAAATAGCGGCGGAACGCTCGGTTGACGGCCCGAACTCCACATGTGACTCTGGAAGTCATAAATTTGCCCAAAAATAGGTCAGCAAATTCCGCATTGATTATCAATTCAGATGGAGACCCACATGAATTTCTTGAGAGGCATGACTTGCCTCATTTTATCGTCCAGCATGATGACTGCTTGCGGTGACGATCCCGCAAAAAGCCCTTCAAACAACACAGCGAATAACGCCACAAATAACACGACGAATAACGCCACAAATAATACGACGAATAATAATACCGTCGTCGTCATGACCTGTGCCGAGACCACTTGTGGTGAAAACGCTAGCTGCACTGACGACGCGACTGGCCCGACGTGCACTTGTGACGCGGGTTATTCCGGCGACGGCGTGACCTGTGCAGACGTCGACGAATGCGCAGATGAAACCCTTAACGATTGCGACGCGAACGCTGCGTGCGCAAACACGGACGGGGCCTTCACCTGCGAGTGCGCCGCAGGATACTCCGGCGACGGTGTCACCTGTGCGGACGCCGACGAATGCGCAGATGAAACGCTCAACGACTGCGACCTGAACGCCGTTTGCACCAACGAAACAGGAACGTTCTCGTGCGAATGCGCTGCAGGATTCTCCGGCGACGGCGTCACCTGTGCGGACGTCGACGAATGTGCCGACCCCGGTCTGAACAACTGTGACACGAACGCAGCGTGCGCAAATACGGATGGCGCCTTCACTTGCGAGTGCGCCGCTGGATATTCCGGCGACGGGGTCACCTGTGCTGACGTCGATGAATGCGCCGATGCAGCGCTTAACAACTGCGACGCCAATGCACTATGCACCAACGACACTGGAACATTTTCATGCGAATGCGCTGCGGGATTCACCGGCGACGGCGTCACCTGTGCTGACGTCGACGAATGTGCCGACGTCGCACTGAATACCTGTGGAGCCAACGCAACCTGCTCCAATACGCCCGGCGCATTCGATTGCGCCTGCGACAGTGGCTATTCCGGCGACGGAATCACCTGTGCAGACGTCGATGAATGCGCGGACCCCGCGCTCAACAATTGTGACGCCAACGCTGCCTGCACCAACGATGTTGGCACCTTTGCGTGTGCGTGTGATGCCGGATACTCGGGTGACGGAGTAACGTGTTCAGACGTTGACGAATGTGCCGACGTCGCTCTCAACACCTGCGGAACTAATGCCACTTGCTCCAACACGCCGGGCGATTTTTCGTGCGCCTGCGACAGCGGATATTCCGGTGATGGATTCACGTGCGCGGATATCGACGAATGTGCAGATCCGGCGCTGAACACGTGCGGCAACGCCACCTGCAACAACGAACAAGGCAGCTTCCAATGTGTCTGTGCCGCGCCGTTTTCTGGGCCGAACTGCGACCAGCTCATCTTGGACAACGCAACTGCGAGTCTGCCGGATGGCATGTACGAATTGAGTGTCATGACTCTGAGCAATAGCGCGGTCCTGAACATCGACGGCATGGTGATCTTGAACGTTACGGGGACCGTGACGGTCGATGCGACCTCTTCGATTATCGGCGACGGTGGTGGTCCAGCTTCGCCCTCGGGAGTTTCACCTGGGAATGGTCCGGGCGCTGGCGTTGGCGGATCGAGTTCAGGCGCTTCCGGAGCAGGCTATGGCGGCGCTGGCGGCGACGGTGGACTGGACGCAGGCGATTCTTTGCAAGTCGGCGGAATCAGCTATGGCGACGCTGCAACCGTGGCGATTCAGATGGGTAGCTCGGGTGGGTCTGCGAGTTCGGTGACCGGCGGTTCGGGCGGCGCAGCCATCTGGATCGAGGCGCCAACGATCGTTATCGAAGGCATTATCAGCGTCAACGGCAACGAAGGTGAACAACCTGGAGCCGGCCAAGGAGCCGGTGGGGGCTCTGGCGGTGGCATCCTGCTTGTCGCGCAGACTTTGACCTTCAATGGCTTGCTCTCGGCCGACGGAGGCCGCGGATCGGTTGGCACCAGCACCGCAAACGACGATGGCGGTGGCGGTGGCGGTGGGCGCATCAAGCTCTTCTACGAGACTTTGACCCTGACTGGATCGACGGCTGTCTCTGGAGGCGCCGGTGGCCCCAACGGATTATTGGCGGGCGGTCAAGATGGTGGGGCCGGAACCGTCCATCAGGAAGTTCGGACATTTGTCCCTTAACTAAAGAACACTAAAACAAAAAGCCGCCTAAAATTAGGCGGCTTTTTTTGTGTTGAGAATTGGGAATCAGCAGCGGCCTAGCGGCGGCGGCGGCGAATCCTAAGGCCGAACAGGCCAAGCAGGAAGATCAATGCTGACGAAGCGTTGCCGCCTGTCGAAGCACAACCACATCCGTCTTCGGTTCCTCCAGCCATAGTGCCGGTGCCGTCATTGGTGCCGTTATTAGTCGAATTATTTGTCTCGTTGTTGGTCGAGTTATTGGTCCCGTTATTGGTCCCGTTATTATTCGAAGGCTCCGAGACAATGATGGAAACTGTAACGCTCATGCCATCGGCGCCAAGGGCCGTGATGGTGTACTCACCCGCTGCGACATCCTCAAATAATGCGACCCAAAAACCGTTATTATCGATCGTGGAAGTCTGCATCGAGTCCCCAAGAGTCACGACGACCGTCGTGCCTGGCTCACCGCTGCCCGCAACGTTCACCGTTCCAGCAGTAATCATGGCGCCCTCGACAGGCGAACTGATGACTACTGGAGCTGGCAAAGCGGCCATCTTCACAGTGAACAGAGTGATTTCAGACTCGATATCACCGGCGGTGTTTCGACCTTGAAGCGAGTGCGCGCCCGGCACCAAATCCGTCAGCGAATAGGTCCACTGATCATTGCCATCCACTTCAGCTGTTCCAACGTTCACGTCGTCAAGAAACACAACAACTTCTGTGACGTTAATCACCCGACCCGCAACATTTACAATAGGATCGGCCACGGCATTAAACACCGGGTTTTCGATGGCAATCAAACCAAGCGCATAGACGAAGGTCACCGAATCTGAAGACGAGTTTCCAACCGCGTCGGTGGCTGTGACTTCGAGTGTATAAGCCCCTGCAGCAGCTGGGTCGAAAGACGACGCAAACATACCGTTGGGGGGCTCCTCGCGCATAACTTCAACGCCAAGGGCGTCTGTAACCACCAACACAACCGTCTGGGAAGTTGGGTCAGTTTCACCCGTGAGTGCAATCGGAAGTTGGAAGAGCGTCGTTCCATCGGTCGGCGCAGTGATGGACACCGCAGGCGCGGTGAGATCGACTTGGAAATAGATCGGACCAGCAGTTGCTGTGCTGGTTCCAAGAGTCGCTGTCGCTTCGATCGTGTAGTCGTTTTCAGCAAGTGTTGCCGCGTCGATCGTCCATGTACCGTTAGCGGCCAAGGTCGGCATCAGGGTTTCGATCAGAGTGCCGTTCAGGTCGCGAATCTCGACAACAACGGTCGACCCTGGAGTTGCAGAACCACCAATCGTGGGTGTCGTGTCTGCAGTGTCCTGGTAGTCCGATGGCGTAGTGATTGCGATCGTCGCTACGGGTGCGGCGGGCGCTTCAACCGTGGCTTCGTCGAGCTCGAAACGGAAGCCATAGTAGGTAGCAAGATTCTGGATTCGGAACTCGATCGTGTTGACGCCATGCACATAACTGGCCGTGGCAGGAAGCTCGCTCACACAGGTCGTTCGCTGATTATCGCCAGTCGACGTAATCGCATGCGGTGTGCCGTTAATCCAAACCGTGTGGCTGCAGCCTCCTGCCAGGTTGGCAGTGTCCGTTCCGTTACGCGAGACGTCATCAAAACCGACTTTGTATTTGATCACGACCGTCGACAGGTCAGCCGTCGCCGGAATATCGAACGATTGCCGCCACGAAAACTTGTTATTTGCTGCTGTCGTCCGCACGTAAGAAGGGTGCGCAATCGGGCGAGCAACCACGTCGTTTCCAATCGGATGATTAACCCAGATGCTTCCACAAGATCCGCAGAAATTGGTCTTGGCCTGGACCGCGGCGATCCATGCGAGACTGTTGATTGCGACTTCCCAATGGGTATCGGTCGCGTTTTCAGCGATCGGAGCACCCGTGGCGTCAACGCCCGTGCTGAAAAGGTTCAGGTCTTGCCGAGCAACTTCGTACGTGGCCGAGACCTTTTCCCAACGGAATCCGTAGTAGGTCGCGAGGTTCGAGATACGAAACTCAAGCGTGTTCTGCCCCACGACGAAGTTTGCACCCGACGGAATCGTAGCTGCACATTCAGTGCGCTGGTTGTTGCCCGTGGCAGTCAGCTCGTACCCAGTTCCGTTCACCCAAACTGTATGGTTGCAGCCGGACAGGTTGGCTGCGTCAAGCTTGTTGCGCGATACGTCGTCATAACCAACCTTGTAGCTGATCGTCACCGTATCAAGCGCTGCGTCGGCCGGAATATCAAAGGTCGTGCGCCAAGAGAACTTCTGGTTCGGCGCAGCTTGCTGAATATAATTCGGATGAGCCAAAGGACGAGCAACTGAATCATCACCAATCGGATGATTCACCCAAATATTACCGCAGCTTCCGCAAAAATTTGTGTACTCTTGAATGGCGCTTTGCCAACCAGAGGTGTTGATCTGAGTCTCCCAATGAGCATCCACTGTGCCCAGCGCCAGCGGCGCATAGGCGTTGTCGACGCCCGTCGAATAAAGATTAGCAATATCAACGACCTGAGCCGATGCAGAAGCTGTCGAAAGTACGACGCACGCAAAGAGCAGACCTGAGATCTTAAACTTCATAAAATTCCCATCCAATGTGTTTACGGCGCAGAACGCCGAGTGTTGTGCGCGGATATGTGCCAGAATTCACGAGTAATTGGAAGGTCCAAGCCGCAATTGTGGGAGATGTATAGGATGGGAACCAGATTGATGATGGCTGTGAAATTTAGCGTGGGACTGCTGTGCCTAGGCGGATTGGCGTCCTGCGACAGCGCTGCAACTTCAATCACAGACGCAGGCACAGACGCGGTTTTGCCCAGCGACCAAGGGGGCATCGCATGTTCAACGTTTTTTGGTCGGCCCACCGAAAAGACCGGTCTGACCGAAGAACAATGTGCGCCGCGATGCGATTGTGGCGACCGAAGCTTCGAAGCAGCTGAGTTCGACGCCACGCGATTAGAACGCCTTTCCGCGCTGCAGTGGAGCAATCCCGCCCAAGAACTCGCCGGCGACCCCTACGGCGAGCCTGCGCCGACGGTTAACGAACAGGTATGTGGTGTGGTGGTGGATGGATCGTCGTATTCGACGCAAACCTTCGAATCGGCAGCGATGGCCGAGACCGCGGGTGCCGTGGTGACACATTTTGGAGTTTGTGGCGTGTGTTCTTCGCTGCAAGACTTGGCCGTCTACGCCAGCAGTATCGACCTGACCACGCCAGTTCGCCAATGTGGCATCGTGGGAATTGCGCAAGGCGAGGAAGCCAGCCTGCAGTGTTTGTTGGACCTTGGCTTTACGACCCCTTGCGCCCAAGTCTGGTACTACAACACGCTTCATACCCGCACTGAATGCCAGGATGTGTGCATTCGCCTGCTGAATGCGCCCTACCAAAACCCTGATGGTTCGTTGAACGAATGCCTGGCTTGTGACGAAGAAAAAAGCGGTCCGGTTTTTAAGGCCATCGCTGGCAGGACTCGGCGCAACTCAGGCCTAGCGTCGGCGCTCTGTCGACCATGCGAAGACGTCCGTGCGCTTGGCCACGACTATTGACCCGGTTCCTCGCCAAGGCTTATTTCAGTCATTTTTTCGATAGGTAAATTTAACGCCTGACACGGATTGTTGAATATCAGCCGCCATCGGTAATATCGTGGATTCTCCATTCGCCCAGATCTCAACCTCAATATTTTCTGGTGGAAGCAGGATTGATTCGATCAAGCCTTCAGGGGCTACGCCACAGTCTTGAAGCTGTGCGATGGGATCCGCGGAACGATCCAGCGCGTCGGCCACGAATGGGAATGACAAGAGATGAACGGCGGCAGAACTTTCGAACTCGGACCTTCCTTTAAACACCCAAACTTGTCCGCCACTCTGTGACGATAAAAGCCAAGACGCCCGGTTGTGCCGAGGGATCTCCAACCCGTAAGTCTCTGAAGTCTGAGTAATCGATTTGGGAAGCACCAAAATCACAGGCTCTTGAAATTGCAGATCAACGATGATCGTCAATGCAGCACACCTTAATTGTCCTGGGTTTACGCCAAAAAAATCCCCGTAGAAGTCTGATTGGGATCCATAATACGGGTCGTCTCTAGACGCCTGAAGGATCACTACGTCCGCCGGTTCAACGGCGAAGTCGGGCACTTGTTCTGTGGATGAGGACTGTTCATTCACGTCCCAAGATGAGCCAATTTTACGATCAGAAAACGAGCATCCAATCATTAAAACAAATACGAGACACCACCGCGCTTTCACCATCTTAATGCTCGTAGTTATGGTCCTTACAACGTCGAATCTACACTACGATAGATCGGCGATGGCTCAAATGTATTGTGGCGGTTTTGAACGAGGTTGGCCCTTTGTTGAATTGGAAGTTTCCAATCTGGCCGGCAAATCCAGCTTGAGCTTTGATGCTGGATTCGCCCGCCGTGCCTAGACCGCGCCAAGCTTCAACGAAATATTCGTCAAAACAAGGCCGTTCGCGTGACCGCCCCAATCGATTAGGGAGCTGGCTGAGTCACTGTCGAGGCGTCGAGCGTCACGGCAGTTTGGGCTAAAAGCCGACCGTTCACCGAGGCGCCTGTTCCAAGTACAATTGCGGTCTGGCAAATCGCGATTCCCTCAAAATGGGAATTCGTTCCAATCATAACTTGACCAAAAGCCTGCCAGAAAATGTTTTTAGGCAATGCTCCACCGCTCAGAATGACCTTCGCGCCGTTGGCTTGAGTGATGTCGCCAGCAATCTGGAAGATCCAGACATCGTTGGGCCCACCGTTAAGAGTCACATCGGTCGAGATGCTCACGCCCGTGCCCCATTTGTACAAGCCAGGTGTCAGCGTCTGGCCACCGATTTCTCCGGCGCCGAGCTCAGTGAAATCAGGAATCGAGCGACCTGCGGCGTCGGTATAAGCTGTTTCCATATCGCTGATCGCAGTGGTCAACATCGTGGGCGTCGGGACAGCGTAATCGGGTGCGAACACTTTTCCGGTCACCTGAACCGAAGTCGCAAACTGGTTGGTCGCGTCAACGCTCAACGAAAAACCAGTGACCGCGGTGGAATCAATTGGGCTAACTCCGATATCGCCCGTGATTGCAGACGTTGGCACGGTGTCGATTCCTGACTTAGACAGAACCGCAAAATTTCCTGATGTTCCTAGGTCGATCGGAGCAGGCCCAATGGCGGTGGTCGTTCGGGTGGTGAAACTCCACGTGAAATCCGACGCGAGCGCGTTGCCGTTAGCGTCTTTTACGCCGGCCATCACGGTTGCCGAGTAGGTCGTATTCACGGCCAACGGGGCGGTAGACCGGAACGTCGCTGTAGTGCCGCTGTAGGTCACTGCTCCTGGGATGGCAGTTGCTCCGTTTGCCAATTTGAACGTTGATGGGGTGATCGTCAGCGGGTCCATGATTTTGCTGAACACCGCGTTGACGTTCGCGTTGACCGAAACCCCCGTCTCCCCGGCTGCCGGGCGAGTCGTGGTGATGATGGGCGCGGTCGTTGTGTTGTTGTTCGAACCATTATTCGAACCATTATTCGAACCGTTATTCGAGCCGTTATTCGAAACGTTATTCGAAACGGTAGCATCGCTATCGTCACCACACGCTGTCCCAAGGCAGACGGACAATAACAAAAGGGCAGAAAACCCGGCGTTGCGTTGGAGTGTCATACATTGTCGTTTCATTTTTTCTTCTTATCTTGCGCATTTGCGCGTTTTTCATCCAGTAACAGATACTTGGCTCAACATGAGCATCAGCTAGTGATCGCGCCTCGACGCTGCACATCTAGCCCCCCGTTGCAATTCGCCGCCCGTCGGGCGGAAAATATATGTAGAAAAATTAAAGGGTTGGTTTGGTCACAGTCGACGCATCAAGTGTGACGGCAGTCTGCGCGAGCAGGCGGCCATTCACCGATGCGCCTGTTCCCAAGATGATCGCGGTTTGACACAAGATATTCCCCTCCATATGGGAATTGGTGCCAATCATGACCTGTCCGAAAGACTGCCAATAGATATTCTTGGCCTGAGCGCCCCCGCTCAAAATCACCTTGGCGCCATTGGCCTGCGTGATGTCTCCGGCAACTTCAAAGATCCAAACATCATCTGCGCCACCGCTAAGCGTGACGTCCGTCGCAATGCCCACGCCCGTGCCCCACTTATAAAGACCAGGAACAAGGGTTTTTCCGCCAATTTCTCCGGCACCAAGCTCGGTGAAATCAGGAATCGAACGGCCCGCCGCATCGGAATATGCGGTCTCCATATCGCTGATCGCAGCGGTCAAGTTTGAAGGCGTTGGGACACCATAATCAGCAGCGAACACCTTTCCTGTGACCTGGTCAGAAGACGCAAATTGATTGGTCGCGTCCACTGTCAGCGAAAAACCAGTAAGGGCAGTGGAATCAATAGGACTTACGCCGATATCACCCGTGACGACAGAGGTTGGGACGGTGTCGATTCCGGATTTGGCTAAAATTGCAAAGTTTCCAGCTGTTCCAAGAGAAACTGGAGCGGGTCCGAGCGAAGTTGTCGCCCGGGTCGTGAAGTTCCAAGTAAAATCTGTGGCAAGCTCGTTGCCGCTTACGTCCTTAACTCCAGCCAAAACGGTCGCCGAATAGTTCGTACTCACCGTCAAGGGAGCTGTTGCCTGAAAAGTCGCGGTGTTGCCGCTGTACGTGACCGTGCCAGCGACAGGTGTCGCTCCTTGGCTCAAGGTGAACGTCGAGGCAGTGATGGTTGAAGCATCCATCCCTTTACTAAAGACCGCGTTGACGTTTGCTCTTACAGAAACCCCTGCCTCGCCGTTCGTAGGGCGAGTTGCCATGACGGTAGGGGCAGTTGTGGTGTCGTTGTTGGAACCGTTGTTGGAGCCGTTGTTGGAGCCGTTGTTAGAACCGTTGTCGCTTGTTGAACTGTCATCGCTGCACGCTGCCACAAGGCAGACGGTCAAAATCAATAAAACAGAAATTCGATGCATATTGCTTCTTTTTTGTGCGCATTTGCGCGTTCTCGAGGCCCATTCGAGCCTCGCCGTCGAAGATAAGCGCGTCAGGTCGCAAAGCAATGATTTGGTTAACGATCTGACAATCCCAACGGTCTGGTTTTCGACACCGCGAAAAGCTCAAAAAAACAGCCACCTCCCCGTTCGCCGGCTCTAACAAACGGCCTCAGCGACGCACAGTGACATTTGGAATTGTCATATTCTTACGCGGAATCACCCCAATACGGCGATCCGGCAGGACCGCCAATAGTGTATTCAGGAATACACGTCGCGGTGTTTGCGGGATCTTTGGTCCATTTGCGAAGGCTGGTAAAATCTGGTCTAGTGTTCGCGAAGACCTAAGTGAGGTGGGAGAAGTGCGCGCAGAAATTCGAATCTATTTCCGACAACGTTTGCGCGTTAATGCCGCTCCTCAGATAAAAAAACAATTAAAGGGGAATCAATGAAAAGCAGTGCATGGCTTATCGCGGCAATCGTTTTTGGTGGCTGCGGCGACTCGGGGTCCAACGACTCGCAACCCACACCCAACGAAACAACAATACCTGACCCTGCGCCGACACCCGACCCGACGCCCACCGACGAGCCAATTAAAACCCCGATTGTGTGCTCAGATCCAGAGACGGTCGAAGCCGTAACTTCGACGGAAGAGTTCGAGGCACCCACACGATTTTGGGAACCACTCTGGGGAAATTTTCCAGAGACATGGGACGAACAAGTCATCACGATTTTAAGGCCGGCTGGAACGGTCGGTTATAAAGTATCCAAGCTCAAAGAGTCCGACCTTGTTTTGGACATTCAACGGCAAATCGGTACTCGGCGAGAAGCTCATGCCGTGCAGTACTTTTTCCTACTCGATAATAAACCCATCGAAACAACGGTGCGCGTCTGGAACCGTTCGAGGACCGTGATAGAGACCGAAGTCCAAGGTTCGACATACGACACTGGCGTGCTCGACCCAGGCGCAAGGTTAGCTTTCGAGGTCGTGATTCCCGCAGAATCAATGCCTGAGTCACGGTTCTACGACTTGGTCATCGTTACCAGGGACATGGACCGCGACATATATTCATCCGATTTCGCCTCGCATTATGCTGTCGCCAATGAGAGCTACGATCTGCCGGCGTTCGACTGCTTTTTACCGTCCTACAACGCCTACCGAAACGAGATGCCGCTGAACAGCGCAGAACAAGCCATCGAAAACGCCCGCAGACCATTAAATGTTTTTCGGCACCTTCAAATCTACTTGGACGACGCTCCGGCGGATTTTGTGGACGCCCGCCGTGTCGTCGACGTGACAGGTAAACAGACCCTGAAAGTGAATATCGTTGGATACCCAATCTCCGGAGAGAGAGGTTTCATCCCAGAGACCCTGTTTCCGGTTTTGAATGACCAGATTCTGGAGGACCGCTTCGACGTTGCATTTGCGGGCATTGCACCGCTTAACGTAAGCGGCACGCCTGGTCAAAATGGGCCGTGGCCAGGTTCGACGGGGGGTGCGAATTACGACGAAATGCCATTCATTCCGGTTTGGCGGGGGGAATTCGAAGTGGAATTGCCGGACGTCGCGAGTACGGATCTGCAACTGTTCGCGGCTCGCTGGCCTCATTCATCGGTCGGCTCCTACGACGTTGACGGAAGCAACGTGATTCGTTTGGTTCGAACTGATGCCTCACAGCCCTGAGCACATGTCTGAACTTCAGCCGTGCTTTCGTTCGTGGTCGCGCAGCGTATCTTCGACATTATTGAGCGCGTTTTGAATCTGTTCTGAAAGGCCGTCCTGCGGCCCAAGCGACTTCATGTGGGCCGTGGCTAAATGCTCGATGGCCTTCGTCCTCTCGACCAGCTCCATGGCCCAGGCACGAAACTCCGCCGCGGCCGCAGCGCGTTCCTGCAGAACCTGCGATAAAGTTGGATGAAAGCGTAATCCCGACACCAAAGGCAGGCTAACGTAAGTCAGCGTGTCGTCGACATGCAGTGTTTTGCTGGCCGGATGAAAAACCAGCACCGACGAAAAATGCAATTTTTCATTGGAAGGGATGAAGTCCACACCTCGTGGAACCGAAAACTCCAAATCATCGGCAAACTGCTCATGAAGCCTTGGGTCATCAGTCGTAAGATTAGCCCATTTTAAATCGGGAAAAAGGTCGTGATGCCTCTTCGTGCCAATATGCATGGCCGCGGGAAACTGTGCGTGGGTCTTTTTTACAAAAGCAGTATGAAACGGATGCACGTTGATGACCGCCTGCACGGCCTTGCCCTGGTCGGTCAGGCTCATGATTTGCTCTTTAACTGCACCGTCCAGCGGGTAGCTATCCAACATCACAAACCGACCGGTTTTCAAACGAACAAGCGACGATTGTGTCCCGATATCGAGCAGTCCTGCGATCTTGAAAGAGCCTCGAATATTCCAAAACCCTTCACCCATTTCGACGATTTTATCACTCATTTGGCTTACCTACTTAACCGAAATTATCGCAGCAATTAAGCCGTCACGCCGACTGCATGTTTTCCCGCAATTGAAACACGTTGCCTTCTGAATCCATTGCGTTGCAACCGAAAACCCCGGACCAGACCACCAAAAACCTGATTGACCGGCCATTATATCTCCGGGCTGGGAGCCGGGCACGTGATGTCAGACTCAACCTCAAATGGCGACACCGTGACAGTCGTTAACGGCAAAAACTGGTAGGTTGGAACATCGACCACCTCTTCATCCGCAGGTACCACAGGCGCGTCGAACTCGCGTGGCCTGTTCAAAATGGTCGGTGCACCCAAGCAATCCGCCGTCATGGTATTGGTCGAAATGATAGAGCTTGGGGTGCTGATCAAGTTTTCGCCCGAAAACGTCAATCCGCCGCCTCCTAAGAACGCTGCTTTCACAGCACCTGTGGTCTCGAGTTCAGCGGTAATTTTAGCACCAACTCTCGAGCCCAAAGCACCGCTGGTGGCGACGAATGAGACGTAAGTTTTGTCGCCTTTGCCCG
>JBBKVQ010000116.1:0-11145 GCA_037968515.1 Bradymonadaceae bacterium
AGGTTGCACAACCGCGCAATCTTGCCCCAATTTCGGAGTATAGGGTTGTAAACCCGACCCGCCTGAGTATAGTCCGCCAAGCTTTAGGGCCTGCAGCCTCATGGTAATTTTCCATGTTACCCGAATTCCGTTCGAACCCCACTGACGCGCTGCAGGAGGATGGGTATCGTCAGCCCGTTCGGCCGGACCAGAGAAAGGAAGTGCATGGCACGCTACATGTCGAGTACCGAGTTGTTCCAGAAATTGGAAGAGGACAAGGACATGGTCGTCATCGACTTGATGCCCGCGGATGAGTTTCTTAGGGAACACATTCCTGGTGCAATCAATATCCCGATGGACCAATTAGGAATACGCGTCAAAGAGTTCAAAAAGACTCAGAGAATCGTTGTTTACGGCTCCACCCACACCGACGAGGCATCCAATAAGGCTGCTGAGTTGCTCGAACAGCTTGGCTTCCGCAAGGTCGCTGACTTCGACGGTGGAATCGATGCTTGGAAACAGGCGGGTTATTTGACGACGACCTGACCCTTTGAGTCAGATGCACGTTGCAGCCACCCCCCAAACGGGTGGCTTTCTTTTTTTCTTGGGCGTGAAAATCGCCTAGTCAAAAAGGCCTTCAAGCTCAGCTTCTAACTTCTTTGCGGTTTCCTGCTTCAACTTCGCCGCTTCCTTTGAAACATCGTTCGTTATCTTGTCGCGGCGACGCTTCAACACCTTCCCCAACTTGGTTGGCTCTTCGGGTTCGGGATCTGCGGGTTTCACGGTTTTCTGGCGCTCAGGCTTTGGAGCCTTAGCGACCGGTTTGTCCACAGCGGGTTTCTTCTTAGGCGAATGTGGTGCCGCCGGTTTCTGTATTACTGGCTTTGTCGCAACGACTGGCTCAACAACCACGTCTGCACCAGCATCGGCCGGCGGTTCGGCGACCACTACTTCTTCGACGAAAGGCGGAGACTCTTCAATTACAACTGGAACTTCGGCGACCGGAACATCCTCGACGGCAGAGTCTGGGGTCGATTGCCGACTCAACAGAGCCGTAGCACTCACGGCCACAAAAATCGCAAGCATACCCGCGACAGCAATCCAGATAGCCTTGTTAGCCTTGGGACGCTGCACCACATCAATGGCACCGTAGGCGCGCGTCTCCGCGTGACCGGACACCTCCGAAGACTCCAGATTCGACAACAGTTTCTGCAGGAGCTCGCGAACAATTGTGGCGCTTGCTGGGCGGTCGTCAGCATCTTTCGAAAGCAGCCGCATCACAAAAGCTTCGACGTCAGGGTCGATGGTCACGCCGAAGGAACTCGGAAGCGGCGCCGCAGTGCTTACGTGAGCCAATAACAGCGCCATCGGCGTATCGGCTCCGAACGGTGTGCGGCCGCCCAGCATCTCGAAGAGCATGCATCCAAGCGCGTAGAAATCACTGCGGTGATCAACGCCCACCCCTTTGCATTGCTCCGGGCTCATGTACGCGGGCGTTCCGAAAATCATGCCCGTCTTGGTGACTTTGGATTCGCTGTCCAAAACCTTCGCGATGCCAAAGTCGAGCACCTTCGCGAATGTGCCACCGCCGGCCATTTTCAGCATGAAAACATTGTCGGGCTTAAGGTCTCGATGAACAATGAACATGGCGTGAGCGGCTTCTAGCGCCGACGCGATTTGAATCGCGATCAGTAATGCTTCTTCGGCCGACATTGGCCCACGAGCCAAGCGAGCGGTGAGTTCTTCGCCTTCAAGCAGCTCCATCACAAGGAAGAGCGTTCCATCGGTGTCCTGACCGAAGTCCAGTACAGTAACAATATGGGGGTGGCTCAGCGATGTGGCGACCTGCACCTCACGCATGAATCGATCGACAAACTCATCGCTGTCGACCAGTTCTTTGCGCAGCGTTTTGACCGCAACTGCACGTGACATAGACCTTTGATGGGCAAGGTAAACAGCCCCCATTCCGCCCTCGCCTAGTTTCTTCTCGACGACCCAACGATCTTCCAAAACACGTCCAAGCATCGAATCGAGGGCTTTTTCGTGTTTTCGACGCAGCTTGGCACCGTCGGCGGGACAATACTCTGTCTCCTCGACGAACTGATTTTGGCATGTTGGGCAAACCTTCATGAAACTACAGTCGCTCGACAGGAGTGACGTCGTCATCAGGAAGAATATTGATGGTAGGGCGCGGGTCCACGGGCACCACGGCTGCATCAGGTTCGACCACCGGCTTCTTCGGCTCGGGCTTCGGCTTCACCGTGGTCACGTGTTTTATGACCTGACGCTGAGGCTCCGTCACCCTGATCAGTTTTGATTCAATCGTCATGCCTTTTTCGGGCACAATCTGAGCTTCGTAATCACGATGGTCCTTCAACTTGAACGTCAAGTCGATGGGCTTACCGATCGGTAGCGCGATCAGCGCGGGGGTCACTTTCCCGGTGTCTTTGGTGCCTTGGAAAATCTGGGCCCCAGCTGGCGTAGTCGACAACTCGATCGACACAAATGTCGGCTTGACCACAACTGCCGCCGTTGCATCCGACTTAACGGCCGTCGTCGCCGGTTCGGCAACCACAGGTACTTCTGGCGTGGAGTCGCCGCGCATCAGATAAACCCCAGCGGCACCGGCCATTAACAACAACCCAAAAATGGCCATCACCGGAGCGAGATTCGAAGGTTTGTTCTCTTCCACCACCGGCGCAAACATCGGCGCGGGCATCGAGCCCGACGGAGTCTGCATGGGCGGGTTGAATGACCCCGTGATTGGATGCTGAGATGGCGACGGCTGCGCAAAATTCCCAGTCTGCGGAACGGACGGCGCAACCAGAAGCCCAGACTGCGACGCCGTGTTCCTGGCCGTCAAATACGACTGACTCTGACCCACCGGAACTGCGTTCATCGCGTCTTCTAGTTCTACTCTTAATTCCTCGGTCGTTTGTGGTCTGTCGTTTGGGTCTTTTGCAAGCGCCCTACGAACCACTCCCTCAAGGTAGGGTGGAATCTTATCCAGATTAGGCCCCGACAGACGCTGTGCGAAGGCCGGAGGAGCGTCTTGTGTGTGCGAGATCATCAGCGCTGTCGTGCTTGACTGCTGGAACGGAGGAACTCCAGTCAACATCTCGAATATGATGCAGCCCAAGCTATAAATGTCGCTGCGATGATCAAGCGATTCGGCCAGAATCTGCTCGGGCGACATATATCGAGGTGTGCCGATAATTCGTCCATCGCCTGTGAGTTGGACGTCATCGTCTCCCATCACAGCTTTGGCGATGCCGAAGTCGAGTACTTTGACCACACTATCGTCGTTATCGACCGTAATCAGGATGATATTATCAGGCTTGATGTCGCGGTGAACGATTCCGGCATGGTGTGCCTCGTTCAGCGACCTACAAATCTGGGACGCGATATGAATCGCTCGGCGTGGTGGCAACGGCCCCACGGCCTTCACAATGTCCGAAAGGGTTAGCCCGTGCAGCAGTTCCATCGAAAGGAACAGAAACCCGTCCTCGGTCTTGCCGAAGTCGAAAACCGTGATTGTGTTTGGGTGTCTCAACTGACTGATGGTCAGCGCTTCGCGTTCAAACCGCGCAACTGTCGTTGGGTCATGAGTTGGAATCAACTTCAGGGCGACTGGACGATTCATATTCAGTTGGAGCGCTTCATACACCGCTCCCATACCGCCAAAACCTAGAAGTTTTGTGATTTGGAATCGACCTCCGGCAATCGGTTTTCCAACCAATTGGTCATAGAGATCACGTCGCTGGTCACGTGCTGTGCTCATATTCGTCTTTGGGTCAGACTGGCTCATCCATCAATACCAACGTAAACGCTGCAAAAAAGATCTTTACCTAAAAAGCTGAACTTAGGCCGACGCCACCACCATCTTGGCCAACCCAGCCAAATGGTTTGATTTCTGTCTGGCTTGCCATGCCCACATCTTTGTCTCCAGAACCAGCCGTCGCAAAAAGAAGCACGCCGACTACAGCGATGATTCCTCCCGTCACGTAAAGACCATCGGCAACAAGGGCGTAGGTTTCACCCGCGTCCTTGGCACTTTTCCGATCGTCAAACGTCTGCCCCTGATTGAAGTTTGTTTCCTCACCCGAAGCGAGCACTCCGAAAACGATGCCACCGCCGATAAGTGCGACGCCAGTGCCCACGGTCACGTAAGCCCACGTGTAATCAGGACCGGCCGCAACGGGCTCTACCGTCTTCTTTTCGTCAGGTTTTTCGACCACTTCGGTGTTCTTGGCATCGCGGTCGGCTTGTTTTTGCGCGGACTGCACCTCTTTCAGCGCGTCGATACGATCCATGGCCGATTGCCGAGCAGATTTATCGACGTCTGGCTCCACCACAAACTTCTGGTAGTAATCGATTGCCGGATCCCACTGCTCCAATTTCTCGTAACATTTTGCGATATTAAAGAGCAGATTGGGAACTGGTTCTATCGCGTAAGCTTTCTGAAAAAGCTCGATCGCCGCAGCGAAGTCCTTTTCCCGATATTTGCTGGTCGCTTGCTTCGACAGGCCTTCGACCTTTTGAGCCTCGTCCTGTGCAAATGCGACGCTTGAGAACGACGTGCTCGCCACCGAGGCAACAAGCAAAGCGCCAATCCATTGTGATTTCAATCGCATCCGCGCACATCTCCGAAACTGGTCGTTCGTTGAACTATAACTCTACCCCACCACCTCGTCCAGTATCCGAGTCGGCCTGCACGTGAGCGAAGAGCAGCGCCAGAATTATCCACAAGACCTGCGCTGTTCCAAGATGAAGCAACTGCATCCAGCCCGGCGCCTGCAAGGCGATGCTGCTCACCCCGAGCATGGTCTGAATACCAACAACGACAGCTAAGCATGTCGATAAACGACGCGCGAGCGGCTCCACACTTTGATAACGAACCAACGACGCGACGGCAAAAACAGCCCCAGCCGTAAGAACGGCAACGACCGGATGAACAATGCGCAATCGCACCAGGAAATGATTTGCTGACGAGAGGTCGTCACGGATACGGCCAAGGAGCCCATCTCCCAGCGTCGGATCGACGGGAAAAAGGGTGTCTCCTAACGCCGTGACGGCTCCAGTCATCGCGGTGATGATCACCAACCCCAAACAAACCAGCAGCCAGCCGCGCAAAGGCGTGGGTTTTCGAATCGAGAACGCCGGGTATCCCCCCGCCCACCAAGCGGTCAGAGAAGCGGCAGCCATCAACACCAGGGTGTTCACCAGATGCAATGAAATCACCATGGCACGCGCCACTGAGTCGTTGTTCTGCACGAGCTCGCCCAACACCAACCCTGCCCCAATGGCCCCCTCAAAAATCGTCAGGCCAAGGACCACGACCGCGCCGCGCGTAATCCGGCTCCAGCCACTAACTCGCCAAGACCATCCCACAAGGACGATCGCGAAGATGCCGCAAAGCCCACTTGTGAGGCGATGGGTGTACTCAATCATCGTCTCGATCGTTGGCTCAAGTGGAATGATTTGCCCGTGACAGGTAGGCCAATGGTCGCCGCAGCCCGCCCCTGAATGCGTGATTCGCACCCAAGCGCCGAACAAAATTACCCCGATAAGGTAGACAACCAGCGCCCATGCAAAGGCCCGTAAGGCCGGAAATGGTGTTGATTTCACCCGCTCACCTTGTCCCACGGAATCTCGGTCGATCCGCTTAGGCGGACGCGGCGCATGGCGAGGTCGAGCAGCAACAGTAGCAGCGAAAGAACCACAAAAAGCGGCCACAACTTGCGACGGTATTTTACCTCTTCACCCATCGGATCAAAGAGGCTCTCGGCCGTTGGATTGGTTTGACCGCCTCCGACCTCAGCGGCACGACGCATCAGCGTCGGATTGGCCTCAGCAAACTGAAACTCCTGTGGATACGGATACGACACACTGCCCTAACTCACGGCAATGGTGTCGCCGTCTCGGTCGTGCGTGGCCTGAAGCCCGTACGACCCAAAATCTTTGAGCGGTACGCGTGCCTCGTAACGACCCGCCGCCGTTTGCCGAAGGTCAACATTCATGGGTTTGCCCGAGGGCGGTGTGATCTGAACCTTCGACACGAGGTCGTTTATGAATCGGTCGTCTTCGCCGATCGCATCTACGATGATTCGAGCCACGCCTTGGTCGACCGACGTGGTCATTGCCAGCTGATCCTTGGTGTTGGCGCGCATGGTGTCACGAATCAACTGAGCCCAGAACTTGGCGTACCCAGGCCATCTGACCCATTCCACAGCCCAGCGATTCTTCAGGTCGGAAGTGAACGCAACCACTTTTCCCAAGCCGTTTCTCCAACGAGCAAGGATGGGTTCTTTGTAGTCCGATTGCAGGATGAGCTCAGCCTGCGGCTTTAGTTTCGTGGACACATACCCGAGCAAATAAGGACCGGACGCAAAATCGATCCCGGCAATCGCCTGTGCTCGCTTGACCACACGAGGCCTGAACGGCTCTTCAACCATCGAGCTTCGTGAGACCATCGAGGTCTCTTTCATGAAGATTCGCGGCACGTTGTAGGGGTCGTTTGTGTAGTAATAACGCCCTCCTCCGCCTTCGGCGATTCGACGCAGTGTCGTCGTGTCTGCGCCCGACCCGACCGCTACTGTTGAAACGGTGATGTCTTCGAGGCGCAACGCCGGGATGATCTCCGAGAAGATATTCTGCGTCTCGGAATGACCGTCCGTGAGCAGGATAATATGTTTCACGCGTGCAGGAGTGATGGCCAGGTTCTCGAAACCATGCTGAAGCGCGCCAGCGATGTTGGTACCGCCACTTGGCGCCAATCGCCCGATATCGCTTAGGATGCGCGCCCTGTTCGATGCCGACTGCATTCGAACAAGCGGCATCACACCGTCGTCAAACGCGCCCACGCCGATCTTGTCGGTCTTTTGCAGAATCTCGACAGCAGCTTTGGCCGCGTCTTTGGCCAGCTCGATCTTGTCACCCGACATCGAACCCGATTTGTCGATAAGCAGCATCAACGCCAAGGTCGGTGTGTCACGCTTCTTTTCACTGTCGAAGTCCACCGGCAGGACCTTCTCGATGTAGGTCCCATAATAGCCACCTGGGCCAAATGACGACTCACCACCTGCCATGATGAAACCGCCACCAAGTTCTTTGGTGTAGCGATCGATCAGGACCATCTGACTCTGTGAAATATACATCGCAGGCACATCAGAAATCAGAACCAGGTCGAAGCTCGCGAACTCATCCAATGTGGTTGGAACGCCCATGGGGCCGCGCGTTTCGACCTCGAAGTTTTCGTTCTTTAGTGCGCGCTCAAGGTACAGCCGCGCTCGCATTTCGCCTTCGATGTACAGAATCCGGGGTTTTCCGCGAACATTGGTGCTGTAGACGAAACTATTATTGCCCGGAAAATGGTCCTCGCCGTTGACCTTCATATCCAATTTGAAGGTTCGAAAGCCGGCTTCGTACACTTCGGTCTTGAACGGAATCTCGGTGACTCCGGGCTCCAACTCGATGGTCTGATTGCCGTCTTTGTAGTCGTTCTGCCAAAGCTGAAGGTCCACACTCACTTTTCGATTCGTGAACACCCGCGCTATCATCGTGAACGGTTCGCCCACTTTGAGTTCATCAGGGAATTGCATGCCCCGCACGAGAACCTCAGGACGGGGTTCGAACGGGATTTCTTGGTTATGAACACGAATGCCAAATGCTCGGGCGCGAATCGATTCGCCAAGCAGGTCGCCCCGCGTTTGGTTGCCGTCGCTGATCAAAACGATTCGCTTCAAATGGTCTTGCGGAAACAGTCCGTAAGCCATTCGCAGGGCGGATGACGCGTCGGTGACCAATTGCTCCTCTGCTGTGGGTCGCGGAATAGCGGCCAAGGTACCGGCCTCGGACAGTGCAACCGCGTAAGGCCGCTCAGCAAAAGCCACGACCTGGACTTCATCATCCGGACGTTTGGCAGCCACGGCAAGATTGACTTGGTCCACCGCCTTTTGAAGCACTTCGTCAGGCACCGACGCCGAAGTGTCGACCACAAAGATCGTCGATACTCTGGAATCGAACGAGGTCAGCACGACCTGCACAAGGGCGCCTACTATGGCGGTCAGCACAAGGATTCGCAGCACAGCATTGATGACCTGCTGGTATTTTGGCAGGTCCGAAAGGCTCCATCGTTGGAGCAAAATCACGAGCGGCAGCCCCATCAGCAGCAGGAAAAACTGCGGCGCCAAAATCTCGCCTTGTCTCCCCATGAACTCGAATGAAATCACGTCGACGTCGGGCGCCACCACGTACGAAAAGACACCCCAGCCGAGCGCCAGCCACAAAGCTGCAAGCCCACCCCAAAATGCGACTTCCTTAAATCGATGCATCAGACAGTCCACCGTCGGTTGTAGCTCAACCACTCAAACATCAACAAAACCATCGTGAGGAGCAGCGCCCAGATCCACAATTCATGGCGGTCAAAAACAAGCGACGACGTGTCGTTGACGACCTCTTGGTCTACAGCTTGAATCTTCACAGGGCCAATTGCAGACTCGTTGGAGTTTGAAAGGTTTCCAGCAATACTTTTGCGAAAACCATCTCCCTCTAACTCGTAAAACCCAGCGAGGTCGCCATAAACGACCGCCTTGCTCTCGAACACCTTGGCCTCGTTGATTGTTCCGTCGGGCCTGGTGATTTTGATCTGGTCCAGATTGGTCGCTACGGACACTGGCCATGCCTCACCCGTTGCATACGATTCGACCAGGCTGGATTCATCGAGGCTGAAATAGTCCACGACGTTCAACAAAAACACGGGGAAGGCGACCCTCAACGGGAAATCGCTGGCCCGCACGTCGAAGGCAAGGCCCACAATCGACCGCCCCTTTCCTTTGCGAGTGGCCACAATGGCTGCGCCGTCGATCGACGTCGCCACCGACTCGTCTCCGGACTCTAGCTTCCAACGCTGGGCGACTCCGATATTGAGGTCTTTGAGCGAAATCCAACGCATCAGGGGATGTGAGCGACGAACCTGCGTGATGATCGGGTCATTTTCGTCCCCGCGTGACTCCCAGGGCGAAAACTCACCTTCGGGCGCGATGAACAGGAAATTGCCCTCGGGCAGGTTTGCCGGAGCAAACCTGTCAAAAATGGTCACATCAGTCGGCGTGGTGGGGTCGTAGGCAGCTGGGGCGACCGTTTCGAGGTCGATATTCTGATTCAACAACAGGGGTCCCTCGAGATAGAGGTTCCCATCAGAGACCAGAAGCACCCGAGTCTTGCCGAGTTCTGGCAGCAGCGCGTAAGCGCGGTCATCAAGCGGAAAAACATCGCGCGCGTCAGTCGTTTTCAAACGAACCCTAGCCTCAAGGCGTTCCCCTGAAACAGCCTGGCTCGGATAGAACTGCTGAAAGGTCTCCCTCGCCTTCAAATTCATTGGTTTGGCGTCAACCAACCTGCCATCAGCCCAAATCTCGACCTCGGCTTCTACGGGTCGATCAAAGAAGCTCTCCACCCGAACAAAGAGTTCATAGTCCAGCTTATTGGCTAGATAGCGGCGGACGTTAAATCCAGTCACGGCCAGATTGCCGGCACTTTCTCCGACCATCAGATGCCGCACGGTGGTCGTTTTTGCGAACTCAACCGAGTTAGTCAACGGATCGAAACCCGCACCATCGCTAATGATTACGAGCTCCCCACGCTTTTTGTCTCGTAGGGAATCTGCCGCGAACGTCAGGGCCTCGGTGTACGCCGTCCCGGTCGCAAGCACAGTCAGTTGGTGGAGTGCCGCCTCCAAGACCGCCGGCTCGCCCACAAACGGGCTCAACGGCATCAATTGGTCACCAAAAGTCACCAACATCACCCGGTCTTCAGGCCCAACGGTCTTCAAAACCTCTTGCGCCTTCTGTTTACCTAGCTCTAGGCGGCTCACCGCTCCACTGACATCCGTGGAAGCCATCGAGGCCGAGGTGTCGATCAACAACACAATATGCCTGCCCTCGACCACTTCGGTTTCGAAATGCGGGTCGCCAAGTGCAAAGCCCAGCAGCGCCAACAGCAGCAAATGAAACAACCACGACAAAAAGCGGCGTAATCTCTTCCAGAGGTCCGTGGAGTGCTTCCGATCCGAGAGCACCTGCTGCCACAAAGGGGCAAACGGCACCTGAATTCGTCGCTTCCGCAGCTTCAGGACGTAGAGCACCGTCACTGCAAGAGCAGCGAGGCCCAACAGCGTGGATAAAGTGCTCCAATCAAGTCCAGTAAATTGCACGAGTCTTTCCGTTAGTCGAGGAATCCGCCGGCGCGGAAAATCCGCAAAATCAATTCGTCAAAAGGTGTCTGGATCGGTGCTTTAAAATAAAGGATCTGCCGTTTAACGCAGTAATCCTCGATATTTGAACACATTTTCTCGAACGCCTTGATATATTCTTTTTTGAGACCAGGCGTGACTGTGATGTCAGTCACGGCGCCGGTCTCACAGTCCACCAGTTGAAGATCACCCAAGATTTTTGGGTCGAGCTCACGTTCGTCAATCGTCTGAATCACCAGCGGTTCGAACCGATGGTATCGCAGCAGATTCAGGCCTTCTTCAAATCCAGCTGGATCATAAAAGTCGCTGATGACCACCGCGATTCCGCGCCGCTTATTCTGCGAAACAAAAGTTTTAAAAGCATCTTGAAGGCTGGTCTGCTTGCCAGAGTCTAAGCCGTTCAAAAATTCAAATACTTTGAAGATTTGAGCCTTGCCTCTGGCCGGAGGCAAACGTCCATCAAGCCCGGAAGAAAACGGAATGATGCTAATTCTGTCAAAATTCGACAGCCCGATATAGGCTAGCGCTGCCGCCAGCTGGCGCGCGTAATTCCATTTACTTGGGGTTCCGAGCGACATCGATTTACTCGAGTCGACCAGAAAATAAATATACAGGTCTTCCTCTTCCTCAAAGAGCTTGAGGAAAAGCTTGTCCGTTCGTCCAAAGATCTTCCAGTCGATATTCCTGAGGTCATCCCCTGGGGAATAGTTCCGAAAGTCAGCGAACTCAAGCCCGCTCCCTACAATGCGCTTCTTGCGTTCAGCCCGCTGGGAACCGGCCGCGATTTTGCGCGAGATAATGTAGAGATATTCGAGCTTTTTCAGGAAAGCTTCGTCGAATTTTTCGAGTTCAGCCATACTTAGGACTTCACGTTTTCTGGCGTTTTTTCGATAATTTTCTGAATAATATCGTCG
>JBBKVQ010000117.1:0-3389 GCA_037968515.1 Bradymonadaceae bacterium
GAGTGAAAATCCAAGGGCGCTGAATCGCTTCGGGTACGAATCATGAGGTCGATTGTAGCTATTGTTGGACGCCCAAATGTGGGCAAGAGCCGCCTGTTTAATCGTTTGACGGAATCGCAACGTGCGATCGTCCTCGATTTTGAGGGTGTGACGCGAGACCGCCAGTATGCAGATGCTGAGTGGTACGGCCGTCATTACACGTTGGTCGACACCGGTGGATTTGTTCCAGCGACCGACGAACCACTGCTTGCGCTAATGCGTGACCAGGCCACCTTGGCGATGGAAGAAGCCGACATCATCATTTTCATGATGGATTCGCGTCAGGGGATTTTGGCGTCAGATAATCAGATTGCTGAAATGCTTCGCACGACCAAAAAACCCACGTTCTTCGTGGTCAATAAGGTCGATTCATTTCAGAAGAAAGAAGAGTCGCTCGCGGATTTCTACGAGCTCGGTGTCGAGTTGTACCCGATCTCAGCTGAACACGGTCATGGTCTGGATAACCTGATGGATGCGGTGGCAACCTGCATTCCGCTTCAGGAAGAAGACCCCGCTGAGGAGCCCTTTGCTCGAATTGCTGTGGTTGGGAAACCAAACGCCGGCAAATCCAGCACAGTAAATGCGCTGCTCGGTGAAAACCGACTGCTGACAAGCGATATCCCGGGTACCACTCGAGACGCTGTCGATACGATGGTCCATCACGACGACCGGCAGTATCTGCTCATCGACACCGCTGGTTTGCGACGTAAATCGTCGATCAGCGAAAAACTCGAAGAGTTCAGCGTTGTGCAGGCGATTCGAAGTATCGATCGCGCGGATGTCGCGTTGCTGGTGGTTGATGCGCTGGAAGGCATCACCATGCAGGACAAGAAGATTGCCAGCGTTGTGGCGGGGCGAGGCCGCGCTTGCGTAGTGCTCGTCAACAAGTGGGACCTTGTCGAAAAAGACAACACCACGGCTGGCGAATGGGTCAAACGCCTACATTACGAAATGCCGTTCTTGATGTGGGCGCCGGTGATTTTCATCTCGGCGAAGACCCATCAGCGTGTGCACAAGATTCTTGATGAAGTCGATCGCGTGTTTGAGCAGTACACACGCCGTATCACGACCTCTGCGTTGAACCGATTCCTGACCGGCGTGATGGAGAAACACTCCCCACCGCTTTATCAGAATCGTCGACTCAAGTTCTATTACGCGACGCAGGCCGTGACTCGGCCACCACGTTTTGTGTTTGTGGTGAATCATCCGAAGGGTATTGCGCCGGCGTACCGAAAATTCCTCGAAAATCAGATTCGCGAAGAATTTGGATTTGAGGGAACACCTATCAAGACCCTGATTCGGGAACGTCGTCGCCGTGAGGGCAGAGAAGACGTCATTTATGACGGCTGATTTGTCGGTGACGTCCTGATTCCGGACAAAAAAAAGCCCGCGTTAGCGGGCTTTTTTTTATCCACGTTCGCGCGGATCGTCGTTTTCGTCTTCTTCGTCGTTCATCGGATTGGCCGACGGAAAACTAAAGATTTTTTCTCGTGAAATCTCCCAGGCTTTTTGGACTAGCCAAGACATCGAGCGGTCTTGACGCAGGGCCTCGTGCTTGATTTCCTCGAGATAGTCGTCTGGGAAATAGAGGCTTTGCTTTCTTTTATCACTGGCCATGGTGTGTCCTTTCCACCGGTGATCTCGAGGACCACGTCGTTGCATGTATTCAGAGGTGTACTAATTGAATACGTTTTTTGTGTAATTTCGTCAACCAGTTCTGACGTCTTAGGGAGCGGCCGGAGCGGTCTCTTCGGGAGCCTGCTGCTGCAATTCCTTTAGTTTACCGGCTGAGATCGGCGCGACGACGGTGGATTTCGTCCGCAATTTAAGGGTTTGTTCCATCGTCTTAATCAAATCGGGATTGATCTTGGGAATGGCCACGTCGCTTGTCGAAAACGTCCATTCTCCGAATTTGTCGACTTGATGGAAATCGCCGCGTGGCGCGGTGCTCCAGCCATATGCGTGTGAGGCCTTATCGTCGGGACGGTCAAACCGGTAGACGTTTACCGCCCACTTCGTGTCGGTAGGGACCGGCAGGGTCACGCCAGGGACTGAGGTCAGCGGAATCTTGAACTCGATGGTCCAGCCTTTGTCTTCGTCCGAGGCGTCATTCAAAGTGCCATCGACAACGACTTTCGACTCCAAGCCTTCAAGGTTGAATGCTTTCGCCGCGTCTATCTGCGCCTCGCGAGAGCCTTCACCCTGTCCCAGTCGTTTTTTGAAATTTGCGTCAAACACAGTGCCTTGTGGTGTGATCTGCAGCTCAAGATAGTCTTGTCCGTCCCCGTTAGGGTCCAAAAACAGCTCAAAAACCTCTTCGGTCCAAGTGCTGTCATCTCGGTTTTTGAGATTTCCCCAAGCGTGTTTATCGTCCAGCTGCGCGCCGACATAGAGGGTGTCTTCGGTGATGAAGGCCTTAACGATCGTCGCCATTCCGGGCGCATTACCTAATGGGGAAAGCGTGAACGCCGGGATATTACCCCACTGGGTTTCATCCAACTTTCCGTCGACCACGATCTTCGTGTTGTCATTCTTTTGAACACGAACGGCGTAACTTGGTTTGGGTGTTTCCTTAACCGCTGTTCCAGACACCTGCAAAGTCGGTCCGATCACGCGTGGCTGCGCTTCTTTCGTGGTGTTGACCTCGGAGGGCGCCAATCGTTTATCGCCGCGGTAGAGTCCAAAATACGGAATCGCGGCGCCATTTGGCCAATCCGAACGCATCGTGATGTCTTGTACATCCTTGATGATGTTTCCTTTTTTCCACTTGCTGGTCGGAAACATGTCTTTGACCGGCACATGGTCCAGATTCTGGCGAAATGGTTTGCCCGATGAGTCGAAGTGGACAAAAACCTTCCAGTTATCCGAAACATCCGTGAGCGCTCGCCAGTACCACGTGAACGTCGCTGGTTTCCCGGCAACCAATGGGGTTGTGACGTCGAACCCAATAAGCTCGATCTTGTCGTCGAATTTGGCGCCGACCCGATATTGAGGCTGAGGTTCTTCGCTGAGGATGTTTTTCTGTACGTCAGCCCACTGTGCCTGCGTCAGGACAACCGTGGGTTGTTCGACGTCTTGACAGGCCGAGATTCCAAAGCCGAGACATATCATTGCGAGGGTTCGTTTCATTGCGCCACTCCGGGTCTGTTTCAACGGCGCAAGCTAGCGGACCTGCCGGTCTCTTGGCAAGTCAGCCTCTGGGATCCCGCATCACTTTACCTTGAAGTGCGTGGGTGTTAATGCTGCGCACGTTTGATTCGAACCCCGAGAGAGCCATGCTGGAAGACGTACGACGAATTCATTTGTTGGGAATTGGTGGAATCGGGGTGTCGGGTGTGGCCCGAATTCTG
>JBBKVQ010000118.1:0-4523 GCA_037968515.1 Bradymonadaceae bacterium
GAACGGTGATCGCTTCGCAAGTTTCTCGGAAGTGACCGCGGCGAATCCGTTGCTTGACAGGAATGACTTCCGCGCTCTCGATGTGAACCGCGACCGTCGACTGAGCTCGACTGAAGTTCAGGCACCCGACGCACAATCCATTTTGAACCGCGGGATGCATACGCTCGGCACGGTGCTCAACACGAGGGCCATTTCGGGTGGCTCGTTCGTCAGCGAAGTCGAACTTAAGGCAACCTACCCCGGTTTGACTTCGATTGAATTCGATTTGATCGATACCAGCAATGATGATCGTATCGGTTCGGTTGAACTTTATGCAGAATCAGCGCAGTCGATCTTCAATCGCTACCAAGAGGGATCCAGCATTCTCGTTTCCCTCGATTTGGTCGACATCGATGGCTCGGGATTTGCTTCCCTGGCTGAACTTCAGGCCCACTACCCGAACCTCAGCCCGACCGACCTGAACATCTTTGACAGCAATGATGACCGCAGGATCTCCTTCAGTGAGTTCTACAGCATCGACAGCATCCAGGTTCTTGGCAAAAACAAATAACCTCTACATGCGGCAAGACGATTTTTTTCAAAGCCCGCATTCCACGTCCAAGTTTAAGGAAAAGGAGGCCGGTCCCTTTAAGGGTTCCGGCCTCTCGCCTATGTGCGGGTGAAGAGATGACACTCTGCGACTGTCTTCCAATGCAGCAGGCGCACTTGCCAAGTGTTTCTGCTTTGTTCACACTCTTGCCATGCTACAAGACGCGCCACTAAATTTGCAGAAGCCAGGTCAGCTGCTGGCACGTGGTGTCTGTCGGCACCTTGTCGGCCATGATTTCGTGAGTGTCGAAGAGCTGATCCCTTCACCGGGACTGCGCGTCGATGTTATGGCACTTGGGCCAAAAAGCGAGCTTTGGGTTGTCGAGTGTAAATCCAGTCGCACCGACTTCCAGAGTGATCAGAAATGGCATGGCTATCTGGAATGGTGCGATCGATTTTTCTGGGCGGTCGATGACAGATTTCCCACCGACTTGTTGCCCGAAGGAACTGGGTTGATTATCGCCGACGCTTATGGTGCCGAGATTCTGAGGATGGGCCCGGAGTCCAAGTTGGCTTCTGCTCGGCGCAAGTTGGTTATCCAGAAGTTTGCGCGGCACGCAGCTTCGCGGTGGCACTCAGCCCGCGACCCGGACTTCAGCCCTTCTTCGGGCTATTAGACGACTTCCCGGCCATCGTTCGGGCGCGCGACGCGGCTGCCCTGATCTCTTCCGCAATCTCCTCGGCCTCTTCAGGTTCGAAATCCATTGGGATTTCTATGCCCTCGCCTTCAACAAAGATCCGAACCATCCCAAGACTGGTTGGACCTATCTGAAGGTTTGCAGTAATTTCGCTTTCTTTGTTGATGCCCATGGCACCTGTCCTTTTTCCCAATCAGCTGCGGGGTATCCCGGTGGGCGTCTGTTGGCAAGAAGGCGACTTGACGTCCGTCCCCGTCACGACTTTCTTAGGTCTATGACGCTCAGGATGGATGACGTTGTGTTCCACGATCTTAGGTCCGGCGACGCGGGCGAGCTTATTCAACGCCACGGCGGGCTATATGCTCGAGACGAAGGCTTTGACTCCACGTTCGAAGCGTTGGTCGCTGAAATTCTGGCTGATTTTATGCGAAACCGAGAAACTGAACTTGAACGCGCCTGGATCGCCGAAGCAGACGGACGACGACTAGGTTCGATCTTCTGCGTGAAGTTCAGTGATCAGGGTGTAGCAAAACTACGCCTCTTTCTTGTGGAACCAGATACGCGGGGTTTGGGGTTGGGCCAGGAACTTCTGAGTACTTGCCTGATCTTCGCTGCCAAAACCGGCGATCATGCTATTCGCCTCCGGACCCACGAAAGCCATCGCGCTGCGTGCGTCCTTTACACCCGTAACGGGTTTCAGTGCACCAAGTCAGAGTATGTACGTTCTTGCGGCGTCAATCTTGTCGAACATTCACTGGAACTTGAACTCCAGTGACGCTCTGCTCTTGCAATCGTGCGATACGGGCGCTAAATCCGCGGTCGTGCCGCCTTAGCTCAGTTGGTTAGAGCGCTGGATTGTGGATCCAGAGGTCCCCTGTTCAAGCCAGGGAGGCGGTACCATCCTGCCAGTGGTCGCATTCGGTTCGCTCGGGCCGAATGATTTTTGGGGAAGTTGGCATTATGAGACTTGCCGTTATCAGCGACGTGCACGGGAATATCGCGTCGCTTGAGGCTGTTCTCAACGACATTGAACGGCAAAATGTAGATCAAACTGTGAACCTGGGCGATTGCCTGAGCGGTCCCTTCGACGCCTTTGCTACTGCTGATCTTCTGATGTCCTTGGATTTGCCAACCGTGCGCGGAAACCACGATCGCCAACTATATGATCGACCCCGTGAAAAGATGGGACAATGGGAATCGTGGATTATCGACGATCTCAGCGCTGCGCATCTGGATTGGGTCCAGTCTTTTCCCTTGGTTTTGGAAATTGGTAACGTCCTTCTATGCCATGCAACGCCAAACAGCGATTACGAAAACTGGCTGGACTATCGTGGTGATCATAACCGGTTAGTCCCACGCGATCTTGGCGCGGTGGAGCTGCGCGCGGCAGGAGTTCCACAAAACCTCATTCTATGCGGACACACTCATACACCTCGCACCGTACGCCTCACCGACGGTCGGAAGATCGTTAATCCAGGTGCCGTGGGCTGTCCGGCCTACCTTGATACACGTTGCGAACCGGCATTCATTCATCAGACAGGCTCTCCCGACGCACGCTATGCTGTTGTCGAGTCATGCGGGGAGGACTGGCGGGTCGAGCTTATTTCGGTTCCTTATGACGCCTCACAGATGTCAGAACTTGCCCGGAAAAACGGAGCCGAAAGTTGGGCGCGTGCAATCCAGACCGGCTGGATCGCCTAGATTAATCGGGTTGGATTGCGATGCGTTGGCGCAGGTTTCCAGTCACTTGGCTGTAGATCAGGATTTCGTCAGCATCGGTGACGATGGCAAACCATCCCTGTCCCCTTGTAAAAGAAGTCGCCTTCGCCCCGTCGGGTAACGTGATTTCGTCGGGAAGTTCAATGTTGTTCATGTCTGCGAAGCGCATGACAAACAGTCCCACGATCGTTAAGAACCCCAAGATCATCGTGACAGTCAGGATTGTCACCAGCCATTTAAGGTATTTGAGGTTCTTTATCTCGCCAGCAGGAGCCGTTTCGTTTTCCATGTCCCGAACCGTTCATCGCGTACACATCGGCGCCAACCCGCCGTCGCGTCTTGATAAGGCGCTGGCCCGCGATGTGCCAGCGGAAGCGCACCTCAGCCGCTCCAGGTTGGCGCGCTTGCTGGTCGACGGCCAGATTTCGTGTGAGGGCGTCGTCGTGCGTAATTCAACTTCAAAGGTCGTTGAAGGCCAGGTTTTCGACGTTTCAGTTGATGAGCCCGCGGAAGTCGCAACCATCGCTGAAGACATTGAACTGAATGTGATCTTCGAGGACGAACACCTGATTGTCGTGGACAAACCTGCAGGGATGGTCGTTCACCCGGCCCCGGGATCCCCAAGCGGAACATTGGTGAATGCGCTTTTGCACCATTTTGGCGGGCAACTCTCGGGCATTGGTGGCGAAAGACGACCTGGCATCGTTCACAGGATCGACAAAGACACGTCGGGATTACTCGTCGTTGCAAAATCCGATGCCGCACATCATGGGTTGGCCGCACAATTTGCCAAGCATTCGGTTGAACGGGAATACTTGGCAATCTGCTACGGAGTTCCGTCCGTGGGCGACCCTCGCCTTCGTGGGTTAAAGGGCGTGAGTTTCGAACCCGGAACCATCATCAAGGTCACCACACACCTTGCGCGCCATAAAACCGACCGACAGCGTCAGGCAGTCGTTTTCCAAGGCGGACGGCACGCCGTGACCCGCATTGCCGTGGCTGAAACATTTGGAGCGCATGCCGCCTTGATCAGGTGTTGGCTTGAAACGGGTCGCACTCACCAGATCAGGGTCCACGCATCCCACATTGGACACGCATTAATCGGCGATCCGGTTTACGGAGGGCACCGCAAATTCCCTAAAGACGCGGCAGGCACCGAGCAGGCAAAAACCTTTTCAAGACAAGCGCTTCATGCAGCGACGTTGGGTTTTTTGCATCCCTTGACAGGTGATCATCTAACGTTCAAAGCCGACCCACCGGATGATTTTGTTGAACTGCTCTGCGCATTTCGAGTTAGTTGATTTTCGCACATGGGGCGCTCATTGCATCACCTTCTGTGCACAAGTATGTGAGCGCACGTGGCTGTGAATGGAACAATTCACACTTTGAATTCATTCTACATTATTGAAAGAGGCATAGTGAATCCGATCAATCGGACCTTGAACTAAACTGATTGGTTCATTATCTATGTTAAGCGTTGCAACATCGACGCGAACAGGGAAAGACAAAAAAATGGCAAACTTTGCAAATCTTCCTGCCCCTTCTCCGGAAGGTGGACTGAATCGGTACCTTCAGGAA
>JBBKVQ010000119.1:0-2999 GCA_037968515.1 Bradymonadaceae bacterium
CAGTTCGAAAAGGTCGAACTCCTTGCGCTCGGCGAAGAGAAACCCCCCGAAGCGCTGCCTCGAATCGCGAATCCAGAACCTGTCACAAAGAAGCCAGACGAAGTTATTCTTGAACAACCTGATGAACCGGTCGTCGAACTAAAGAAGGACGAGCCCATCGACGCCAAAGAAGACGAAAAAGACCGGAAGCAGAAGATGTTTGAGGCCCTGAGCGCATTGAATAATCCCAACCGCCCTACCAACGACGTCATTCCGGCAGGCAGCGAACAGGGAGTCATCGGCGGAACGATTTCCGATGCCGCTCTCGCCAATCTTCTGGGTACCTACGCGACTAAGCTTGTGGGTGAACTCAGCCGGGTGTGGGATATGCCCACAACAATTGCGCCGTCCGAAGTGCCGACGCTTTCCAACCAAGTTGAAGTGTATGTTCGGTTGTCTGCTAGCGGGAACGTAGTGAGCTATGTGTTCAAGCAAAAGTCGGCGAACGAACAGTTCAACGAAAGCATCGAGCGAGTCCTGAAAAAATTCATGGTGGCTTTTGGCGGGCGAACATTGCCTTTGCCCGACGATCCCGCTGTGCGCGAAGCCGTGATTCGCGAGGGACTGAATTTGATGGAATGGGAATACACAGGCCGATGAAGGAAAAACGAACTATGACAAACCGATTGATAAAATTCGTCGCCTTTTTGCTGATCACTGTGATGTCCGCCTCGGTGGGCGCACAAGATTTGCCGCCTCCAACACCTAAAGGGATCGATATTAATGTGAAGGGTGGGGCACGCCGCGTGCTGATGCCCATTGCCGTGCCTGATGCGACCGAACCTGACGGTTCGTCGCGTGGAATCGCGGCCAAAGTGAACGAAACGCTACGCCGCGACCTCGAGTTCAGCGGTTTTTTCAAGGTGTTGCCAAACGACAGCTTCTTCTTCGACGCGTCGAAAGAAGGAATGGCTCCCGCGGAAATCAATTTCCAAAACTGGTTTAACGTGGGCGCTCAGGGCCTGATCAAGGCAGCAGTTCGAACGAGCGGCGATTCCATCACGCTCGATTTGCGCCTCTACCAAGTCGACAAGGGGATGCCGGTCAAATTGAAGTGGAGTCCCGAAACCACCAAGCGTGAAGGCGCCGAAGCGACCGTCCATGCGTTCGTGAATGCGGTCGTTGAACATTACACCGGCACACCTGGCATTTTTGGGACCCGTATCGCTTACGTGGCTCGCCAAAAAGGCGGCGTAAAACACGTGTACATCATGGGTGTGGATGGCTCGGGTGCCTCGCGCGTGTCGAAACACGATGCGATCAACATTCTACCGACTTGGGGACCGGGCGGGACTGTGTACTACACAAGCTACGCTGACCAAAATCCTGACTTGTGGACGTCTTCCGGAGGGAAAGTCAGCAAATTGTCGTCTCAACGCGGTCAGAACAGCGGCGCGGCGTATTGTAATGGCAAGTTGGCTTTGACTTTATCGATGGGCGGAGAAAACGCGGACATCTACTTGATTGACCCCAAAAAAGGCGGGGTTGTTAAACGACTTACCGACCATTGGGCGATTGACACGAGCCCGACCTGGAGCCCTGATTGTTCAAAGATTGCTTTTGTTTCCAGCCGGTCCGGTGGACCACAAATCTATCTGATGAACGGCGACGGAAGTGACCAGAAACGGATGACCTTTCAGGGAACCTATAATACGTCGCCAGATTGGTCTCCGAAGGGCGACCTGATCGCATTCACGGCTCGTGACGAACGCGCTCGCTTCGATATTTTCACGGTGACCACACAAGGCACCGTCGAGCGCTTGACTCAAGACCAGGGTAATAATCAAGATCCGAGCTTCTCGCCTGATGGACGTTATCTGGTGTTTACCTCGGATCGTGGCGGCAAGGGCGACCGGATCTGGTTGATGACTGGAGACGGCGAAGTACAGAAGCTCGTGACGACCTCGGGTTCAGGCTTCACATCGCCCGTCTGGGAGCACTGATTTGGAGAAGTCTCGTCAGCGTGCTTTGACTCGCTTAGAAAAAGCCTTGGGCACGGATGTCGTGGCCGTCGCGTGGGCAGTCGCTGCAACGCACGGTTTAGATCCGAATCGTGCCTCCGGTCGCGTGGCCCAACGTTGTGCGATTGAATCTCGCCGCAAACCCCACGTCACGGTATTTGTTTCGGGGCAGGGGGGATGTGCGTCGTTTGCCGACTACACTCTCCGAGCGCTCCGAGCTGAGTACACACGCGTTGATGTGATTATCGCTTCAGATGTCGCCGGCGCGGGAACTCTCCTAGCGCTGGGGGCTGATACCTGCGTGGTCGCAGGTGCTGGTGCTTTGGGGGCCTACGACTCTGGGCCACGACTTCCTGGACCAGCGCGTTTGACCCCACGAGAGTTTAACGATGTTCCGGCTATGGGAGGCGTCGATCTTCAGACCGAGCCTGGCCTTCAAGGGCGTCTAGCTTTTCATCGGCACGAATGCAGAATGGCTAGAAATCTGGCGGAGCGGTGGTTGGGTGACGATCGTCGGAGTCTTTTTGTCAGCCTGAGCGCCCACGATCTTGGTGATTCTTCGGCCATGGCGCCAGAAGAGCTCGACGATGATCGAATCGTGCGGGCCACCGACGAAGTGAATGAAGCTGCATGCAAAGCTCAGGAAATATACGACTTTTTGTTGCGGGTCGACGGCGACGATACGTTGGTCCGATACACCTCCGATGGGTTGGGGGACGAAGTCGAGTTTGAAGCAGCGATGGACATCCCCGTCGCGTGCGTTGAATCTATTCGTTTTTCTAGCGTTCACTTGGTCGACTCGGGGCGTCCGCACCCCGAAACACGACTATATGTTGGAAGATGGACAAAGTGACTTGATGGATTTTTGGAAGTCGAGTAGCTTCCTTTTTCCGCGCCGGAGTGGCGGAATCGGTAGACGCGGCGGATTCAAAATCCGTTGACTTTGCGGTCGTGCGGGTTCAAGTCCCGCCTCCGGTATTCACCCTTTTCGGGTTGGTT
>JBBKVQ010000120.1:0-5487 GCA_037968515.1 Bradymonadaceae bacterium
AATCAGGACGGTGACTCGGTTTGGAAGCAAGACAATATCGATGCGATTATTGCAGCCACCTCGACCAACCTGCCCAATTCCTATTTTTTCATCTCGGAAGACACGACCAAAGTCGGTTGTGAGGCCGCTGATATTGTTGAGGTTGACGCCTGCGTTCAGGCCAACTGCCCCGGTGTGACCGCCGATGGTTTGCAAGACTGCGTCTTGGGTAGCTGCCAGACCGAGTTCTTCGCGCTGCCATCCGACTGCTCGCAGTGCTTGGTTGGCCAGCTCGGAAATGAATACGAAGACATCAAAACGGCGTGTGTCGGTGGAGCTCAAAGCGCGTTTTTCTCGAACGCGCACAACGGTCTGCTGCTGCTGTCGAAGTATCCGCTAAGCAACACGGCTCACGAACCACTATTTGCCACGCAGGTCGCTCGTTCGGTGCTCCAGGCTGACGTCGCGCTGCCGGGCGGCAGTCAACGCGTGTATTGCACTCATCTGAGTGCGGACATTCGGAACACCGAGTATCCAGTGGCTGACGGCTCGGACATCACGTCTTACGCCGCCGAACAGGCCAAACAAATCGACGATATCGGGGCCCTGGTTGGCGCAGAAACTGGCTCCGTGATCATCATTGGCGACATGAACGCGGGCCCGACTGGCACAGGCGTGGACGCTGAACTTCCAGAAAACTACACCAAATTCACTGCACTGGGTTGGACCAGCGCCTACATTACTTTGGACACGTACGAATGCACATTCTGCGAGTCCAACACGCTCGTTGCCGAATCAGGTGACAAGACGATTGACCATATCTTTAGCAGCGACGCCTCGTGGACTGCCCAATCGGCCAAGCGCATCTTCACCGAAACGGTCGAGGTAAACAGCGAACAGCAGAATCTGTCGGATCACTTTGGTGTTCAGGCAGTGCTGCTCTTGAACGCCGAGCTCTGAACGATGGAGGTTTCTGTACGTGGTTTGACCCTTCGATGTCAGCGATTCGGAACTGAAGGCGGGCCTCGCTGGGTGGCGTTCCACGGCTGGATGGATAACTCCGCGAGCATGATGGCACTGGCCTGCCAGTTTCCGGAATATGACTGGTTGCTGGTGGATCAGGCTGGGCATGGTCAATCGGACCATCGAAACAGCGGCTATCATTATGTCGACTACGTAGCTGATGCCGTGGCCCTGTTGGACGAGTTGGGTTGGGAGTCGTGTTGCCTTGTCGGGCACTCGATGGGGGCGGGCGTTGCGCTGATGGCGGCAGCCACCGTCCCTGAACGGGTGCTGGCCGTGGTCGTGATTGAGGGCCTCGGGCCACTCACAACCGAAGCGCTGGATTCGCCAGCTACACTTCGCAAAGCGTCACTGGAAAAATCACCCAGCCTGCCCATTCGAATCTATCCCAATGTCGAAGAAGCGGTCGAACGGCGGGCTCGATTGGTTCCTGAAATCCCCACTGCCGCCACGCGGGACCTTGTGCTCCGCGGCTTGTCGGCCGTCGAGGGAGGATGGTTTTTTTCACACGATCCACGCCTTCGGATGACCTCCACGCTTCGACTTACCGAGGCCCACGTCTCGGCGTTTCTCACACAAATCGCTGTGCCGGTGTGTCTGGTGGTTGCGGCCGACGGACTGCGCTACGACGCAGCGCTTGCGGAACGACGGATGTCCGAAATCCAAGACCTTCATGTCGTGGAGCTTCCGGGCGGGCATCATGTTCATATGCAGGCTCCGGTCGAGGTCGCTTCTGCGATCTACAGCTGGATGAAGACCAAAGCGCTCCTCATCGAACCCTGATTTGCAGCAAGTTGGCTTCCCTCGTACACTCAGTTCAGAATGTTTTTTGAACAGCGAGGGGCACTTGATGCAATTGACGCGTCAGATCGTTTCACTCTTTTTATTGGGTATGCTCTTGGCATCGTGTAGCGACGACTCTGCTGCACCTGCTAAAGAGTATGATGTGGGCGAAGTTCCAGACTTCGCCCAGGCTGATAACGGCACAGAAAGCCAGCCTGACATGGGTTTGCCCGATGTCTCGTCGCCGCTTCAACCCACCAGTGTCGAAACCGATTTGCTGTCGACCGTGGTTGCCGCGGGCGACGTGGTTGATGTGACCTGCCGACTGCTTGACCAATACGGCGAGGACATCGATCCGCGTGGGCTCGAGTTTACGGTCGTCTACACGCCGCCGGATTCCTTTGACCTGTCGGGTCCCACTGCGATCGCTACACGTGCTGGTCGAGCAGGTGTTCAATGTGGCCTTGGCCTCTATGGGCTGGTGGATGCCACGCCGGCGGTCCTCGAAATTCTTCCTGGCACACCACATACTGTTGTGACTGCGGTGGACAAGTACCACCTGGCAGCAGGTGAAGACTTAACGGCCACCTGCGAGGTTTTTGACGCTTTCGGAAATGAGATCTTGGATGTCGAACCCGTGCTGCAAGCCACTCCATCTTCCCGAACGACGATCACGTCGGCGCAGATTCGGTTTGAAATAGCCGGAATTTATGACGTGGCATGTCATATCGATGGCGCGCAGGTCGAGGAATTTAAACAGGTCGAAGTCATTCCGAATTTGCCGGCCTCCCTCGCCATCGCCGTAGTGCCCAATCAAGAGGTTTATGCCATCGGGCAGGTGGTCGAAATCGCCTATGTTGTTACAGACGAATTTGGAAACACCATTCCGTCGGCCAATGTTGCGATTACCAGCAACCCTGCGGGCCAGGCTTTCGGGACGGGGCGTTTTCGTTACGCAGCCGAAGGCACCTACACCATTACCGTGCGCGTCAATGGTGCAACCGCTGGTGGTGTGACGCTCAGGCAGGATGCGACGATCGTCATCAACAGTGATGGCCCGGCAATCGAATGCGGCACACCGGTCGACGGCGGCATGATCGATGTGGCGATTGGTGCCCAAGTCAATTTTAGCGGTACCGTGGCCGATGCAAGCGGTGTGACTTCGGTCAAGGTCAACGGGCTGTCGGTTCCAGTGAATCCGGATGGCTCGTTTTCTTCGCCGATCAACGTCGCGTGGGGCATCAACTTTGTCGAACTGGTGGCCACGGACGCATTTGGCGAGGAAAACACCCGGTTCTGCGCATTCCTCGCGTCGGATAAATGGAAGACCGAAGGCCCAGCGAGCTACCTCGATAACGGCGTACTTTTGCGCTTGAATCCCGCGGCCATCGACGACGCTAATCGCGCCGACCTCGATAGTTTGGCCGACATCCTCGACCGAGTCCTCAACGCCGCCGGCCTTAGGGACCAGTTGCATTCGTCGATGCTTGCTGCAAACCCGCTCAAGCCCAATGCCTGCGACACCAAGGTCCTTGGCGTGTGCTTGTTTCGCAGCGAAGTCACGTATCTGGACACTCAAATCAACGGACCCAACACCACCACACTTTCGCTCGTCAACGGTGGGCTTCGGGTGAAGGCCCTCGTTAAAGATGTTCGTATCCGAGTGCGCATCAAAGGGCATATCTCGGGAATCCCCTACGACACGACAGGGTGGGTTACCGTCGAGTCACTCGACGTCGATATGATTATCGACCTTACGAGCTCGGCCGGGCGGCCCAAAGCGACGGTTCGCAGTGTCTCCACCGCGGTTGGGACGGTTTCGACGAGCTTCAACGGCATCGACGGCGCAATCGTTAACGTCGTGGTTGGCCTGTTCAACGGGACGGTACGGAACCTCATCCGAGACTCCATTCAAGATTTTGTGCGGAACAACTTCAACGGCATCCTTGATGGCGTGTTCGGCTCGCTGGATATCTCGTCGTTCGGGACCACGTTTTCCGTTCCTCGCCTTGCTGGGACGGGCCAGATTACGTTGGATTTCGGAACGAACCTGACCGGGATCGACGTGAATACAAGCCGCGCTCGGTTTGGGATCGGCACGCGAATCCGCCCCCAAGTGGTCTCTGTGGCGCTGCCAAGCCTTGGTACTCCGCTTCCATCCCAAGTTCTGGATGTGGAGCCGTCGGGCAGCCAGCCGGTTGTCGTGGCCATCTACATCGCGGTCTTGAACCAAGCCTTGCACTCCTTGTGGCGGGGCGGCTTTCTGAACACATCTCTTGGATCGCAGTTTTCGGGCGGGGCAGGGCTTCCGTCCGGTTTGCGGGCAGATATCGAAGGTCTTTTACCCCCCGTGGTCGAAAACATCGCCGGAAACAAGGTTCGGCTGATGCTCGGAGGGATGAGGCTCAACCTTGTCTATCCAGGGCTTTTTGATGCCGGAATACCCATGACGCTGGGAGCCACCGCAACGACCGATGTTTCGGTCCAAAATGGCGCGCTCCAGTTTGGCGTGATTACGATCGAGAACCTCTATTTCTCGACCAGCGCGGTCTCGCTCGACGCGAACACGAGGGCGATCATTGAGACCTTCCTGACCGGACTGGTCCAGGGCATCGTGAACTCGTCGTTAAATAATGCGTTGCCATCCTTGCCGATTCCGTCCTTCACCTTGCCCGCGTCGCTGACCGCCTACGGTCTTCCGGCAAACGGCAAAATGACGATCTCGCCGACCTCGACCGTCCAAACCTCGTCGCAGTACATTCTGCGCGGCAACTTCGCGATTCAATGATGATGAAATACCGATTCTTCATATTCGCCGTGATTTTGGCCGCTGCCTGTGGTGACGACCAAGCGTCGAACTCCACCCCGACGCAAACGGAAGTCGACGCGGGCATGGATGCGCGCACCGAACCGGACGCCGAGCCTGAGTTGCGAGTGCCGCGATTTGTCACGATCAACATGACTCCGGGGCGCACCAGCTATGCCGTAGGCGCCAAGCTGCTGCCTGAGGTGGTAGTTTACGACCTAAACGGCGACGTGATTCCCGAGGCCCTTTTCGACCTCACTGTGGCTCCGGGAGAGTCGGCTCAACGCAGTACGGATCGCTGGGAGCTGGTATCCGAAGGGCTGGTCACGTTCACAGCCTGCGCGCTGACGCCAGGGGCCGATGGGCGAGGGGTTTGCGGCGACGATCTGATCGTGGTCGATAATACACCACCAGTGATCGTGATCGAGGCGCCCTATCCGGGCGAACAACTCGACGGGTCGTCCGCGACAGTTCGAGTCGCGGGTCGAGCCACGGACTCGCATGGCGATGTCCTCGTTTACATCAACGGGGAGCAAGTTCCCGTCGTGGCCGGCCGTTTTGAAAAAGTTGTTGTGCCCAGATTTGGCGTCAATCACATCGAGGTCACTGCCACAGATCAGGTCAATCCAAAATCGACGATTTCAGGAGTCGATTTCCTGTGGGCGCCCGTTTATGAGCCCATACTCTTCGATAAACCGGGCATCGAAATCGATGACGCCATTGTGTTCTGGATGGGGCAGCCCTTTATCGACGACAACACACCGCTGACTCGACGAAACGACGGCAAATACCTGACCAAAGATCTGGTCGATATCCTTGAGCTGGTCTTGCGCTACGTCGATTTGAACCAGCAAATTTCCAACCCTGTGATCGACTCCGCCGGCGCGTACCTGACC
>JBBKVQ010000121.1:0-7760 GCA_037968515.1 Bradymonadaceae bacterium
TCCCACGCCGCCGAACCCGCTCGAGTGGTCGAGGTCTGTCGGCTCATGCGCAACGCGCTTGAGCGCACCGAAACGCCTCTAAATCACCCTTCATGGCTCCGACTCTGGACGAGCGAAGGTCGCGCCCTGGTGACGTCTTCACGGCTCCACGAGGTCGAACGCGGGGAAGAACTTCTGCGAAAGGCCTTCGAGGCCGCAACCAAGCTTGGCCCTGGGGTCGAGCTCGCCCGGGTTTATGGTGCGCTCGCGTTTGCGGCAAGTCTTCGTGACGAACACGAAGACGCGACGTTATTTGCGAACGAAAGTATCCAACAAAAGCTTGAAGGGCTGGCCCGCGCCGAAGCCCTGCTGGATGCGGCTGACGCTCATAACGCTGCTCGTAACCCCGAAAAAGCTAAACGTTTTGCTTCCGAAGCCTGGCAGCTTGCCACCCGTGCGGACCTAAAATTACGAGTTCATTTAGCGCTCGCCGAGTCTTCACGCCTTTTGTCGAGTTATGCCGAGGCAGAATTCGAACTCGAATCGGCACAGGCCCTCTTAGAAAAAGACGCTTTTCCGGCCTTTGACGCCCGCGTTAGACTCCTGCACGGGTCGATTCTTGACGACGATAACCACCACGCCGAGGCTTTAGAAAAGTTCGCGGAGGCTTGGTCGTTGCTCAAAGACTCTGAAACCGTCTGGACACTTCAAGCTGAAGAGCTTTTTGCCCGCGCCCTCTTGCATGATGGCAAAACAGACGAAGCGCGAAACCTTCTGAACGACCTTACACGCCGACTTCATGTGGGAGAGCGCGGAGTCGAGGTCCATCCTTGGGATGCAGAACTCTGGGCATCTGCAGTCGAAAAAGACTGGCGAGCCTTCGAAGTCGTTCTGCAAAAAGCGTTCGAATTTGAAGAGTTGACGCCGGCGTTGCGGCATTTCCGCGCCTTCGCGACCACCTGCCAGGTTCTTGAAGATGCCCGCGAACCCCAGAGAATGCGCCGCGTGGCCCAGCACACGCTTGAGCTGGTCGCGCGCACTGGTTCTGGCAAATCGTGGCTTGGGCTTTTCACTGCCCGCCTTCAATAGCTTTCAGAGCTCTAAAGTCGACTCACACGCCCGGCCAACAACACAAATCCAGTCGATGATTCGCGGATCCCAAACAAATACGGTTGGTCCAACACGAACTCGCCGCCCGACACCGATCCGACGTTGTCGCTCGGATTAGGAGCGCCTGTTCCAGCTTCATCAAAAGAAATAACGGCCCGCTGAATCAACGCACCACTCGATTCCAATCCTGCTGTACTGAAGGCACCTGCGCGCTCGGCATTGGAAGCAACCTCGCCGCCAAATAGATTGGATTCCAGCCGCCCCTCGACATCAACGCGCGGCATCTGCAGATGAATGGTTTCCAACTGGCTGGCTACGACTATGTCCGTGAGCAATTGAATCGAAAACTGCCCCTCGAGCCGAGCCCTAGCGCCCGCGGACGTGGGCTTAATCAACACAAGGTCATAATTCGATTGATACGGAACCACGATCGCATCGTAATCCTCCTCGCGTTGCACCAAGAACTCGCCATGCACCCGCATGAATGCGGTCGTGACGTCACCGCCGTCTCCTCGAAACACACCCTCAGCAGTGTCTTCCGCAGAAAACGGCAGCGCCCAAGAACCCTGAAAATAGACGGCGTGAACCAGCGCTGCTCTCTGGCCAGCCTTCAACGCCAGCGGTCCAACAACGCTTGGCAAAACGGCCGAGGTCTGGGTCCGATAATAGTTATTGATGGTCTGCCGAGCTTGTTCGAGCGACGAAAAGTCCACCGTGCGAACATCCTGAATCAGCTCAGGCACGACCGACGCCAAAAAATCTGAATTCAACGAGGTCGACGGATCCACCCACATCGTGGGCAGACTAATCAACCCGTCTTGGCCGTCTTGAATCAACCTATTGGCATCCGCGAGACCAACCGCAACCGACTCCAAGTCGGTCTCGGCCAGACGGCCCGCGACGGCGTCACGCATTGCGCCGTCACCTGCCAAGCCTGCCACCGTGAGTGTGCTGGCCAGCGCCAAAGGTGAAAACACAAAGTTCCCGGTCGAGCTTGAAATGTCGGTAAACGTAGCACGGGTCAACGCTTCCATCGCCAGCAGGGCGGAAGGGGCAACGTTTTCGAATCCCTGATCGGTCGTGGGTTCAGGGTCCGGCGAAGACAAATTATTAGCGTCTGGAGAACCATTGACAGGACTACCCTCCGGCTCGTTTTCACCCGGATCGGTTTCTTCGGACACCGTTGGCAAACTGACTGAGTCGCCGGAATCCTTGGTACCGAACTCGTCACGGGCGCAACCAGAAGCGACCAGGAGCGCCAATAATATGGTGAGTTTGAACTTCATAAAAAACCTTGGCCCGTTCAATTATTTCGTGGGATCAACCACTCGGCCAATGAAGATGATGGCGTCAGTCTGTCGGTCGCGAATCAGGAACAAAAATGGGCGGTCCACAGCGACGGTCACATCTGCGGTCGGAACGCTGGTTTCGCCGATAATGACCGCAGTTGCTGCCGCAGCCTCGGTTCCCTTCTCGTTCACATCAACAAAAGCCTTGTGCAACACGTCGGTGATAGCCAGGTCCATCGTTGTGGAAATCCCTGAAAAATCCGCGTCGCGAAAAGCGCTTGGCATCCCAAGGTCGCTCAGGATCTGGTTCAATCCAATCGGTGACTCAAACTTAAATTTAGGCATCGAAAACTGGACCATCTTGTTTTCAAGGCCGGTCATTGCTGCCTGAAGTTTGGCAGCGTCCAAATCCGCTTCAAGAGTCGCTAAATCCGAACTCGCATCAGGCAACAAAATAACCATCGAGACTTCTTCGCCGTCGTACGGCAACTCGATCGCCTCAAACCCGGTTTCGGCCACGTAGCCGTAGGTCGTCATCTGGCTCATCATCGGCGTCGTGACCGTGCCGGTTGGCGCCGCAAAAGGACCATCGGCAGTCGCGGTAGGCTCAAACTGATCCAACCATGACGCATTAAAATAGATGGCGTTGGTCAGCACCGCGACCGTTCCTCCATCAATCGCCCCCTCTGGAATCAGGTCCTTGATCTTATCCTCGGTCTGTTCTTCAACCCAGGTGTTGATTTCCACACGCGCGGCTTCTGCGTCTGTGTCGTAATCCATCAGGTTCACGCCAGCGCCGTAATTGCGGGCCAGCGTGTCCAAGAAGTCTTTTTCGAAATCCGCACCATCTTGCAACCACAGGGCGTTCGCGATTTTAAGCCTGAACGGTTGGTCGTCAGAACCCTGCGCTCCAGCACCACGCGAAATCAGAGCCAGATCCAACGCGTTAAAAGAAGGATGCAGCTCGGTCTGAGGCAGCGTGAAATTCAATGCCGTCGCCATCTCGGTTTCGGTGTTCGTGCGTGCCCCGGCGTACGTCATTGCCAACGCAATAGAGATGCTATGCGGTGAGTAAATCACGTTGCCGGTGTTGCCTTTGCGAATCTCGCGAAGCAATCGCAAGCCGAACTCCGTATTCCCGCTAACAAGCTCACCGAGTTGAGCATCACTCACATTTGGCGATAAATTTCTTTGGAGGTCGGAACGGACGACCTCCGCGCTGTTCGTGACGTTATTCGTAGAGTTATTTGATGAATTATTCGTCGAATTATTAGAGGTGTTACTTGAATCACTTCCGCCACAAGCGAAGGAAAATCCAAGAGCTAAAGCCAGCAATACATTTTTGGGGTTCATTTCATTCTCCGTTCCATCAGATCGTACGCCACAGACAGGCATACGGTTATAGAGCAGCATCCGTGCCACTCTTGCCAAAACACTCCAACCCTTTGAACTGCGCTGTTTTTTCAGAATTGCAGCATCATCGATCCTCAGATTTTCGTGACCTGAGAACATTCAACCGACTCAAATTCCTGAGATACGGTCTGCGACTGGTCACTAGTTCCCGCACACGGTCTTTTTCAGGTTCAGCCTTCCGAACCGGTTTTGAATGACGTAAAGACGCCTCATGAAACGCCATATCACATACGGTTTTGGCATTGGACTTGTCGGTCTGCTGGCCTCGGTGTTCGCGATTCTGTTTCGCGGCTCACTCGCTCTGCTGAACGAAACCGTGTTTGGCGTCCACACGATTGTTGAGGTCCTTCAAAGCCTCGAATGGTGGCAACGCGCGCTGTTCCCGGCGATTGGCGCCTTGTTGGGCGGCTTGGTTTCACGCGTCATCGGCCCCACAGGAGGCGGCGTTGGCGACGTGATGGAGGCGGTCGTCTTAGGCAAGGTCAACCTCTCCCTACGCTCTACTCTCCTGAAGTCCCTCGCGTCCTGGCTTGCCATCGCAACCGGCGGCTCTTTGGGTCGTGAAGGCCCCCTGATTCAGTTCGGTGGAGCCGCTGGAAAAACCGTCGGAAACCTCCTAAAACTCAGTCACGCGCACATACGAATCTTAATCGCTGCAGGTACCGCAGCCGGTTTTGCCGCGGCCTATAATACGCCGTTTGCGGCCGTTCTATTTGTGGTCGAAGTCGTGATTGGCGTGGTGGTCGTCGAGGCCATCTGGCCCGTCCTTATAGCCACTGTTCTGGCTACGGCAGTCACCCGATATGCCATCGGCCCTGGCCCGCTTTACGGCGAACACACGTTTTCGATGGCGAGCAATTGGGAACTCTTTGCGTACGCTCTGCTTGGCATCGTTGTGGCGTTTGGAGCCCAAGGTTTCATGCGCATGCTGTCATTTGGCGAACAACTCTTCAAAAACCCACGCCTTCCTATGCCATGGCGCCCGGCACTCGGCGGCCTGCTTGCAGGACTGGTCATCGCGGTGATGCCCGAAATCGCCGGTAACGGTTTTGAGCCATTATCTGGAGTGATTTCCGGCCACTACGCGTGGGGATTTGTCCTCTTCCTGCTTATCGGAAAGGTCTTCGCAACCACTGCCTCTGTGTCGTCGGGCAGCCCTGGTGGTGTCTTCACCCCAACACTTCTGGTCGGCGGCTCGCTCGGCTTCCTATTTGCCACCGCCCTGTCGTTGATTTTGCCGCCAGGCACCATCAGCCCGGGCGGATACGCACTTGTGGGCATGGCCGCAGCCACCGCCGCGACTACCCACGCGCCCGTCCTCGCCTGCGTGATGGTTTTTGAGCTCTCCGGCGACTACGAAATCGTGTTGCCCCTCATGATCGCCACCGCCATTGCCACCGCAATTTCACGCTTACTTCGCGAAGACTCCATCTACATGGCCGAGCTCAAAGAAAAGGGCCACGACTGGGAGCTCACGTTGGAAGGCCGCGTCCAGGATTAAACTGAGGAACCTTGACCCCGTTCTCCGTTCATGGTCGCATATTTCCTATGGGTCTTTACCAAACTAATTTTCGTTTCGATGGCCCGCTCCCTGACCTTGATGCTGCCTGTGAAGAGGTAAGGCGCCGACTGGGCAGGCAGAATGGGCTCGAAGGTTTTGAACTTAACGGTGACGTAGTGATCGCGCGGAGCGCTCTAGATCCCTTCACCCATCCAGTCGTGTGCGCGGTGATCGTTGAAATGGGTGGTCAAGAACTCCACCTTACAGACGGAAATCCCGTCATCACCGAATCGCCAATCTGGGCGCTCAGTCCTCTCTCCGATTTGTCATGGAAAGAACGAATGGCCATTCGACTAAGATGGTGGGTTTCGATCTTCCTGCCAGCGACCAACGGCTGAGCTCCCAGCACCGCGCCTTGTCCTCAGCATATTCGCAACTTTTCGCAGTCATTGACCGATAACCCCCACAATCCTGCTGTGGAGGTTCAATGCCCGGGAAAGTCCATGAAAGCATTATCGACTTTGTCGTCCGTGATACACGCTCACTGCTCAGATTCCTTGGAATCGAACCCGCTAACAACGTCGTAGTTCTCGCGGAGCGCGGCCTCGACGTCAGTGAAGCGGCGCCCAAACAACTTCTGGCTGATGGCCGAATCGTCGTGGGCGAACCTCCCATCCGTGGCCTCGTCATCGAAGCCCAAACGACCATGACGGACAAGGATTGGGAAGAGAAACGCTTCAAATGGCCGCACTACGCGATCGGCTTGCGAACCGAACTCCGATGCCCGACCGATACACTTGTCATCACGACCGACCCGCGAATTGAAAAACTCGCCAGGCAACCCATCCAAATCGGTCATAACTCGTGGTGGCAGGCCATTGTTTTAGGCCCATCGAATTTGCCGCAGGAACTATCGCTCGAGTTTGCCAGAGACAATCCAACGGTCGCGCTGATTTCAATGATGGCACACGGCCAAAACTACTCAACGCCAGAAACACCCGCGAATATCCTTCAAGGATTATGGGAATCTCAGCTCTATCAAAGTCTTGAGAACTCCGACCAACGTCTCTATTATGACCGTGCAATGCAAGCGCTGCCGCTCTGGATTGCCCTAGCACTGAAGGATGACCCCATGACTCAAGAATACTTCAGCCCCATCGTACTCGATTACATCGCCCAAGGTATCGAACAGGGCCGAGAACAAGGTATCGAGCAGGGCCGAGAACAAGGCATGTTAGCTGGACTACGGCAGTCGATTCTACTCTTCCTCGATTCCCGTGGTTATGATCTCACTGCGGCCGACCTACAACGCATCGAAAACGAGAGTGATCGTTCGGTGTTGGAGGCATGGGTTAAAAACGCTGCCAATCAGCCTGCAGGTCAGCCATTCTTTGACGAACACTGAAAATACCGCCCGCCGCCAGGCGTTCGGCTGACCCAAAAACACAATCCACTACTGAACATCCAATCCGCGTGGCGCGCACACTTCGCCTGTGCTAATTCCTTCGGACCTTATCCTACGCCCCAAATACGATCATGGAACCGATCGAAGTCCGCCTACACGAAACCGCAAAAGAGCGGTACCTGAACTACGCAATGAGCGTGATCACAAGTCGCGCTCTGCCCGACGTACGTGATGGTCTAAAGCCCGTGCAACGCCGCATCCTGTACGCCATGTACAACATGCGTCTGACGCACGACGCCAAACACCGCAAATCAGCCGCGGTGGTGGGTGAGGTCATGGCTAAATTCCACCCCCACGGCGACTCGTCGATTTACGACGCCATGGTGCGAATGGCTCAGCCCTTCGCGATGCGATACATGCTCGTCGACGGCCACGGTAACTTCGGTTCACTCGACGGCGATAGCGCAGCCGCCATGCGGTACACCGAGGCCAAACTGGCGCCGCTCGCCTCAGAACTTCTTAGCGAAATCCGCAAAGAAACAGTCGACTTCAGACCCAACTACGACACGACCACCGAAGAACCCATCGTTCTTCCGGCTCAGGTGCCCAACCTGCTCATCAACGGTGCCACCGGCATCGCGGTCGGCATGGCCACCAATATCCCGCCGCATAATCTCGGCGAGTGCCTTGATGCGTTGATTGCCCTGATCGACAACCGCGAACTCACGGTTGCTGAGATCGTGGGAACCCATATTCACGGCCCAGATTTCCCAACGGGCGGCGTGATGCTCGAAAGCGTCGAAGATCTGCGCGAGATCTACGAAACCGGGCAGGGCACGGTCACACTCCAATCCAACTGGATGGTCGAGACCGAAGCTGGCAAGAAGTGCATCATCATCACTTCAGTTCCTTACACGGTGAACAAGGCCAGCCTGATTGAAAAAATCGCGAGCCACATCATCGGCGGGAAACTCCCGCAGATTGTAGATGTGCGCGACGAATCAACGGCTGAGGTCCGTGTCGTGCTTGAGCTCAAGCGAGGCTCGAACGTCGAAGCCGCGAT
>JBBKVQ010000122.1:0-6857 GCA_037968515.1 Bradymonadaceae bacterium
ATGGAGTTGGGAACCCTCTCCATGGCTGTTCAGGGCGGCGAGCGCTGAACATGAATCTGCCTGAAGGCCGAAATCTGCTTCGGCTTGTTCCGGCCGCGATCCTAATATTTTGTGCGTGCTTCAGCATTCTGGGGCACGCATTTTTATTTGCCGATCCCACGACCGCTGACGACTGGAAAGCTGCTGCTGACTTCGTTAAAAAGACGATTGCCGATGGTGAAACCGTTCGGGTCGAGCCCGTGTGGAGCGACGCTCCCTTGGTTCATTTGAGTGAGGTCGGAACACGAATTGATCGTCGCGCCGAATTGCTTGTCGAGGACCGTTACGGCGAATCCGGGACCTTGGTTCTTGCCGAAAACGCACGCGTGGACGACGCCCTCTCGAATCTGGGCCCTGGCCTCGAAACCCTGAGTGTCACTCCTTTTGGCAGCGTGAGCGTCGTGCACGTCAAATACCCGGTTGATGTCTACTCATGGAACGCCAGAACGGCGCTTCCGACGGCCTCGTTGCAACGAATCGCAGGCGAAGCCGTCGAAAACTGCAAGATGTGGGACCCCATCGACCGGCGATGGGACTGTGGCAACCGCGACAAATGGGTCTTCGTAAGGGACATGGTGCGTGAAGTCGGAAATGAACCGCGCTCATGCGTATTCATGCATCCGATAGCGGGCAAAACGGTGCGCCTGACCTACGATGTGCCTGCAGGAAAAAACTTGATCGTTCGTGCCGGCCTCGACCTGCGGGCCTCACGCAGCGTGCGTGGAACGGATATAAAGTTTGGCGTGAAAAAGGACGGCGAACTGGTGGCGTCCAAGGTTGTTCCAGCCACGAGCAATGATTGGTATCGCCTTGATATTCCGATGGGCGCTGCATCGAAGGTGTCGTTCGAGGTAGAGACCGAAAAAGTATTCGATCGCTACTTCTGTTTTGATGCTTGGCTGGAACGCTAGTTCCCGCCGCTCAGGTCGTCCACCAACTCGACCCGTTGCACTTGCCCACCCGTTACTGCCCACTTGGACCGATGGAACTCACGTCCTCGCACGGATTTTCCCTCAAGTTCGTGATGCTCAAACGCCTCTTCATACATACGGTATTTATGGGCAACGATTTCGATGGTCGCGCCAGTCGGTACTTCCAGAGGCAGAGTACGCTCTTCGCCAGCTGGCAAACGAGTGTCTGATTTTAACTTGATCTTGGGCCACCATTCGTAGCGTGAGCCGAACTCCATATTCTGTGTCTGCAGTACATTGTCGCCGTCCTTAACCAAAATCTCGACGATGACGTGGCGCTCCGGGTCTCCAGTCGGCACGCTGTGGCCGGCTCTAGAGTTAAGGACTGTGACGTTGGCGGGCACACAATCAGGCGTGTCCTTGCATTGACCTTCTCTGGTCGTAACCGAGATCTCGACTCCCGATCCAAAAACCTTCCTGAGCGGAGCGATTTCGGCTTCGTATTCGGGCTTCTTAGGGATCAGCGACCCGCCAAACCAATGCCGTCGGGTCGTTCTAACTGGAGCCCCGGCTTGAATTGCTATCGGGCGCTCCACCGTGGGCATATGGCACGTTTGACACGTGTCTCCTTGAGCCGCTGCCGGGCTTGCCGCGTACTGAGTCCCAGTATCAAAAAAGCATCCCAGATTATTTTCCGGAAACACCGCCTGCGCTTCATGGCATCGCGTGCAGGTCGCTTCGTTGCTCAGGTTCGGTTCTTTTCGCACCGGATGGGGCGCAAGCGGAGAGTCACCTCGTGGCCCAAGAATAACACCGTCGCGGACATGGCACGTAGCGCAGGTAATGGCCTCAAGTTGGAGCGCAGGATCAAATTCAGGATTCTTGACGTAGATCGGGGCGTTCAATGCGCCGTCCTTTAAACCCACCACCAATTCAGGCAGTTGATTGCCGATGGGGGTGTGGCAATTTACACACATCCAACCCACATCCCCATCATTGGTGCGTGATTTGTGCAATTCGGCCATGAACTGGCTGTCGTCTTCCCAGGCACGTGCATGCGTCGACACCTTCCATTCTTTGTAGATTTCCGTGTGACACGCCCCGCATGACTTTGCGCTGATATCGGCGAGCCCAGTTGGCACGGCCTGATTGAGCGCCAATGGTTGTTGAAACGTCGGCAAGGTCTCATAGAACTTTGCTGAACGTTCCACGTCAGTCGGAGGAGAAGGTGCCGTCGGAGACTTTTTGGTCGAGCATGCAGCGAGACCAAAACACACGCTTATCGCGATTATCTGTGAAGATTTCATCATGTTTCAAGCGTCACAAGGGAAGTGCCGTACAGGGCTTCTGATATCGTTTATGCGGGGTCTCATGGCAAGGATTCCTGAGTTTCTCTCGATTTATCTGGAATTCCTACTTATCTTATAGGAATAATGTGTAGCGAAGGACGTATCTACTACATACGTTGGATGACGAGGTGAGTATGGATGTTTCAGCTTTGATTGGCGGAATGATGATTGGCCTGAGCGCAGCGATGCTTTGGGTCTTTAACGGAAGAATCACGGGCATCAGTGGAATGATTGCCAGTCTCGGCGACGATCAGCCGCCCAAAAGACTCCCGTTCCTTGTGGGGCTGATTGCAACTGGGTGGGTGATTTCGCTGGTTTCCGCCACGCCCGAGCCTGCAACAGGCGGATGGATCATGGCGCTTTTATCGGGAACCTTGGTCGGGTTCGGAACTTTTCTGGCGAATGGCTGCACAAGTGGTCATGCGGTTTGCGGGATCTCTCGACTTTCTGTCCGTTCGATCACATCGACAGTGATTTTCATGCTCGTCGCGGGCATCACCGTTTATTTCAAGGGGCTCTAATGCAATCGATCACCTCACTGATTTCTGGGATACTTTTTGCGATTGGCCTGTCGATTTCTGGCATGACTGACCCCGCCAAAGTGACAGGTTTTTTGGACGTTACCGGCGCGTGGGACCCTTCGTTAGCCTGGGTGATGATCGGCGCAATCGCAGTATTTGCGTCAGCCTTCTGGGGCTTCAAGAAGAGTCGGCCTGTGCTCGCCCCTGCATTCAACCCACCGAAGAGTGGGATGAAGGTCGACGGAAGGCTGATCGCTGGGTCGGCGATCTTCGGAGTCGGCTGGGGGCTTTCCGGGATCTGCCCCGGACCTGCTGTGGTGAACGCGGCTTCGGGGAACGCCGTTTACCTTTTGTTCGCACTGGCTATGGCAGTAACACTTGTTGTGGGCCGGCGTGTTACGCACGGCCAAGCCGGCCACGCCAGCGACGGTCGGGTCGAAGACGCCAAACTGGCCTGATTACTTGAACAGCGGGTTCCGCCACTTTCCGTCCGACGCGTAGGCCACCCGGAGGGGTTGGCCCGCGAGGTTGAACGACAGGCCGCCTCCAAGTCCCCATGGGATTTCACGCTTCACAATGAGATTCTGTACGCCGACCGCAATCGCGTTGTAGGACATGCCGATCGGCACAGCGATCGCGGTAGTCTGCGCAGGACCGATATTTCGGCTCAGGGCGATTTCGCCGTCATTGAACTTCGATGAAAACAGATCGAGCGACCAGTCCAGTCCGTTGATCGGAATTTCGTATTCGTTGGGATTCAACACGTCCAAGTTTAACCCCAGATCCAACCTGTTGGTCGACAGCTTTTTGAGCATGGCGCTTTTGAACGAGACGCTTGGGGTCTTACATCCGGTTGAGACCGTGAGAAGTGCGAGGGCAACGATTAAAAGGGTTCGGTTCATTATAGGTCTCCTACTCGAAATCCAACAAATTGTGCATCGACGGGGCCTGTGTCGCTCTGGCCCGCTAAAACCGACAGATTCATGTCGCCCGACATCGCGCCGTCGGTCAGCTGGTCGATCGCGCCGTCACGATTGGTGTCAACCAGTCGAGCGCTTCCCGCCATGGCCATACCAAGCGGAACGTTGAAGCGATCGACAAATCCATTCACTTGACCAAAAACGCCATCTTGGCAGTTGCCAATCAGGTCGTTTAGGCTCAGGCCTACTTCGACGCCACCGACGTTTACTCCCAGCGACCCGTCGTCTCCAGCCAAACGCCCAGCGAGTCCGCGGCAGTTAATCGCGCCCATCACGACGTCTCGGAATCCAACTTGAGCAGTGGGCTCGTCCGGCAGAATTTGGTTGGCAAGCAGGTACAGGCCCAGGCGCCCATAATTCAAGTCGACCGAGGCGGCCCCGATATTCATCTGGTCGCCGAGGCGCTCAGCCTCGTAGTCCGCGCTCAGAATTTCTACCGGGTACTCGCTATCAAGCAGGCTCTGGCCTGAGACTTCCATCTGGTCACACACGATCGCGCCCGAGTCGCGGCAGTTTGGATCGCGAAAAACCGCGATGCCGTTGAAAATCTGCGTGGCACTAATCGTGGTATCGTTTTCAACAAGCAGCATGGTGGTCTGCATGTCGATCGTCTTCATTTGAGTGTCGACTTGGTCAAGCTTGCCGGAAAGTCCCATGACCCAAGTTGGCGTCTCTTGCGTGAGATAACCGCGAACGTCGCTCTTGAGCTGCGCACCATAGAACTGAATGAAGGCATTTCCCACGGTCTGGCCATAATTGGCCCGTACCTGGCCTTGGATGGCCTCGGTAATCGCAATGTCGGGTTCGCGCCACTGGCCGGCGAGTCCACCAAAGATCCCCTGAAATGCAGCCATGTCGTAACGTGTCTCGGCATCGTAAGTGCCATCTACCGACTGTCCGGCGTCATGAACGTTCATCGCGGTACATCCGGAACTAAGAAGCGCTGCAACAGCGAGAATCATTTGACGCATGGGGTTCTCCTTGGGGGCCGACTGCTTTGACGTGGGATTTTCGTATTTAATCAATGTCGAACACAAGAGCCATTCATCGGATTTCCGAATGAGGTTGTGTTCCGGGAATTCTTTCGACAAAACTGGTCGAACCCCCTAAGCTTCCCGGCAACGTAAAACGTTGGCTGCCGTGACCAATCGAGACTTAAGCAATATTCAGGGAGCGATGATTTGGGTCGTTGATGACGAGCGCGGTCTCGTCGACGCGATCGAACTCCTTGTCATCGATGCTGGCTTTGAGTTTCGCGGCTTCACCAATCCGCTCACCGCGCTCGAAGCCTTGGCCAACGAGACGCCTGATATCTTCATCATCGACCTGAACATGCCGCAGATGTCAGGGGTCGAACTCATCCAACAACTTCGCTCCTCGTCCAAGACCGCCGACACGCCTGTGTTAGTGCTGACTGCGATGACCAGCGAAGGGGCTCTGATCAATGCGTATAAGGCCGGGGCCGATGACGTTGTTCGCAAGCCCTTCGGAATCGCTGAGCTGCTGACTCGTATCAACTGGCAGCTGAACCGTTCGATTCAGGTAGCGCGCCTGCGTCAGCAAAATGATGACTACCAAAGACTATCCGCTTTGGCTCAGTCGCTCAGTCAGGATGACTCGCTTCCTAGCGTGTTGCGGACGCTCATCGATATGCTTCGTCAAGCGCTGCCGATCTCTCATTGTTTGGTCTACCTGGTGCACGAAGAAACTGGGGATCTGCATCGCGCCTTGCCAACCGATCCTTCGCGTTCTGAAGGTTCGCCGAACATGGTTTTCGATTTGCGTTCGATGCCAGAATTGGCGACGGCTCTCGCTGGCCGCCGTGCCTTGCACCTTCAGCATGACGAGACGCGACGACTGCTGAAGTCGATCGGCGGCAGCTGGAATCTGGTCGTCGAAAGCTCTTCCGCAGTGTTTCCGATGCAGTTGCGCGGCAGGTTGGTTGGGGCGCTGGTGCTCTTAGCCGAACATGGCCGCATTGCGCGGGATTCACGTGAACGGGCGTTCGCATCGATCGCCGCTGATCACGCCGCGATCGCTGTGCATCGCGCCGAGTTAATCCAGGCCCTGCGCGAGGACCAAATTCGGAATGATAATGCCAAACATCAGCTTCGAAAGGCTCAGGAGTTCCTGACAGGTGTCATCGAGTCCAGTCCGGATGCGATTGTTGCCGCCGACAAATCGGGAAAAATCATCCTGTTTAATCGGGCGGCCGTGAGCATCGTCGGTTGGTCCAAGGAAGAGGCGATCGGTATGAACGTGCGTCGCTTGTACCCCCCCGGCGGCGCAGAGCGAATCATGAACCTCTTGCGCTCCGATATTTATGGCACGATCGGAAAAATCGAGCCAAAGCGCGAAGTCCTTTGGGATCGCCACGAAAACGAAGTCCCTGTCGAGATATCCGCTGCGATTATTTCGTCCACTAACGACGAGGATTTCGCGACCGTGGGGATTTTCACCGACCTACGCAAACGGCTGATGATGGAAGAGCGCTTGAACGAGGTGACCCAGAGCCTTGAGCACACCCAGAGAGCGGCAGTGGCTGCAGAGTTGGCCGGAGCAGCCGCGCATGAGCTCAATCAGCCGTTGACCAGCCTTTTGGGGTACGCTGAGCTCTTGAGGAAAATCGTCTCCGAAGACGAAGATGCGTCTCGGCCGGTGGACCGCGTTTACGCCGAAGCGCAGCGCATCGCGGACATCGTTCGCAAGATCGGACGCATCACCGAATACAAAACCAAAGAATACGTCGGCGGCACACGAATCGTGGACCTCGATGAATCGTCTCAGGTTGAAGACCTAGACATGACCCCCTTACCCAGTGACCTCGCCACACGAGAACTTCGCAGGCTAACGCGCTTCGAAGAGGAGTAGTAACCGATATGTCGGAGATCGATTTTCGAACGGTCTTTGAGGGGATGCCTGAAGCGGCAGCAATCTGCGATGAAGACGGCAAGGTTCTCATGATGAATCGTGCGGCTCGTATTCTGTTGGAGCCCTTTGGCGACGTTAGCCTCACATTGACAGTGCGTGAAACCGTTCGCCAGATGTGGGTAAGCC
>JBBKVQ010000123.1:0-19353 GCA_037968515.1 Bradymonadaceae bacterium
TCTTGGACAATCAAATTGTCGCCATAAACGCCTACGACCGAGGCGCGAAAGAAGATGAGGTCGTCGCCAGCGCGCCGGTCAAAAAGCTGACCGGAGCTGAAGGAACGCGCCAACTGGTCATCGAAAGGTTCTTTCCACATTGGCCAGTCGGCGACAGGAGTGCCTTTGAGTGTCACGGCTTTAACGGCTTTGCCGCTGCCTAAGCGGCCGTCGTCGCTGCCTGTGGCACCCTGCAAAAGCAAACCTCCGCGGCAAATGGCCCGTGGAGCCGACTTCACGTCACCAATCGAAACGCCACCATCGTAGGCGCCAAGCGCCCGCGAACCGTTTCCTGGAGCCACATCGGAAAGCGTCCAAAAAACACCGTCCGGGTCGGCTAGATAGGTGACTGTGCCCGCATAGCCGGTTTTAGTCAGGATGGGGTCCACCAGAATTCCTGTGAGCTTCTTTGAGCCTACATCCCGATACTTGCGCCGAGCCGTACCGACAAATCCGCTGGCGTCGGTTTCAGGCTGCGAAAGCGCATGTGCCACTGTGACCAATTCGCGGAATTCCAGCAGCAACCGGTCGCGGTCGAATGCGGGTGCGCCTTCGCGGTACATGCGGATCGATTCTGCAACACGTAGTCCGGCCGCCGACATGCGGTGTAATCCGTGGATCCGCGCCGAATGAACAGCCCTCAATAACTCGTTAGAAACCGTCAGGCTGGCATTGGCCGCGCCGCGTTCCAACAGGCGTCCAGCTGCTCTTAATGCGACCTCGGCCGCGGCCCTTGCTGCGGGCTCGATTATCGTGATGGGAACATCTTCTTGCTCCGCCGTTGGCGTGCTCTTGGGTGCGCCATCGGCGTTGTTGTGTTGTGTTGTGTCTTCCGTTCCTTGTGCGGTGGAATCGTGTAAGGGGAGGGCGTGGATGACCGCAAGGACATGAAGGCAGCGTGGGCTCAAAAGGCATGAGCACTGCACCATGTCCGTTACGCCAATGGCGCCCCCGGACGCGGCAAGGAGTGTGACTTTTTCGCTGCCCGTGTCGATTTCCCAAGACGCTTCCAAAGCGACCCAAGTCCAGGCTTCGGAAAGCTTGGGGTCGGCATCCAATTTCTTCTGAATTCGGCCCGGCGCGGCTTCGGTCAAAGTCGCCACCACCAGCGGGTCGATGAACGGTCGTTGAGTCATGCTCGCCCCTTAATCTTGTCGCCAACCCAGCGCGCCATTTCCAACGGCGTGAGTGCCGCAACTGGCATACCTGCTGCGACACACAACGAAGCGATGGCGTTGTTGTAGCGAGGCTTCCCGGAGTCATCCAACGCAGCGAGCCCCAATGCGTGAACGCCGGATTCAACGAGCGCACGGACTTCGTGCACAAGTCCATCGACACCCCAGCCCTCTTCAAAGTCAGTCACCAACGCCAAAATAGTTCGGTTCGGAACCACGATGTGTTCGCGTGCATAACGTAGGGCTTTGGCGATATGCGTGCCGCCGCCGACCTCGACTTCAAGCAAGAGCGAGAGCGGGTCAACTGCTTGTTCGCTTAGGTCGATGACCTGCGTGTTGAACGCATAGAACTTGACGCTTACGGACGGCAACGACTGCAGAATAGCCGCCATGATAGCTGCGTAAATCACCGACGCGGTCATCGAACCCGAAACGTCGACGACCAGAACGACATGCCAGTCCAAAGATCGTTTGGCGCGTGTTTTAAAATAGATTCTTTCCGGGACAACTCGGCGAGTGCCGTCTTCGAGTTCGCGCAGACGATCCAAATTGGCGCGCACAGTTCGTTTTAGATCGATGGGACCGCCCGGACGCCGGGTCGGTGCCGGTGTCGCAAGTCCAGTCAGGGCGGGGCGAAGCCGCACAGCCAATTCCTTGACCAGCTGGTCGACTACTTTGCGAATTAATGCCCGTAATTGGCCCAATTGGCCGTCCGAAAGTCCGCCTTTTAGACTCAATAATGATTCAAGTAATTCGACCGATGGGGCGATATTTTCGCCATCGAGTTCGAATGCCGCGGTGGGGTAACCGTGGGTAATAGCGGTGCCGAGCACTTCTTCACGAACTTTTTCGCCAAATAGATTTTGGAGTTCATCAGCCCATTCGCGGATATTCGGGAACGCATCCTCTTTTCCGCCTCCGCCGCCCAGTCCGCCGCGTGATCCTTCTCCTTCACCCTGCCCATAAAGTTGTTCAAGCGCGCGAGCCGCTTGGCCAGCCATGCCCTTCATTCTTTCGCGTTCTCGGCCAAGGATCAGCTGCCATCGCTCCAATGCGTTGATACGCAAATCCTTTCTTTCGGGGCGCTCCTGCGGGTCTTCCAAGTCGTCATAGGTTCGGCGAGGCGGATTCAGGAACGTGGATGCCGCCTCGCGCCCAGCTTCGTCGGCGACTTTCCAGATTCCCAATAACTCCGGGTCTTCATTCAGCACAAACGCGCCGTGGTGACCGCGAGGATCCAGCGTTTGTGGGAAGGCATCGGACAAAGACGCCAGAAGGCGTTCGCGAGCTGCGGCGGAGAGACCATCGAAGCCACCGCGAAGCGCGGGCAAAGCCGCCAGAAAGTCGGTGTCGTCGATCGTTTCGATTTGTTCGGAAAGCTGGTTCAAAAGGGTCGCGTCGTTTTCCAGCAGTGACGAGGCGGCTTTTAACAGGCCACGCAGCCGCAAAGAGAGGTCGCGCCGGGTCTCGGCGTTATTGGCCGAGATCAACCATGAGACGGTCGTTTGGCCAAAGGCCTCGGCGTCGACTTTGCCCATCACGACTTGAGCCGCCAATCCGGCACCCTGCATCACTGGAGAGCCTTCGCGGGCGAACAGTTCGGCAAGCCAGCTCAGGCGGCCGGTTCCCAGTTCGTCGTCGGCGGGTTGCAGCTCGGCAAGAGCTACGACTTCCATGAAATCGACCACGTCATTGAGGTCGTCGGAGCCCGTGAGCCCTTCACAGGCGCGAATGGCAGCGGCCAAAAACGAGGCTCGCGGTAGATTTGGGAGGTCCAGATTCTGAGCGTCGAGCCCCGGAAAATGTCCTTGGTGGACGGCCTCCAAAAACCGAAGTCCATCCAGAATTCGCCGCAGGTCGGCGATGGGTAGGTATTCGGTATGCAGCCGATGAATCGATTCCGAGGTCAGGGCGGGCAGGGCGGCGCGGGCCGACTTTTCGGCGACCTCAAGCATGGCGCGTGCGTCCCAAGTTTCTTCTTTGGCATCGCGCGCTTCTTGCCATTTTATCGCGCCGTGTGCGGCCTGTTCTAAGGTCACGCCCCAGATGCCGGCGAGCTCGATCATGGCGTCCGTCGAGACCGCCCATTTAATGTCCCAAAGGCGAGTGAGCGTTTCGGTGGCTCCAATGGCCTGTCCGGCAGCCTGAGTGCCGTAAGGAATCCCGCAGATGCCAAGGCGTTCGAGCGTGACGTGGCGTCGCATGTCTTTGTCGCCTCGCAACGGGTCGAGACGCATGGTGTCTTTTGAAGCGCCCCCTGGGCCGGGAAGGCCGAGGTCGCTTAGCGTGTCCAAAACGTGAGGATACAGGCCGCTTCGTGGTGTATTTGGCGCAAGTAGGCCGCGTTGCCGCCCAACCATCACGCGTTCGATCGACTTTGCGAGTATTCGGCCGCGCCCCAGAAGTTCGCCCCTTGCCATGGCGGACTGCATCGCTTCCAAGACTTCAATTCGGCCAGGAGCGGGAAGTCCACGCAGGCTGGCCAGGTCGAGCGCCATTTGAGTGGCTGCTGTGGCGTCAGGCACACCCGAAACATGGCCCTGTGAGCGAAGGTCGCGTGACACGGCAACGATGACATCAGCGGCCAGATCCCGCACGGCGTCTGGGGTTTTTAGCGCATGCATCACGCGCTGTTGCCACATCGGGTCACGAATTCCTGCCGGGTACATGGATCGCGAATCAAGCAATTCAAATGCGTAGGGAATTAGCGAAGTCACCATATTTGACGGTGCTTCAGTCGGTTCGGTAATCTCGCGGCCAAGCATCTGTGGTTGGGCAAGAAGTGCTGGCGCATGGAAAGCACCAACCACCACTGCGACCTTTTTATCATCGTAGCCACCGGCTTCTTTGATGACGGTGCGCATGCGGACTTCACGAACAGAATCCAAGCTGGAAACTTGGTTTTGTAAGTGGCTGTCTCTCCGGATAGCCCAGCCCAGATAGAGGCCGGCTCGCCGTATAGCTTCTGCTGTCGCGCCCGGCGCGCGGGCTTCTACCGACCGGTCCCACAGGTCCTCAAACCCGTTGGACGAAAAATACTTTTCGACCGACGTCATCGCGTTTTCGTGAGCCGGGAAATTCTCGCGTTCGTAATCCATGCGGTGACCTGCGTGCAGGTCGCAAGAGCGCACTGGGACTTTGTTTCGAACGGCCCATCGAATCGCAGAAAGCTCAGGAGAAAAATCAGCAAAGGGGTAAAAAGAAAGCCCGTCTCCCGATTCCGGAACGGCCGCAAGCGCGACCGGAGCGATGGTTTCGGCGTGGCCAAGCCATTCCAACCATGAATCAAATTCTGCGGGAAGTTCAATCAGAACCGCGTCTGGGGCGTACGCGTCCAAAAGCGCATCAACGGTCGCTGAAACAGCAGGCGAATGATGGCGAACCCCAATTAAATAGGGGCGTGTCGACGCGGCTAAGGCCTCGAGCTCGTCTTTGAGGTCTTGGTCCATCAGAACGACTCGGCGTGGGCCTGTTCGATGATGGGGCGCAACTCAAGCAGTCGCTTCCACATGCGGGCTCCGCCGTCGGCGCGCTTTTTGACGACGCCATCCCAATACGAAAGCAATTTACCGCGGTCGTTGGGGTCGTCTTTGAGCACGACGCCCAACAAATATCCGGGGAAAAGCGAGAGGACATCGCGGTCTGACGAAAAATAGGCTTGTTGCAAACCGAGCGAGGAGACGACCGAGACACACTCGGCGGTGCTCATGACCGTGCTTGGTTTTTCGACCGCCCAACCTTCGACGCTGCGGCCGTTGCGCAAATCACGAAACGCAGTAACCACGGCCTCCAACACGGCGTCGTCGACACCCAACTCCTGTTCGACACGAGCCAGGTTCGCTTTAGCGCGGCTGGAAACCAGTGCTTTTTCTCGCTCAAATTCTGGGATGGGATGAACTAACTCGAAATTAAATCGTCGTTTTAATGCGGCCGACATTTCGGAAACGCCGCGGTCACGAAGGTTGGCCGTCGAAATTACATTAAATCCAGGCTGCGAAAACTCGATTCGCGTCCCGTTTTCGTCCGCTAATTCGGGGACGGCCAGCCGTCGATCCGAAATAATCGAAATTAGTGCGTCTTGGACTTCGGGCAGGCAGCGTGTGACTTCTTCGATTCGGACGATCGAGCCATTTCGCATGCCGGTCAGTACGGGCGAAGGCACGAGGGCTTCCGGACTCGGCCCGGCTGCCATCAACATTGCGTAGTTCCACCCGTAACGAAGCTGGTCCTCAGTGGTTCCTGCCGAACCTTGCACAGTCAACGCGCTGGAATGAGAAATGGCCGCTGCCAGTAATTCAGAAAGCATCGACTTCGCGGTGCCGGGCTCACCGACAAGCAGAAGTCCGCGTTCGCTGGCCAGAGTCACGACACAGCGTTCAACGAGGTCGCGCCCACCGACAAATTTCTCGGAGATTTCCAGTTGCGCAGGACCGTCGGATTTCGCCCCTTTAGGAAGCTTGAGTTTTTGCCCATTGCTGCCCGCTACAAAAGCGACCACAGCGCGCGGTGAGAGGCGCCAGCCGGGCGGTTTAGGGCCGTCATCCCAGGCTGCCAAAAAGGCGAGTTCTTCTGCGAATACGAGCTCAGCTGGTGGTGACTGTACGGGTTTCATGCGGCGTCCATCTTCAAAATGTGTATGGGATTTCATACCTCGGAATTTCAACGCGTGTCACGCGCGGTCGGGGTCGGCTGGTCGGGTTTCGGTTGGTCAGGCTTTGGTTGGTTCGGATAGGTGTTGGCCTACTGAAGTGAATCGATTTGCTCTGAAATACAATGTGTCGTATTGAGTGGTCAGACCATTTTTTAAGGGGTTATATGAAGAAAAATATTATTGCATTGCTCATGTTCATTCTTGTTTTGGCGGTCGCAGGAAGCGCGTTCACCGAGAATAAAAAGTCCAAAGCCATCACGCTCGAAAAGCAGAATGTGACCTTTAAACTCGGCGACAAGACGATGAAAGGGATCTTTGCGGGCACCAAAATGACTGCCTACAAGGTCTCCGGCGGTGATGCATGTCTAGCCGCTGATAAGGGCAAAGTTACGACCGAAAAGTCCTCGATTTCAGGCACCTGTACGAATGTTCAGGGTAATGCGTATGCTTGTTCGTGCGAAGTGGACATGACTTTTGTTTGCACCGGCGAGGTGCAAAAACTTACGTCATCTGTAGTCACGAACATTTGCACTGCAAAGGCACCAGCGACTGGCGGTGTTCGAGACCCACTAACCACTCAGACTCCTGACGGAAACTAGAAGTGGACACCTCAAGCATTTTCGGTTTCGACAGCGTTGGTTAGGTTCGAAGGAAGTTCAACGCCTAGATTCTTTGCGTAGCGGCGTCGCAAATCCTCGGCGACGGCCCGCGCCCCGCGTTCCATTAGATCCGCGTGTGTAATGGGTTTCAGTAGACGAATCTTGACCGTTCCACCCTTGCAATAGAGCTTGTCAGTGGACCAGGCCTCAGCTGCTCCATCGATCACGACGGGAACGATTTCGGCGCCCGCAATCTCGGCCATTCGGAATGCGCCCATCTTGAATTCTGACGGTGCGCGCGAGCTTGTGCGCGTTCCTTCGGGCGCAATAAAGACACTGAGCGCCTCGTCGCGAATCCGCTCTCCGGCTTTCTTAAGCGATGCGGTGGCACGCTCTCTACTGCTGCGATCCAATAACACCAAGCCGGCGAAATAGGCCGATAATCCTATGAAAGGGATGTAGATGATGGAACGTTTGACCACTGCCGTGCCGCCCCGCGCCATAATCGCCGTGATGATGAACACATCGAGCGTCGACGCGTGATTGAACGTGAAAACGCGAGGGGCTAACCGATCCAGCGCGCTGCAGTCGCCTTCGAATTCGAGCTTCACACCGGAAATCTTGAGCATCGTCCGCCCCCAGATTCGGACCAGCGGAAGCGTCACACGTTCTGGAAATTTCCCGGCAGTTAGCAGCATCGCAGATATAATCACCACGCTGAAAACGGCGGAAAAACTCCAGGCTAGACTGTGCTGAATTGTCCCTCGAATAAGGCCTTTCATGTGTTTTCACTTCGACAGGAGTGGAGGGGCCAGCAAGCCCAGTCAGCGACGAACAGGGCTGGGCTAGTAGGCTTTGCGCTGGTGAATATGCGATAGGACGAGGCTATAGCAATTCAGCATTGGATTAAGCAAGCGGCTCGGGACCCATGTTAACGACGTGATCGGTCTTCGAGTCATCTAAACTTTTTGCATCAGGGTTCAGATGGGATCTCACCAAATATACTATCGTCGATGCACGTGACGTTGAGTTCCTGAGCCAATGTGCGCGAGATGGAGTCGACCCATCCCATATCAAAGAGCAGGTCAACGCCGTCGTAGAACAAGTCGAAGAATTGACTTAGTTTGATTCCGTGGGCGAGCTGAACTTTTCGCCTGTCTTTGAGTTGCAGATCGACGCCCATTCTCAGCCAGCTTTTCGAAACCCACCCGCGCACGGAAACGATCTCGTTTCGCGGAATATCACCGTCTTTTATCGACCAAAACACGTCGGGATAGAGCCGAGCAATCGGTGTGCCCGCCTGCCATAGTCGAAACGGCGAAGAGGTCCAGACGAAGCGTCGGTAACTGGTCAAGGCCATCTCGTCATCTGTTGCTGGAGTAGGCCGCAGTGCCTCAAGCATCTCGATTTCTGCTGTTTGGATATACGCGTCAAAAACCAGGATGCACTTTTCGGAGATGACGTAGAGGCTCACTCGTTGGGCGTCCTGTGAGGTCCACCCGCGAACCATCAAAACTTCGAGGCCCATTTTTTGGTAACGCTCGATGATGTCGGAGGCTCGTGCAACGTCGACCGCGGCAGATGTGGGAGCGTTCGTCACGGGTGTGGCCAACCCAAGATGCGCGAGCCTGGTTTCGTTGTCGCCGCTCACATGTGCGATCGCGGCTTTGATGGTGTTCAGCAATGGGACGGCATTCGATTCATCACCAATGGATAGGCCGCCCACAAGCACATCCGGAGGATTGATTCGGTCCCAGTCAAATCCGTACTCCACCGCGTCCGTATCTGTCGCGATGACCTCCTGAAAAATAGTGAAGCCCAGCAGCGACGTTTTCAGGATCATCAGGTCTCGGTCGATCCGAAGTTGGAATCGGGTGCCTAGTCCAATTCCAAGCGCAAGCAGTACGGGCAGAATCATCCATTTACTGAAGAAGAATGGAAATAGTGCGATGGGGAAGAGGAGACCGCTCCATCCCCAATACGCGCCCGTGATGACGACGCATTCGGGTGTCCATGTCTTGATTTTAAATGAGCGCGGTCGATCGAATATCATGACGGTCTCCTGCTGTAGTTAGGTTGGTTAACCAACCAACTTTAAAGCTAGTCGAAGTGAACGAAGTTTCAAGAGCTACTTGGTGTTTTTTTTTTCCATCACGCGAGGCGAAAGCCAGGTGCCCTAAAGTGCTTAAAATGAAACTAAATCAGCGAATCTTCATCTAACGGGCCTCTTATAATTACCGAGGATGACATGCTTAAGTATCGACTATTGGGAAAAACTGGCCTTCGCGTTTCGGAAATTTGCCTTGGCACCATGAGCTTTGGGCAGGACTGGGGATTTGGCGCTGACGAGCCCACAAGCCACAAAGTGCTGGATCATTATCGCGAGCAAGGCGGTAATTTTTTGGATACCGCCAACAAATATCATAACGGCCAAACCGAGGAATACCTTGGGCGTTGGCTTGAGGGAAAACGCCACGAGATGGTCGTTGCCACTAAGTACACGCTGGCGATGGACCATAAAGATCCGAATACCGCAGGTAACCACCGTAAAAACCTGGTTCGTTCGTTGGAAAAAAGTCTGGAGCGATTAAAAACCGATTATATCGACCTGCTTTGGGTCCACGCGTGGGACACGTTGACGCCCTACGAGGAGACGATGCGGGCGCTTGAAGACGTCGTACGTTCAGGGAAGGTGCTTTATGTGGGCGTCAGCGACACGCCGGCTTGGGTAGTGAGCGCGTCGAATACTTTGGCGGAGCTGCGCGGATGGAGCGCCTACGCGGGAACGCAGATCGAGTACAGCTTGCTTGAGCGAACGGCCGAGCAAGAGCTTTTGCCCATGGCGCAGCATTTAGGCATGTCGGTATTGGCTTGGGGACCGCTTGGTGGCGGCGTTTTGACGGGAAAATACACCCGAGCAAACGGCGAGGATTCACTTCGTAAATCGGGCAACGAGGGTCGTGGCCGCACCAACGAACGTTCACTGAAGATTGCGCGCGCCGTCGACAAGGTCGCTGATCAGCTTGAAGTTTCGTCCGCTCAAGTCGCCACGGCGTGGGTTCAAGCGCAGGGTTACGGTTGTATTCCGATCGTGGGTGCCCGCAAGGTTTCACAGCTCAAAGACACACTTGGCGCGTCGTCGGTTACCCTGTCTGCTGAGCACCTTGCCGCCCTTGATGAAGTCAGCACATTTCAGATGGGATTCCCGCAGAGCATGCTGAGCTCGAAGGGTTTTCTGGACATGGTTCGAAGCGAGAGCCGCGACCGCATCACCGAGCGCTAAACCTAGCGTTTCCGAGAACCGAAACCTGACCGCCGGCCTAAGGCAAACAGACCGATCATCAAGAACCATAATGACGGCCTGCTGTTTTGGTCTGCGGTGGAACAGCCTCCATTCAGGTCGAAGGTGAGCGGCTCTTCTTCGTCGATCGGGTTATCCGTGGGATCAGGGGTTTCATCAATAGGCTCGTCGATTATGACCTCGTCGGGCGTGTCCCCGTCTTCGTCGCAAGCTGGGCCAAACCCGTCATCGTCTTCGTCGATTTGGTCGGAGTTTGCGGTCAAAGGGCAATTATCCAACTCATCGAGGACGTCGTCGTTGTCGTCGTCTGGGTCACAGATATCGCCCAGGCCGTCGCCTTCGGTGTCGACCTGGTCTGGATTCGCGGTTAGCGGGCAGTTGTCCAACTCGTCGATGATGCCGTCGTTGTCCAGGTCATCGTCGCAGGCATCACCGATTTGGTCTTGGTCTGCGTCGCTTTGGTCGGGGTTTGGGACCTTGATGCAGTTGTCTAGGACATCAAAAACACCGTCGTTGTCGACATCGTTGCAAACGTCTCCAACGCCGTCTTGGTCGCCGTCCTTTTGATCCGAGTTCGCGATGTCGGGGCAATTATCAACGGGATCGACCACCCCGTCGCCGTCCCGGTCGGCGGCGGGTTGTTCGATGGCTAACCAAGCGGTGGTAAACGCTAAGCAGTCTTGAACCGAGCTCTGCGACCACTTGGCCTGTGTGGTTCCAGGCAGAATCAAGCCGTTTACATCAAATTGAAGGTCGTCCCACATGGGTCCAGCGGCTCCAAAGAAGGCGTTGGTGGCAATCGTATTTCCCATGAACGTCAAAGGGCCGTCAGGCTTGTCCTCGCCGTCCCCGACCATCAGGCCGAAGGTCGAACGGGTGGGAGCAACCTGAACGTCAAGGAAGTCGAAAAGGGAGCTTGTAACCTCGCCCGCCTTCGCAGAACGGGCGCCATCATGGACGATGATCTGGGTTGTGTGGGTGGCAGTCTGATCCTGATAGATCACCATAAGAGATACGCCGTTGGCGTCGCCAGGCGTCATGGCAGCGCTGAGCAACGCTGTGATGGTGTAGCTGCCGTTACCAGCAACCATCTGTGTCACGTCTGCACGGTAAGAATTGGTTTCGTTACCGGCCGAACATGAAGCGCGAGCCTTTCCGATGCGCGTGCCTGTGACTTCAACGCCATTCATTTTGAGCGCGTCGTCTTCGCCTCCCTGAACCGCCCAATACAGAAAGGCGTGAAGCACGGTCGCGTTGGCCGGAACGTCGTTTATGACGATGTCCTGGCTCAGGATTGGAATCCGAGAACGCCCAGCGAAGCCGACGCCAGCCGTTGATACGCCGCCACCGGCGATGGTTTCGCGGAACGACTCCGCCAAGACTTCGTCGCCGTCCGCCCAGGCTGTCGAGGAAAAACAAATTGAGGTCAAAGCGGCAAAAAATAGGAGCGTTTTATCTAATTTCATTGGTTTCTCTCTCGGTCCTCGGCGCAACCAAGCGCGACGGGGGCAAGATGGTTCTTAAATTCATGAGACACGAGCTTACGAGAGACGCGTTCGCGATGCGACCTTTCTGTGTCACCGTTGCGTGCAGACCTGTTGGCGTTTCGGATTCGTTTGCCGTGTGGGTCGGAAATGAGTTCATTTATTCCAAGGCTTGAACGCCTTGAGCTCGTGGGGAGCCGGGAAATGCCCATCAAACCCAATCGCACGATCGTCGATGATCACGAACCAGTCTGGTTTACCCGAAGCAAATTTAATGCGCTTCAAATATCGCTCCGCCATGCCGTGATTGATGAACCACTGTGTCATCGCGCCGATGCCCCCTGATTTTGGATCGGTGCACCTGCGCGAGTAAATATGGACCTCAAAATGACCAGATTGCAGCAAAGTTGTGAGCCATTGTACTGCGTCTCGGCCCGATTCCGCGTCGATGACCGGCCCATCAGCGATCTCGCTGGGGACCGTGTAGCGCGACTCGTATTTGTGCAGCACTCCATCAAAATCCACAAAAACTCGCTTGATCGGCTCGGGCATAAGGACTCCTCTAAAAGTTCTATGTAGCCGTCTTGGATTCGAGTGGCGAGGGGTTTGTGGTATCGGCGTTCATGGGAATTTTTTCAGCCAAAGTTTACGACTGGTTCATGTCAGGCACCGAAGCTGCTTGTCTGAGCGCCTGGCGCGCAGAAGTGCTCGCTGGCGCCACAGGCTCGGTATTGGAAATCGGCGCAGGCACCGGTGCAAATATCCCGTTCTATCCAGCGGTCGACCTTCATCTTTTGGAACCCGACGCCGGAATGCGCGAGCAGCTTCTGTCTAGATTTCCCGGTGCGAACGTGGTTTCCGGGAACGGTGAAATGTTGCCATTCGAGGAAGCAAGCTTCGATACCGTGGTGTCGACCTTGGTGCTTTGCTCCGTGGCGGACCCACTGGCGTCGTTGCGCGAAATTTGGCGGGTCTTAAAGCCCGGCGGAGTCTTTATTTTCATCGAACATGTTGCTTCCCATGATCAAAAACGCTTGAAATGGCAACGTCGATGGGACCCAATTTGGTCGCGCGCAGCGGGCGGGTGCCACACCTGCCGTGATACCGAATCCTCAATTTTGGCGAGTGGTTTTCGAATCGAAAACATCACCCATGAAAGTATGCGAAAGGCCTTGCCGATTGTGCGCCCAACGATTCGCGGTATCGCACGTCGAGATTGACCCGGGGTTGTGCCGGTGATTGAATGTCGCCATCGAATTTGGAGCACAAATGACCCGAAAAAATATTCGCATCGGAGCGGCTTTGGCGCTGATTCTTGTCACTGTTGTTGCGATCGTGGCAACCGACGACGGCGGGTTGGTTACGCTGGGTCGCTGTGCGATTGGGGATGGTTTTTACGTCCGGCCACATCCGGCAATCGATTTTGTGGGCGAATTTTACGGGCTCAAGTTCAAGGGCAATACCGAGAATCTCATCGACATGGAAGTCCATGGATTTGGCGGGTTCGAAAAGCCAATTCTGCAGCTTATGGAAGACACGCTCGCCATCATGGCGCCAGCCGGCGAAGGCGTTGTTTTGGACGTCGGCGCGAACGTCGGTCAACATTCGATGTTTATTTCGCGCACCGCAAAAATGGTGCATTCGGTGGAGCCATTTCCGCCAGTATCTGCGCGCATGAACGACATGGTGCAGCTGAATCAGATTAAAAATATCGTGCTGCATCCGGTGGGGTATTCGCACGAAAATGGCTCCTTGCCGTTCACGCCTCCGGACGAGGAAAATCACGGTATCGGGACGTTTTCGGCGGACCGCCGCGCCGGCGCCAAAAAACAAATCGATCTTCCGCTTTTACGCGGCGACGACGACCTGGTTAACACAGGCGTGACCCGGGTCGACCTGATTAAATTGGACATCGAAGGCTACGAGAAATTTGCATTGGAAGGCCTGACAAAAACCATGAACACGAGCCGGCCGGCCGTAATCATGGAGCTGAACTGCACCAATGACGAGGGCTTCCATACCAAGGAAGATCTGCTGAAGGCCTTCCCCCAGAACTACGTTTTTTACGATATCGTTCAAAGACGTGACTACAAATGGAATATTGGCGACCAGCAAATCATGTGCGGACGGTCGCATGGCGAGTACTGGTTGGTGCCTTTTGACATGCGCTTTGACGAAGACTCCCGAAATATCTTGGCGATCCCGGTCGAGAAAAGAGACAAACTTTCACTCTATCGCAACAAATGAAAACTCAAGGACACCTGGGGCTGCTGTCTGGCGTGGGACTTGTCATCGCGAATATGGTCGGCGCGGGTGTATTCTTGTCCGGTGGGTTCATGAGCCAGTCGATGACGCCGTCAGAGATTCTTTGGTCATGGGTTTTCGGGGCTTTCATCGCTCTGTGTGGCGCCTTCGCCTATTCCGCGATCGCCACTCAGAACACCTCGTCTGGCGGGGAGTATCGCTATCTGCATGACCATCTGCATCCATTTTTGGGGTACGTGTCTGGTTGGGCGTCTTTGCTGATTGGTTTTTCTGCAACAATCGCCATCGACGCTTACGCCGCTGGCGCATTTCTTCAGCGGGTATGGGGTGGCGTAAACCCCAAGGTTGTTGGCTTTGCGCTCTTGGTTGGGCTGACATTCCTGCACGCGATTCGCCTGAATTCATCGCGCTTGGCGCAAAACGCGTTGGTGCTCCTGAAGGTCGCTTTGGTCGGAGCTTTTGTCAGCGTGGGGCTGGTGGCTGGAGCGCACGCCTGGCCGACTTGGGCTCCGCCTTCGGTGCCGGATGACTCGTTTGCGAATTTTGCGACCAACCAGTACTGGATTGCTTTTGCGTTCAGTGGCTGGAACGCTAGCATTTACATCGCTCACGAGTTCAAAAAACCGGAGCGCGACGTACCACGGGCGATGTTAATCGGCTGCGGATTGGTTGGCATTTTGTATCTGGTCATCAACTGGATCGTTGTGGCGAACTTGGATCCGAGCACCGCCATTGGCGTAGCTTCTTACGATTCCGAAAAAGTTACGTTGGCGCACCTAGTGATGCAAAAGATTATTGGAGATCAGGCAGCTCAGATTGTTTCTATTGCTGCGTTTGCGGTGTTTACGTCGGCCATGAGTGCCATGGTGATGTTGGGGCCACGGGTTTACGCAGCGATGGCAGACGACGGCTTTTTGCCCAAGGTGCTGAAGACCAAAGATGGCAAGCCGCCTGTCGCTGGGTTGGCCCTGCAATTTGTGATTGCAGCGGCGCTTTTGATTGGCCCGTCGATTTTGGAAGTGGTTTCCAGCGCGTCGATTGTTTTGATGATTTCATCAGCCCTGACGGCGTCGATTTTGGTGTTCGGCCGCATTAAATCCACAGCAATTCAACGCATTGCAGCAGTGCTTTACGTCGGCGGCTGCATCTTGATTCTGACGTTTGGAATGTGGAGCCAAACCGCGCTCACAGTGGTCGGCGGCATTTTGCTGGTATCAGTTATCGGCTACATCTCGACCACAAAAGCCCGCCAGATCTAGCGACGGTCAAAGCTGGTTTCGAGCTCAAAAAGCGGGATTCGATAGTAGACCGGCCGCCCGTGAGGACAGTTGGCTTTGAAGTCGATTTCGTCCATCTGCACCAACAGAGATTCCATTTCGGATTGGCCAAGGACGGTAGGGCCGCGCACCACGGAATGGCAGGCCATTCGTGACAAAACGGACTCCATGGCCTCGTCGACTCGTGGTGTACGTCCAAACTGCGCCAGGTCATCGATCGCGTCGATGACCATGACGGCGTGTTTGGCCTTTTGCAGCACAGCCGGTACGGCTTTAATCGCAAAAGTAGTCCCGCCAAACGGGTCGATTTCAAACCCAGCGTGTTCAAAAAACTCAAGGTTTTCGGCCAGCGTCTGCGCCCGCATCGCGTCGAGCTCCAGCCGTTGGGGAAAGAGCAGGGGCTGCACTTCTTTATGGGTCGCTTCGAAGATTTTTTTGAGCCGTTCAAAGCCGATGCGCTCGTGTGCCGCGTGCTGGTCGATGATGACCATTCCCGACGCGTCCTCGCACACGATGTACATGCGCTTGAATTGGCCGATGACCTTGAGGCTCGAAAAGTAGTTTGCAGCAGTGGAGCCACCTACGTCACCAAGAGCGATTCGTGGCGGTTCTGAAAGCGGAGCAGCCCCACGTGCTGCAAATCCCTGTTGCAGGTCTTGGTAGCCGCCAGGAGGCGCAAAAAACGGCGACAGCACCTCGTCCGAGCCGCTGCGCGGCGCGCCCGGTTTGAGCTGCGAGAGCCGGTCATGCCGAGCGTTCAGCGGTTCAAAAGTGGTCATGTCCGGCGAAAGCATCTTGGGGTCGTTGCTGTGGTCGCTGGACGCAGACTTCATTACGTACGTGCGTGGGTTCTTTTCGAGCCAAGGTGCGATGGCCAACTGGTCGGCAATCGCGTGATATACCGCGCGGAAGATGGAGTTTGTGTCATGGAAACGAACCTCGGTTTTTGCCGGGTGCACGTTCACATCGACCAGCGAAAACGGCACGTCCAGATAAAGCACTACCGAGGGGTGACGCCCACGTTCCATCATCGTCCCGTACGCACCCCTGATGGCTGCACGCACCGTGGAATCACTGACGTAGCGGCCGTTTACAAACGTGTAGATATTTCCTGGCGACCGTTGAGTATGCCCTGGCTTCGAAAAATACCCTCGGGCGACGACGCCGTTGACGGCTGGGAATTCGAATGTCGGGTAGAGGTCGTCATACACGTCGCGGCCAAGAACCGTGAGGATCCGGTCCTTCACGTCGGTGACTTCTGGCATGTCTAGGACGACTTTGCCGTCCTTTTTCAGCCGAATCCGAACGTCAGGCCGCGAAAGGCCCACGCGAATCAGAGCTTCCATCGTGTGCCGTGCTTCGGTGCCTGGCGTTTTCATGAACTTCAGGCGAGCCGGCGTATTATAAAATAAATCCTCGACGGTGATGATTGTGCCGGCGGCCATGCCTGCGGATTCGATACGGTCCAGATGTCCGCCGTCGATAACGATTCGAGTGCCCTCGAGTTCCCCGTGGATCTTGGTGCGGATTTCCATGCGCGACACCGAGCCGATCGAGGGCACGGCTTCGCCGCGAAAGCCCAGGGTTCCGATGCGAAACAGGTCGTCGACGTTTTTAATTTTGCTTGTGGCGTGGCGCTCCAAGGCGCGCAGCGCGTCTTCCCGAGTCATGCCGCTGCCGTCGTCCTCGACACGAATGAGCTGGCGTCCGCCATCTTCGATGGCGATGTCCAGACGGCTTGCCCCGGCATCCAGCGAGTTTTCGACGAGCTCTTTTACGACCGATGACGGACGTTCCACCACCTCGCCGGCTGCGATTTGATTCGCAAGCTCGGGAGGCAGGACAAGGACGCGCTGAGGCTCGCGTTGCAAATGCCTCATCGCGATATTTCGGAAGGTTTCGACCATAGTCTCGCACACACAAATTGGTCTTGTTTGTGCCCTGACTTGGGACGACTGACAAGCTTGGGTTTGGCTAGTGGACCATGACCTGCTCACCGGAAAGCGCCCCGGAGATCACCCGGGCGTGGTCGGGATAGTCCGAACCCTGAAACTCGCAGACGTATTTGGGCGATAGTTTTGCCGTGTTGTGGCCACGGCGGTAGATGTGTCGGGCCGTCATTTCACCTGCTACTTCAATGTCGTGGTGCAGCTCGATCAGCGTGTCCACGCGAAGGTCGCCTTCGACGTACAGTCCCCATTCGCCGTGAGATTCCAGAACCATGTTTCCGGACACTCCAAAGGTGCCGGTGACAAGGGCTGGTCCGCTCAGAAACACGTGCTGAGCGATGACGTCGTCAAGCGCTATCAACATGCCCGGGCTTTCGGTGCGTTCGCACTGATAGAGCCGTTTGGTGACCAATCGGTGCGACATGATGTGAATGCCTTTCACGTCAAATTCGCGCTCAAAGATTGGGGTCTCGTGCAGAGTAATGGCGTGGAACTGTGCCATGTACTCCAACATGTTGACGGTTGTTTGTGAAAAAATGGTCGCACTGCTTCTGACCAAACGAATTGCTTCGTCTAACTGGATCGGGCGCATGGTTCCTCCTCTTTGCGTTATGTAGATGAGAAACACACCTACAATGCCCGCACATTCCCGACATATTTACGTTTTTGGGCTCGCCCTTTGGTGGTGCGGAAATAAAAGTTTTTGGTGTTCGAAGGGTATTGGTAGATAGAGATGTAATCTTACAGTGCGGGTGGAAATAATCGATGAATATCAGTGGCTTCAGAGGTGTTATGTGCCTTGTGAAACCAAGTTTTGCGCTTGGGTTCCGTGTGCGATAATGTCCACTACTGGTGATGCTGACGTATCGCACGTGCTTACGCCGATCCGCTCGACGATTTTTCGGTTGGGTTGCCCTACACCAACGCGTTCCCGGAGCCCGATGACGGTGTCTCGTTGGTCGTCGATTATAATATTTTCGCCTTTATCTGGGGCGGGGCCATGGGCGCCTGGAATCGCTTTGGTGACGGGCGAGATTTTGGAGACGAACTTTGGGCCGCCGGGACGTTGCGATGTGTTTCCTGGCACCGAAATCGCGGACTTTTAGGTTTTTGCGGCGGTGGGCGGCAACAACAGCGGCCTGAATATGCGCATCGATGCTGGGCCAAAATGGAAGCTCGGCTACGTGGATATTTCGTTGGCCATCGGATACCTCTCGATCGATTCGGCTTTTGATACGACCCTTATTGGCGCGGATTTGGCGCCACAAATTGGGGTTTGGTACCCAGGGCAATGAATGCGGAATTCTATGTTTACAAGCTGGCTGGTCGTCAGCGCGATGATTCTTTGGCCGACCTTGGCGTTAGGACAGCGCACAACTTTGACGGAAACGAATTGGCGCGAAGACACGCATTGGCTCGATCTTTGGCCCTATATTTCTGTAATGGCGGGCGTGGGTGAGAGCGTGCAAATCTTCACGGATTCACCTTGGGAGACGTGGGGCCCAGCTTTGGGTGCGAGGGCTGGGTATCAGTTTCCGTTGGGGTTTCGGGCCGAATTAGCGTTGACGGTGTTGCCTATTTCATTTGCGACAAAGCCAAATTCTACCAAGGATAATTATTCGACTTTCGCCGCGAAGGGACGATTAGGGTGGGGTGTTTGGGTCGATTCGGTCTATTTTGGTGCCAAGATTGGGGCGGGCCTGACCGACGATTTGATCGACGTAACGTTGGTGACGGATTGGCATATTTCCGACGATAATTTTTACCAATGTGAGTTTGGAATCTGGTCGGAGGAACTCGCTGGTCTGATCTGTGGCTACGGTTGGACCTTCTAGCGTTCTTTAGTGGTCGTGGACCAGATGTTGAACTCCTTCCTGAAGCGCTGCCAGAGGTTCGAGGCGCACAGCGCCGAATTCAGCGGCTTCGAAGGTGTGCCCTCCGCGATCGCAAGCAGGAGTAAATTGCATGTCGTACCTGCATCGGCGTTGGTCGTCGGAGCGTCATCACTGGACCAACCTCTTTTTTAGCGCTCGGGCAAGCATTAGGGCCCCGCGATTTTCCGCAGCTTCTCCTTCGGCAAAAGACAGGTAGAGATAGGGCTCGATCATTTCCAATTCGATGAGTTTGAGCTCTGCGTCCAAACCACGCAGCAAATCCACACGCGCGTAGAGCGGCTCAAAATCGAGGCTGTCTAGAATCCGCCGTACTGTTTCAAACTCGCCTGGCGTGGGCCTGTAGGCGGCCCCTTTGCCCCCGTAGGCAGACTGAATGCGGTAGTCGCCCTTAGCGGCGGTCTTTAGCAATGCATGAGAGAAGTGTCCGCCAAAATAAAGGAAAGAATATTCTCCCTCGGACTGAACGCTGGGAAGGAAAGGCTGCAATATCGCCGTAGCAGGGGGCAAGACGTCAGCGCTGGGGTAGGGGTCGCCTTTGGACAGCAAAACCTGCCGCCAGGCGCCGCCGCCAATCTGTGGCTTGATGACGAGTTTCTGGCAGCCGAATTTCTGAAATGCTTTGGCAATATGGGCGGGTGTGACCTGGTCTACCATCAGGGTTGGAATGCCTGGTGCGCCTTTTTTTTCCATCTCGGCCAAATAGGCCTTGTTGGAATTC
>JBBKVQ010000124.1:0-3986 GCA_037968515.1 Bradymonadaceae bacterium
AAACAACGTTTCCTCGGCGTTCTCAGCCGTCACAGCTTGGACGTCAGCCTCGGCCTTGATCGTCGAAAGCTCCTCGCGCTGGTCGGCAGTCATCTTGCCGTAAAGCGCCCGGAAGCTTACCAAGTCCATGATATTCGTGCTGCCGGCAAGGTCGGAGGTCTCGAGCCCGCGGAAGTTGAACGTGCCCCAGATTTTGACCTTCACTGACTTGGCATAGCCACTCTTTGTGAAGGATTGCAGCACCATCTCGTCACCTACGCCGATATCGTAAACGTCGATCATGGGCGCGATTTCTTTGTAAAAGTAAGCGTATCGGTCCGACAGCGTTGTGTCGTCGACCTTCAGGAACTCGGTCATCAGCTCGTCGATCCCGCCCTTGGTCTGGGGCAAAATCTTCTGGAGCTTGTTAAACACGAGCGGCGTTTCCTCGGCATCGAGCTGAAATACCACCACCGACGAAAGCCGTGACAGCCGGTCGATTCGATTCTTCAGCACCTCGTCCGTAGCGATAACCCCGCCCGCGTCGACATCCTTTTTTATGGCGTCCAGCTCGCGCGCAACGCGGTTTTTCACCTGCATCTCGTAATAGCGTTTCGAAAATAAAATGCCGCGTTTGCCTTCAGGAATCATCGTGCCGTCGACGATTTGAAAACGGTCAAAAGACTTCACAAAAAGCTCTGGGTCGGTTGCAATGTACCGCACGTAAAGCAAGCGACCTTCGGTCGATAGGGGCGCCAGGCGAGTGTCCAAGAACTCCAACTGCGGCTCGGGGTTCTGCTCAAAACCCTGCCAAAAATCGTCGCCCATCACGGTCTGAATCTGAGCCCTTTCGTCGGCGAGCTTTTCGGGATCGGTGCTGATTTCGGCGGCGTTGGTGTTTTCTTCCAACATCAAACTCGCGATCTGCCGTACATGGGCCTGTTTTTGAGACAACATCGCGGTGTCTTTGTCTCGCGCCGCTTGTCGCAGAGAGAACAGAACTCGGTCCAACTCGCTCTTGCCAAACGAAGCCGCATTACCAAGCGCCATGGGCACGACCGCTTTGACGTTAGGCATGGCCAGCAGCGTCTTTTCGACTTTGGCGTAATCCTCGATCTCGCCGATATCGTCGCCGCCTCCCATCTGTCCAAAAATCGCCAATTTATCCTCGGCATCGGACGCGTACACTTGCGCGTCGCCGGTAATGCTTGAGGTAATGCTTTTCTGCATCGCGGCCTCGATGCTATCGAGCAGCGACGTACCCACCACCACCAGCATCGTTCCAAAGATCATGATGGAACCGACGATGGTGTTTTTGACGCGATGGCTGACCATCGTGCGCAGCGCCAAAAGCGTGAGCATCTTGATGCGGTCCATATTCACACCTCACCAATCGATTCTTGGCCGGGTAAAACCGTCGCACCATCAAGAAGTTCGATCACCCGGTCGGCGTGCTCCATTACCTTGTGGTCATGGGTCGAAAAAATGAACGTCGTATTATCCTTGTGATTGATCTCTTTCATCAGCTCAATAATCGAGTAACCCGTTGTTGAATCGAGGTTGGCTGTAGGCTCGTCCGCGAGCACGATTTTGGGGCGAGTCACCAAGGCCCGCGCGATGGCAACACGCTGGCGCTGCCCGCCTGAAAGCTCGCTGGGACGCTGTTTGAGTTGAGGGGTCAGCCCGACCTTGTCGATCATCTCGAGCACCCGCTTATGGCGTTCTTCCTTGGTCAGCCCGCCCTGCAACAAGAGCGGAAACTCGACGTTTTGAAACAGGTTCAAGACCCCAATCAAGTTGAAGCTCTGGAAGATGAATCCAATCGTGTGCAGGCGCAGGTCGGTGAGCTGCTTATCGTTCATCTTGGCGGTCTCGGCTCCGGCAACTCGGACCAGCCCGGAAGACGGCACATCAATGCACCCAATCATGTTAAGGACCGTCGTTTTACCGCTTCCCGAAGGCCCTGCGATTGCCGTGAACTCGCCGGCCTGAATGGTCAGGTCCACATGGCGCAACGCCCGAACCACGGTCTTACCAAGTGGGTAATCTTTGGTAACTGCTTTCATCTCGACGATTGCCGTCATGAGTTCTCCTGCACAGATGGGTGTAGGATGCGTCCCGCCAAGACTCGTTCCTGAATCATTTCAAAAAAAAACCCGGCATCACGCCGGGTTATCTTGTCGAGTCGACGCTTAAATTGCGTCGATGATCGTGTTCAAGGTCGCGCTCGCGCGCATCGCCTTAGTGGCCAATTCGTCATTCGGATGGAAATAACCACCGATATCCAATGCCTTGCCCTGAACTGCGATAAGCTCTGCGGCGATTTTGGTTTCGTTTTCGGTCAACGCACGCGCGACACCAGTGAAACGCTCTTTCAGCTCAGCATCATCGGTTTGCGCGGCCAGAGCCTGCGCCCAATACATCGCAACGTAGAAGTGACTTCCACGATTGTCGATTCCGCCCACACGGCGGGCTGGTCCCTTGTTATTCAAGAGGTACTGAGTGGTGGCTTCGTCCAAGGTTTTGCCCAGAACTCCAGCCTTCTTGTTGCTGAATTGTTCGGCCAAATGTTCGAATGAGACACCGAGCGCCAAAAATTCGCCGAGCGAGTCCCAGCGAAGATAATCTTCTTCCAGGAACTGCTGGACATGTTTAGGAGCCGAGCCACCAGCGCCTGTCTCGAAGAGTCCGCCACCGGCCATCAACGGCACGATCGACAGCATCTTGGCGCTCGTTCCGAGCTCCAGAATTGGGAACAAGTCGGTCAGATAATCACGAAGCACATTGCCCGAGACCGAAATCGTGTCTTCGCCCTTGATGATGCGCTCAAGCGAGAACTGAGTCGCTTCTTCCGGGGTCATGATTTGGATATTAAGCCCGTCGGTGTCGTGCTCCTTCAGGTAGGTCTCAACCTTCGCGATCAGCTGCGCATCGTGTGCACGGCCCTTGTCCAGCCAGAACACAGCAGGAGTGTTGCTGAGACGTGCACGATTGACGGCAAGCTTGACCCAGTCGCGCACAGGCGCGTCTTTGGTCTGGCAGGCGCGCCAAATGTCTCCTGCTTCAACGTTGTGCTCCATCAGAACTTTGCCGTGGGCGTCGACAATCTGCACCACGCCGTCGGCTTTGATTTCAAAGGTTTTGTCGTGCGAGCCGTACTCTTCAGCCTTTTGAGCCATCAAACCAACGTTTGGCACGCTGCCCATCGTCGAAGGATTGAATGCACCGTTCTTTTTACAGAAGTCGATCACGGTCTGATAAACGCCCGCGTAGCTGCTGTCTGGAATCACGGCCTTGGTGTCTTGCAGTTTGCCTTCGGCATTCCACATGCAACCCGAAGTACGAAGCATCGCAGGCATTGAAGCGTCGATGATCACGTCGCTTGGCACGTGCAGGTTGGTGATTCCCTTGTCGGAATCCACCATCGCAAGCGAAGGACCGCTTGCGTAGATGGCCTTGATATCGGCTTCGATCGCCGCGCGCTTGTCCGCAGGCAGCTCAGGAAGACGCGAAACAAGGTCTCCGAAACCGTTTTTCACATCGACACCAAGCTCTGCGAAGGTCGCGCCGTGCTTGGCAAACAGGTCCTTGAAGTACACTTTTACGGCATGACCAAAGATGATGGGGTCAGAGACCTTCATCATGGTTGCTTTCATGTGCAGCGAGAACAAAACGCCCTGATTTCGTGCGTCATCAACCTGCGAATCGAGGAACGAAATCAGGCCCTTCTTGCTGATGAAAGTGCCGTCAATGATTTCGCCTTCCAGCAATTTCAGACCATCTTTCAGCACAGTGGCGGTGCCATCTGCGGCGATGTGTTTGATCTGCACGGTTGTGGCAGCACCAAGCGTGACCGACTTTTCATTATGGTAAAAATCGCCCGACTTCATTGTCGAGACATGGGTCTTCGAATCAGCCGACCATTTGCCCATTGAATGAGGATGCTTGCGGGCAAACTCTTTGACGGCTTTTGGAGCGCGGCGATCGGAATTGCCTTCGCGCAGCAC
>JBBKVQ010000125.1:0-19052 GCA_037968515.1 Bradymonadaceae bacterium
GAGGGGTTTTTTCTCAATGCGGGGCCGGGGAGGGTGTGACTCGATAAATGCCAGAATTTCATCAGGTTCGTCCAGCATCGTGATCATGTCGCCGTAGACATCCGACATACCACGCCGAGCCACAAAACCGTCAATGAGTGAGTAAATCTCTTGATAGGCCTGGGAACCCAGAAACACCATCGGGCTTCGGACCCGGAATGTCGCGTAGTGATTTTGGGCAAGGTCCATGAACACCTCTTGTAGCGTTCCTGCACTGCCGGGCGCGTAAATCACGCCTGCGTCACTGAGCGCGAGTAGGCCGTCTTCTCTTAAGGAATTCGAGAAGTACTTCGCGACCTGCAAACCAAACAGATTGGTGGGCTCATGCCCATAGAACCACGTGGGGATGGCCAGGCTTTCGGCGGGCATCGAACTTTTGCGGCTAAACCTTGTGGCATTCGCCTCCGATCCCGGGCCAAAGAAGGTCGAACAGACCTGACGAGCCATTCCGACGTAGTCTTCGATGGCATTGAGGTACTCGAGCGTTCCTTCTTGCTGACCGCCATCGAAAAGCGGCGCCACAGCCAAGATGGCAATGGCAGCATCGACTGCGGCTTCGTCGTCGTAGCTTGCGAGGTAAGCGCCAAGGTTTGCCGCCTCCATGATGCCTGGCCCTCCGCCACTTGCGACCAGATAGCCAGCTCGGGTTAACAACCAAGCCGTGTGTGCCACCTTGCGGTAATAGGGGTCATCACGCCGAACGCTATGGCCACCCATCACGCCCACCACTCCTTTGCGGGCAAGATCACTTATGACCTCGTCCAGCGCATCGTCGATGGCATGGTCGTGCAAACGTTGAGCGAGCGCTTCCCGGATCGGGACTCCCATGCTGTGATTTCTTTGTTGGTCGAAATGTTTAAATATCTTGAAATCGCGGCTGTGGACGTACCCGTCCGGTATGCCCTCCAGCAGCTCGCCGACGGTGTACAGACGCGCGCGATAAGGCTCGTAGGGTAGATTGTCGAACTCTGGGAAGATATCGGCGCCACGGGCTCGTAGCGAGTTTTGGTGAGCGTCATCACGAAACGTGCAGCCGATGAAAAGCGTGCTGTGCAGGTCAGCGGGCAGGATCTGGTCTTTCAGATTAATGCCCTGAATGATCCAACCTGCGATCGACTGGCCGTCAGCGATTCGTTCGGCGAGTGCTTCAGCTCGATCCAGTTCGTGGCGGCGCAGGCGACGCTGTCCCATAAACACTCCAGAAACAGAAAACGCCGCGAATTGCGGCGTTTGTGAGTATGACCAAGTCGGTCACGAAAATCGGGTTATCCCGGATTATTTCTTAGCGGCTTTCGCTTTTGCTTTTGCAGAAGCTGGAGGCATAACCACTGCGTCGATGACATGGATCACGCCGTTGGTGCAGTTGATGTTGGTCTGAGTCACGGTAGCGCCTCCGTAGGTCACTGCGCCGGTTTCTTCATCGATTGTGATCGCAGCGTTTGCGCCATTGACCGTTGCCACTTCGCCTGCCTTGACGTCAGCTGCCATCACTTTACCGGCCACGACGTGGTAGGTAAGGATTCCTTTGAGCTTCTCTTTTCCTTCTGGCTTAAGAAGGGCAGTCAGAGTCTCGCCTGGAATCATTGCGAATGCTGCGTCCGTAGGAGCGAAAACAGTGAATGGACCCTCACCCTTGAGGGTTTCAATGAGTTCAGCCGCGGTGAGTGCCTGCGCAAGTGTGTTGAACGTACCAGCAGCAAGTGCTGTGTCGACGATGTCGAAAGTCAACGCTGCTTTGGCTTCTGCTTCTGCAGCAGCAGCTGCTTCTGCTTCTGCCTTGGCTTGCTCTTCAGCAGCTGCCTTGTCAGCTTCTGCCTGCATATTATCAGTGTCTGGAACTGCTGGTGCGCTTCCGCATGAAGCTGAACCAAGACCGGCGATAAGAAGCAGAGCGATAAGATTCTTCATAATAATACCCGTGGGTTGTGCGTCGATGACCGACGCCATCAATTGTTGAAATCTGGGCGGCAATTAATACGCCCGCGATTTCATGTCAACCCATCTGGCTCGTCTTCGATTTTGGTTTGTTCGTCTGAACGTGTGGTGGAAACAGCCTTAAGTCGAGACCCTGAGGGGACTTCAAGCTGTTCGAGCTCGTCCAATTCGTCTTGAACGTCCTGCTGGTCGTTTTCCGCGTCGTCGTCCGAATCGAGGTTCATATCGTCGAGATCACCAACATCAGGAAGACCTAATTTCTTTGCGGAATCACTTTCGAGATCTTGGTCACCCAAAGCTTGGTCACCCAGAGACTGGGCCTCGGTGTACTCCTCGCCCTCGGAATCATCGTAATAATCATCGTGATAGGGCTCGAATTGGCCAGACGAGTCGTTCATCGCGGCAAGCGCGTCCTCGTAGTTCACGACGCCGCGTTCAGGGACGTCGAAAACCTCGGGTTCGGACTCCTCGCTCAGCATTTGCTCGTCGAGTGGCGATGGAATCGCTGGCATTTCCTCGATCATGGCGACCAATGAAACAACCTTTTGAGCGGCCTCAATCAAGTCCACGGTGGTGAGAACGTCGATTGCCGCCTGAAGTGCTACGGCGCGATCCTCTTGTTTGGCATGGGCGGCCAGGGCCTTGGCTAGCGCCAAAGTGAAGATATGGGTGAACTCAGGAGTCACATGTTCGAAATGGGTCGCCGGCTCGAGCAATAAATCCCACGCCTTCCAATCACCGCGCGCTGCTGCGCAAACCAGCTGCGCGTCATGGGGATGCACAAATAAGGCTCGCGACCCCTTATCCAAACGGGACCGAATACCATCGAGCAATTCGTTGGCCTCGTCGAAGCGGGTTTGTGCCAGTAAAACCCTGGCAACAAATTCTCGACCGCGAGTTTGCAACGACGATTTTCCGCTCAGAAGCTCTCGGATCCGCAGGGCTTCACGAAATTTAGCCTCGGCGCCGTCGAAGTCCCCAAGTTGCATCTTGAGGCCGCCTTCGCTCTCGTAAACTTGTGCTTCGGCCATGACAATCGCCATGTCTTTCGCTTGCTTGAGTGCTGTATCGTAGGCTTGTTGGGCTTCTTCTAGACGCCCGGTTCGCGAGGCACAATCGCCCAGCTGAAGCCGAGCCCAGACGGCATGGACGCTGTCTGGCGCCAGATCGATCGTCTTCAGGAATTCAGGTTCCGCCTCAAGGGATTTGCCTTGATGGTAAAGGATATGCCCGCGTGTCCTGTGGCAGGATGCTTGAGCAAAAGGGTCGCCGGAAACCATCGACAACGACTCGTCGATCTTTTGCATACCCTCGTCAAATACTCGCGAATAGACCGAGGCCCACGCTTGAGCCCGCAAGATGCTCGCCAAAATCGGGCGATTACCCCCTGCACGAGCGACTTTTTCGGCCTGAGCGAGCAGGTCGATTCCCTGTTGGAAGAGGACCGGATCTTCGCTGTAGATCAGCGGGACTCCACGACGAACCCAGATTTCGGCCCATCTTGGATCGCTTTCTCGAAGATTCATCGCCCGGTACGTGTCTTCGACAAGGTCGATAATTTCCCCGGTGTCTCGTTGCTCAGGAGCGCCCTGCGCGCGCTGGTAAGCGCCTTCCAGGCACGTCAACGCCAACATGAATGAACGGGCTTCAAGGAAATGCCGTCCAACTCGAAGTGCTAATCCGGGCAGATCGTCTTCGTAAAGCGAGATCAGAACCTGAGCGCAGACGGAATTATGCGAGTTTGATCGGCCGGCGGCCTTGGCCGAATCGATCAAGACGTCGCGGAGCTGCTTATTGATGAACGAGAAGTTCTCGCTGCCGGGTGGGCAAGTGGCCAAACGCAGGCGAACCAATTCATCGATCGTTCCAGCGACGACTTGGACACCTGCTCGGTTGCATGCCAGTTCCCATTCGCGGATCTGAACGTCCTGACCCAGAGCCGCGGCAATCTCGATGGTTGCCCTCACGCGTTTCGGGTCTGCAGCGATCCCAACACGACCATCGGTCGGCTGAGTTGGCTTCGACAGCTGGTCGATCAGGTAGTCGATACGGCTTTCCCAGATCGCCGAGAGATCCTGAGGGAACGTCGCTGTTTCACCGGCTCGCAAAACCAGGTGCGCGCCTTCGATGACAAGAATCCCGCGTTTGACCCAATCCTCGACAAGTTGCACCGCAAACAGCGGGCTGCCGGCCGAGCGTCGCGCGATATCCGTCGCAAGATTTTCGGGCAATCCAAGGTGTTTGGTCGCCAATTCCATGATGTGATCGTGGGCCAGAGGCGGCACGGCCACTTCGACTGCGCTTGGCAGCAAAAGCAGGTTCTTGAGCGCGTCGATCTCCTCGTCACGTTGACCAAGAGCTTCCTCTTGAACCGCCAACACAAACAAAATCGGGGCTGACGTATCAATCGATTTCAGAGTGTGAGCGACAAACTCGATCGAATCCCAGCCGTACTGAGCATCGTCAAGGACCACGACCAGTGGACGTCGTTTTGCCAACCGCTCAAGCACCCTCTGTACGATCACATAACGCTGATCCGCCGAAGTGAACCGGATAAATTGAGAGGTTTGGGTGTCGACGATATGGTTGCGCATGATTTCGGTCAGGGCGCGCACCTCATACTCGTCGTCAGATCCTGCGTCTTTGAGGAACGTCTCCACGCGGTCCCGCATATCGTCCGCCGAAAGCCCAGCGGAGCGAAAATGCCGCGTCAGCATCCAGCCAAGTCCATGCATCACACCGGGTATCGCCGCATGAGTCGTGTGCAGCACCGAGGATGCACCGATTTCTTCGGTGAACTGAGACAGCCATTCTCCGAGCCTCGATTTACCTGATCCAGCAAGGCCTTTGAGGACCACTGCCTTGGGTTTCCCATCCAAATAGACCGTCTTAAAAGACTCCCAGAGCGTCTGGCGAATCTCTTCGCGATCGACCACTGGAATCGAACGCAGACCAAAAAGGCCTAATCCCGCGCCGACCAGCGACAAATGTTGCTGAGGTGGTTCGGCCTCTTGCCAGGTGAGTGGCAGCGAAGGGGCGTCGGCGTATCGCTTCTGGTGCTGCGCAGTGCGGCTCATCGTGAAGATCCGCAACGCCTCGGGCAGGGCGAAATCGATACGCGTCGGCAGAACATCGGTGCTGTCGTAGTTGTCGTCTTCCGAGTCGTCCCATCCGCCCGCGATATTGCTGAGTTCGCTGAACAGCAACAACGAATCATTGAGTTGCGTCAGTGCCCAAACTGCGTCTGCTGCCGATTGGAAGCGGTCTCCCGGCTTTTTCATCGTCATGCGTCGAATCCAATCGCTGAACCCATCGGGGACAGCGATTCGCGGCGTGAGCTCGGGCATCTCTGTGTTGATATGCGCCATCGCCAACATCATGAACGTGCCGCCCTTAAAGGGCAGCTCACCGCTGGCGAGTTGATAGGCCATGATTCCAACCGCATACAGGTCGGTGCCCGGGCCGTAGTCTCGCCATTTTCCCATGAACTGTTCGGGCGCCATATAACGAGGCGTTCCCGAGGCCTCCTCGGTGCTCCGAGACGTCAAATCCATCGCGTCGGTGCGAGTATTTGAGTCCACGACATGAGCGACCCCAAAGTCGGTCAAGATGATCCGTGGAGGAGTTTCGTGAAGGCTGCCCAAGAGCACGTTTCCTGGCTTGATATCGCGATGCACCAAGCCGCGTGCATGGGCGTGGGACAGCCCGCCCAAGACCGCCATCAGGATATTCTTCAAATCACGCCAGTTGACTGGCTCCATCTGCGAGGCCAACGAACCCTTGCTGGCGTATTCCATGACCAGATATGGGCTTTTGGGCAACAAGCCCGGCAGGGCTTCCACGGTTTGTGGCAGGATTCCGTAGTCGAAAACCTGCACAATATTGGGATGATTTAGTCGCGCAACGGCCTGAACTTCGCGTCGAAATTCATCCTGGTAGGACGGCAACAGCGCGTTCGGCCCCGTGATGACTTTGATCGCAACGGGGACGTTCTGTTCGAGGTGGACCCCCTTCCAGATTTCTCCCATACCGCCTGTGGCGAACCGTTCTGTTATCTCGAAGGGACCGAGCTCAACCGCCATTTTGAGCGCCTGTGGCCAATGGTTTTGGTGCGCGAAAAAATTAGCACGTCGTGGCTGATTCCCACAAGGCTGCTAGTGCTCAGCGATCTTGGACAACACGGCGTCAGTAAGCGGTTCACCGGCAGGGATCGCCGCCAGTAGAGCCCGTAACTCAAGGTTGATGTCCTTATTTTCTGCCAACATAAGAAACGCTTGAACGTCTGGCATTGTGGCCTGAGTTTCGACCGTCAGACCTTGAAACATCTTGCGAGCCAAGTCGAGTTCATCATTGATGATGTACGCCCGGGTGAGCTGGCTGCGCGCCAAATTTGCCGGTGGTGACTTCGGGCCGAGGACCTCGTGAAGAGCTAGAGCCTTATGCAGCGCTGGCAAGGTCGCTTCCCAGTTCCCGCGGCTTGCGGCTAAGATCGCACCGTTTTCGTGCACAAATGCCATGCCCAGCATGAGGCCGTTTTCTTCGGCGATTGCGCTCGATGCCAGCAAATGACGTTCGGCTCCGTCCAAGTCGTTCGCCGCACGGTCACAAAAGAAGAGGCCCTGATGGGCTGAAAACGTGTCCAACGGATCACGCGTCAGGGCAGCAGACTGGGTATAGTGTTCGCGCGAGGCTTGCATATCAGCGCCGCTCTGCGCGTAGAGGTGGCCCAAAAGTCGATGGGCAATGGCCCGTTCGACGTTGTCGGGCGCGACATCGATGGCTTCATTCAGCGATTTGATCCCGAGGTCCCAGTCTTGGTTAAGATCAGCCAGCCAGCCTTTGGTGTTCAACACTTTCGCGAGCAACTGTCTGGCTGATTTTCCTCGTGCGATCGCCTCGGCGCCCTCCAACAAACGCAGTCCTTCGTCGCGAAGATCGGTCTCGGCGCGCCATACCAAGAGCTTGCTCTGCTTCAACCATAGCGCGCCCCAAGAGGTCGAAGTCGGTGCCTTCTTTGCACCTTCCAGACATTTCTCTTGCAGCTCTAAGACCTCTGCCAATTTGTCCTGATTGCCGGTTCTAAAGGCTCGGGTGTACGCCTCGTCCAAGCACATCGAGGCGATCGAAAAATCACCGGCTTCAAAGAAATGCCGTGCCACACGCAGCGCGAGACCTGGATGATCCTGTCCGTAACGGGATGTCAGCATTCGAGCCAGCACGCGGTTGATTTTGGTCCACGTATCCCGTGTCTTAGACGATTCGATCAGGATCTGCCGCAGTCCGTCGTTCACAAAAGTGAACTGATGGTCGCGTAATGAGCCCAGACCCCGTTCAGCCAAGACGTCAAACAGCTCGACCGTATCTGGCACAGCCATCAATGGCGCTGCCGTGGACCACTCGGCCAGGTCGACCTCGCGCCCAAACGCCGCGGCCATCTCCAAAAGCGTCCACATCGATTCGGGCGGGATGGACAGTTGGCCATGTTCGCCATCCACCTGGCGCGACACCGTAAACGTCGAGACGATCGAATCCAGCTGATTTCGCCAAACGTCGGCCACGTCGGTGACCTGCGATTCCCGAAGAATCTCGGTGGCGTCTAGATGAAGACGGGCGCCCTCTAGTCGCAACACACCACGGTTCACCCAGTCTTGAACCAACTGAATCGCAAAAAGTGTATTAGCGCCGGATTGTTTTGTAACCTGCTGAGCCACCTCATCATCAAGTCCCATGCGCTCCAATACGATAGCGATCGTCTCGTAATCCAGCTGGGGCAGGGCGATCGAGGTGCATCGTTGGTGTTCTGCAAGCGCGTCTAAATATTCGCGCGCCTCCGTGGACGAGTTATCGCGGGTGGTCGTCAACAGGAAGAGTAGCGGAATATCCCCAAGCGGCATGGACAGTGCGTAGTGCACAAATGCGAGCGTATCGGTGTCGAAATGGGCGTCATCGAGCCAAACCAGAACCGGTCGTTTTTCGGCTTCGTGGATCAGGGCCTTCAGAACAAAACCGTGACGCGCAGCCGGGGACGCAATCTGCAGAACAGGGACGTCGTTATCGGCCTCTGAGGTCGAGAAATGCTGCCGCACGATCTCGGTTAACGCCCTCGCTTGCAGGTCTGCGTGAGGGACCTTACCCACATCGAAAAACGTGCGCACTCGTGCCAGCGTTTCCTCCGCTGGTAGTCCTGCCGTGCGATAATATGAGGCGAGCATCCATCCTAAGCCGTGGCGGGCCCCAGGGCGTGCGTCGTGACTGGTGTAAAGCACGGTTGATGCGCCGCATTCGGCCGCGTGAAAAGCCAACCACTGGGCGAGGGTCGTTTTGCCGCAGCCACTCTCTCCATCAATGATCACCAATCGGGTTTCAGTTTGGCTTTGCTGAAGCGCTTCCCAGAGTTTTTCGCGTTCGTGATCACGGCCCGTAAACGGCGACGGACGAATGCCCAGCAAACCAAGCCCAGCGCCAGGCATTGGGCGAAACTCCGCCTCTTGTTCGGCAAGCTGCCAGGTCAGCGGGATGGGGGGTCGGGAGTGTCCTTCTTCTGGCGCTTTTGCCCGCTCGGGGGGCATTTCCGAGATCTTCCAACTCGTCGACACGGCATCTTCCATGATGGTGTCCATGGTCTCGTCTTCCGCGGCGACCTCTTGTTCGCTAGGTTCCGAGACAATTTCCGACCGCGTAGATGGGTGGGCTGGGTCGATCAGATTTGCCAACGCCCAAGCTGCGTCAGCCGCATGCTGAAAACGGGCGCTTGCGGTTTTGTTGGTCATCTTACGGACCCAGTCTTCGAATCCAACCGGGATCTGAAAACGAGGCACAAGCTCAGGAAAAGGCTTATTCATGTGCGCCATGGCGTACATCATGAAATTGACTTCTGTGAACGGAGAGGTCCCACTAACCATCTGAAATGCAAGGATTCCAACCGCGTAAAGGTCGGTCCACGGACCGTAATCTCGCCAACGGCCCATGAATTGTTCAGGGGCCATATACTTGGGAGTGCCGGTGGCGTCTTCGACGCTTCGCGAGGTCAGATCTGCGCCGTCAGTTCGTGTCGCGCGGTCGGTCGCGTGGGCGATGCCAAAATCGGTGAGCAGAACCTGTCCGCCTGTGCTGTCGCGGACAAGGATATTTGCGGGTTTGATGTCGCGATGAATCACGCCGCGCGCATGCGCGTGCGCCAGCGCGACAAGAAGCGTGTGCAAGACCTCTCGCGTGGTTTCCCAGGTCAGTTCGGAGAGCTTATTCTGCAGCGATCCGTGCTCGCAAAATTCCATGACATAATAGGGAAGCCGAGCGACCAGTCCGGCTTTATCCGCGTCATCGGGCAGCGTGCCGTAGTCGAAGATTCGAATGATATTTGGATGGTCGAGCCGCGCGGTGCTCTGGACTTCGCGTCGAAACTCGTTCTGATACTCGGCTTCGTCGGCTTTTGGCCCGGTCAGCAATTTGACCGCGGCTTTGGCTTCGGTGCCGATATGGTGTGCCTGCCAAACCTCACCCATACCGCCACGTGCGAGGCGTTGCTCGAGAGCAAATGGGCCAAGTTTCAACGACATTAGGCGATCGCCTCTTTCATGAACCAAGGAGTTCCTGTTCCGTGCGTCAGGATGTCATGACCGGTTTCGGTCACCAATACTGTGTGCTCGAACTGGGCACTGCGTTTCAAGTCGTTGGTCACCGCGGTCCAGTCGTCTGGCCAAACGCTGCATCGCCACGTGCCTTCGTTGATCATCGGCTCGATGGTGAACGTCATCCCAGCTTGCATCCGCTCGCTCATCCGAGGAGTGAAATAGTGCAAAACCTGTGGGTCCATATGAAAGAGCGACCCGATGCCGTGACCGGTGAAATCGCGCACGACGCTGTAGCCATATTTCTTGGCGACCTCATCGATCGCTCGGCCAATCACGTAAAAAGGCTGCCCTGGGCGGACCTCTTCGATCGCGGCCATCATGGCTTCGTGCGTGGCCTTAACCAGTCGTTCCGCTTCAGGATCGACCTCGCCCACGTAAACTGTTTCTGAGCAATCGCCGTGCATGCCATCGATGTAGACCGTCACGTCGACATTAACGATGTCGCCGTTTTTTAGGGGTCGGTCGTCAGGGATTCCGTGGCACACAACCTCGTTGATCGAGGTGCAAATGCTTTTCTTGTAACCTTGGTAGTTCAACGTCGAAGGGTATGCGCCCAGACCAATCGTGGTCTCGTGCGCGATGCGATCGAGTTCGTCGGTCGTGATGCCCGGACGCACTGCGGCGATCGTTGTGTCCAACACCTTTCGGGCGGCCTCACACGCGACGCGCATGCGACGGATTTCGTCTTGGGTGGTCTTGAGGCAACTCAAGCGCTTTCGCGACGCTTTGCCTGAATCTGCATACTCAGGACGCTTGATTTCTGCAGGGACGGTCCGAATCGGCGAGAGTTTTCCGGCTTGTACCGTTCCCGTCATCGGAGCGGTCTTTCCGTCAGCATCGCTGCTCAGGTGACACTGTTTGTATTTTTTCCCACTGCCGCACCAGCAGGCGTCATTTCTTCCGATTTTCGTCATAGCGTTCTCACTCCAAATTCCCCGCAATTGATAGTTGATTATGCGCCTTTCGTCGAGGTTGACTTGCCCCGACGGCGCGATACCTTGGCGGCAGTCTTAGCTCGGTATTTTGATGAATGATGCGCCTGTAAGAGTCCTTTCGTGGAATATTAACGGTCTTCGGTCGGTGGCCAAAAAAGGCTTTTTGGAGTGGCTTGCCCTGCATCCTGAAGCGGTGATTGGCGTGCAGGAAGTGCGTGCAGAGGAGGATCAATTGCCAGACGAAGTTCGTGAGCCCGAGGGATGGTTTACGCATTTTCACTCCGCTCAGAAAAAGGGATACAGCGGCGTCGGCTTGTATTCGCGCCACACTCCAGACCGCGTAGAACGAGTGCTTGGTGTCGAAGACTTCGATAACGAAGGCCGTGTTCAGGTCGCCCATTTTGGTGAGCTCCAGATTTGGAATGTGTATTTTCCCAACGGCAGCGGCAAGAATCGCGACCTGAGCCGGATTCCTTATAAATTGGCTTTTTACGATCACCTTCGCACGCGACTTCTGCCCGAGGTTCAAAACGGAGGGCGCATCCTTGTGATGGGGGATTTCAATACCGCCCACGCCGAAATTGACCTCGCTAGACCCAAGGATAACGTCAAAACCAGCGGATTTCGTCCCGAAGAACGCGAGGCGTTTGGCCTTTGGTTGAAGGACGGCTGGGTCGATACGTTCCGGGCACATCACGGCGATGTGGAAGGGCGATACTCGTGGTGGTCCCAGCGACAGGGAATCCGCGCCCGCAACGTCGGCTGGAGAATCGATTATGTCCTGGCCTCACCTGGAGCCCACGAATTCGTCCGGGATGCCGAGATTCATGCGTCGGTGTTGGGCTCCGACCATTGCCCGATTAGCGTCGACTTGGATCGAGCCGTGTTCGGGCCTGACTTCGTGTTCGCACGCTAGAAACCTTGCGCTCTTAAAAACCTGAATTGATCCTGCCAACACTGAATGGCCCGCCGGCGCCACAAGAACACGTGGAACGCGTGAACTTCCCCCGGGTAATAATGGACCGTGGGTTTGTGTCCATGCCGGCGCAAAGCCGCTTCTAGTCGTCGTGTGTCGTCAAGAATTGGGTCTTTTGTGCCCGATGACGCGAAGGTCACGGGGAAGGCACGAGTGAATGACTCCTGATTTTCGATCGCACACAGCGGGTCTGCCAACCAAGGGTTGATCTCGTCGCCCAGGTAATCGGTAGCTACTTCCTCGATTCGGTCGAATATCCAACTTGGCAGCGGTTTTCGGCGCAAAAATCGGTCGGTATCGGTGACCTGCAGCATCCCGGAGTTCGCAATCAAAATATCAGGCGATTTACCCAGCTGAAAAACGTGTCGGGCTTGTGGACTGTCGTGCTCTTCACACGCAGCCACGCTCAGCGCAGTGACCAAGTTAGCACCAGCGGACTCGCCCGCAACCACCACGCGAGTTGGATCGCCGCCGTAACGATGGATATTTTCGAGCGTCCACTCCCAGGCATCAAATACGTCGTGAATCGCCGATGGGTAAGGGTGGGTTGGTGCAAGTCTGTAGTTGATATTGACCGTGATAAAACCCTGTCGAGCGAAGGCGACGCCGATGAACCAATGGGTTTCCTTGGACAGAATTCGAAATCCCCCTCCATGGACATAAAACATCACTGGAAGTGGCGTTGGGCTGGCCTGCGCGGGCATGTACACATCGAGCGTATGGTCAGAAAGCCCCGAATGCGAGTAGGGTACGTCGCGAACCACACGCACATCGGCCAAGGCTCGTCGTGCCATCGGAGTACGCACTGACACGTTCGAGAGCCCGCGAAACGCTGACTCTACGGCCTTTGAACCCAGTTGTGTTCGTTGATCGATACCAGCATGCAACACGGTCATAGCTCCAATTGGGCGAGGTTCGGGCTTTCGGTGATGTTGATTGCCGTCTTAAGCACGGCCTGCAGCGCCGACGAAAGCATCCGAGTGTTTGTTCCCGCATCGGCTCGAGATGCCGTCGGAGAACTCGCGCGAGAATACCAAGAAGATACCGGGGTTCAAGTGTTTGTCACCGCCGAGTCGACTTCTCTGGTTGTGCGGCAAATCCAGAGCGGAGCTCCGGCCGATGTGGTCATCACCGCTGACTTGGCCTGGATGGACGAACTTGCGAACACCGTGACCTTGCAAGACCGGGCTTTGGCCGCAACCAACGGGCTGGCGGTTATCTCAAAACAAAGGCTGGGGGGGTGGACAGATGCGGCTGGTGTTAAACGCCTTGCCCTGGCGGGCCCGCAGGTCCCGGCCGGTCGTTATGCACGGCAGGCGCTGGAGTTCGCCTCGGTTAGCCCCAACGAAATTGTCGAGGCTTCGAACGTGCGTGATGTCGTTCGTTGGGTCCGTGCCGGCGAGGCCGATGCTGGCGTGGTCTACACTTCCGACGCTGCTCAGGCGCCTGAGCTCAACCAAATCCCCATCCCTTCGGCGGCTCACGACCCCATCGTTTACCCTGTCGCGCGCCTCACCGACCGCCCACACGCCAAAGCCTTCTACGAGTGGATTATCGGAGAACATGGCCAAACAGTGTTTGGTCGACACGGGTTTGGACAAGCCGGTAAGTCGGTCCCTTCACAGGCGGTTTCGCTACAGGATGCGGTGTTTCGAGGGCTCTGGGTCGCGATTCTTGCATTGATATTGTCGTTTCCTTTCGCGCTTGGGTTCGGTTGGTGGCTCGCCCAAACTTCGTTTCGGGGCAAATCTCTGGTCACTACTTTGCTGCTGACTCCTTTGGTGTTGCCACCGGTGGTGACAGGTTACGCGCTGCTTGGCTTGCTGGGCCGCCAAACCCCGATCGGTCGTTTTCTGTCGCACTTTGGCATCGAACTCAGCTTTTCGAGTGCCGGAGCGGTCGTGGCCGCGGCGGTGGTTGGTTTTCCACTCTTTGTGCTGGCGTGCCGCAACGCCTTCGAGGCCATCGACCCAGATTTCTACGACGTGGGGCGCACGTTAGGGCTGTCTGGGCGTCAGCTCTTTCAAAAGATCGCATTGCCCCTCGCAGCGCCCGGAATTATGGGTGGAGCTGTACTCGCTTTTGCCCGGGGCTTGGGTGAATTTGGCGCGACGGTTGTGTTTGTTGGGAACGCAGAGGGCGCCACAAGAACGATCCCGTTGGCGGTCTACACGTTGTTGGAGTCTGTTGATGGCGACCACGACGCAATCCTGCTCGCTTGGGTGTCTGTGGGAATCAGCTTAGCTTGTGTGGGGTTATGGGAACGCACAAACGCGTGGCAGCGTTCCCGAATGGAGTGGAAACGTGGATGAGGGTTGGTCGGTCAATATTACGGTTCGGCGGGGTCTTTGGACCGGGCGATTCGAATTTGAGTGTCCGCATCGGTGGGTGGTCGTCCGCGGGCCAAGCGGTGGCGGGAAAACCAGTCTAATCCGCGCACTGGCTGGCGTCGGAAGCCATCAGGGGCGGATCGACATCGGCGACAAACGTTGGACCGAAGCAACCCCGCCAGCCCAGCGAAGGGTCGGTTGGTGCCCACAAGATTCAGTTTTGTTCCCCCATTTAAGCGTGGTCGAAAACCTCCGGCTTGCTGGTGATTTGGAAATATCGACTAGGGCATGCCAAGCGCTCGGAGTCGCTGATTTACTAGGTCGGATGCCACGCTCACTGTCGGGGGGACAACGTCAGCGTGTCGCCATCGCGCGGGCTTTGGGAGCTGCTCAAGGTGTTTTATTATTGGACGAACCATTGAGCGCGCTGAACGCCGATTTAAGAGACTCCGTGCTCCAGCTGCTGTCGGACGAAACCGTGGCAAATCGAAAACTACATGTGTTGCTCGTCACCCATGAGGCCGCCCCGATGAATACCCCCCACGCTGAAATTTCGGTCGAAGATGGGAGATTAACGTGACAATCCTCGCAGATCTTCTTGAAGCCGGTCGGGTTGGGTTTGGGGCGATTGGATTGCGAGTCGGCGCCGACGAGCAGGGCCGTTGCGAGGGGCGGGAGCTTCGGCGTACTTCACATTGCTGGTTTGTCGAAGACGAACCAGTCGTCGACACTGGCACCTGGGACCGGTTGGTGGGGTTATGGGTTGATCAGGCGAAGATCGAAAAGCGTAATCGCTACTTGGAAAAAGACCTCGCAGTCCTCGACCGCGCGGAGCTTGAACTTCGTCGTTCTCAATCCCAAGCTTGGACCATGTTCGACGCCACGGCAGCAGTGATGTTCCTAGAGGACCGGGACGGTCGTTTCTTGATTGCTAACTCGTTTGCTGAAGCGCTGTTTGATCGCGACCGAGAAGACCTCAAAGGCGAGCTCACAGATGATTTTTTGCCCTGGATGGATCATGCGGCGCTTCGCCGGCAAGTGATTGAAACTGCTTCCCAGTCCGTGTTTGAGGCTGACCGACCTTCGCCCGATTTAGAACAGGCATTTCTGGGGACCAAATTCCCCATGTTTGGTGACGACGGCGAGGTTCACGCCGTCGGAACGATTTTGTTCGATATCTCAGCTCGTCGTGAGTCCGCCCGAGCCCTTGAGGAGTCGGAACGAAGTTACCGTGAGATTTTCGAAAAAGCGTCGGACTTGATTCTCATCCACGCGATTGATGGCACGATTGTCGCCGCAAATCACGGCCTGTCGGCTCTTGGGTATGAACCCCAACAAGTGATTGGGCGCACACTCGACAGTCTAAGCGCGGCCAGCGAAGGCCTCGGTAATATTTCTTTGGCGGACGCGCTGAACAACTCATCGTCGGTCGTATGGCCCTTGCTTGCTCGCGATGGAGCGACGCTGTGGTTTCAGTTTCGAGCCTCACGAACACATATTATGGGCGAGGAACGTTTCCTGACCATTGCCCGTGATGTCACACGAGAAAAAATCGAAGAACAACGACGGGTCATCGTCGAAGAAAACCTCTACCGCGCCCAACGATATGACGCATTGGGTCGCTTGGCCTCGGGCGTGGCGCATGAGTTCAATAATCTTCTCAGCGTAATTTTGAGCTACTCAGACCTCGCTGCGCGTGATTTGGCTGATTCACCGGCCCTCGACGATATCGTAAATATTCAAGATGCGGCGTCCCGCGCTGCGGGCCTCGTGCGGAAGCTTACGGCACTGGGGCGCCGCAGAAATGGAACGCCGGTGCTCACCGATATCGGACATCAAGTCGAGCATCTCCGCGATCTGCTGCATCGAAGTCTCGGGGAACACGTCAATTTTACTCTGCACATCGACACCGCTCCTCAGGTTCGGCTAGACCCGGCGCAGCTCGACCGGATTTTGGTGAATTTGACTTTGCACAGCAAAGAAGTGCCGCCACCCGGAGCCCGTTTCAAAATCTCTGTGCGCGAAGCTAACGCCGTTGAGTCTGCCTCGATTGTCTCCGAGACCGGGGTGGTCGTGGTCATTGAGGATTGGGGTCGGGGGCATACCGCTGCCGAGGTCGAGGACTTGTTCGAGCCTTTTTGGTCGGGCGTCGAAGGTGAAACCCATATCGGACTCGCCACTGCATACTCGACGTTGATTCATTTGGGCGGCGCGATTCAAGCGGAGGCAGATGCCAAGATGACGCGTTTTACGATGATTTTCCCGGCGGCAGACGATATCTCGGATTCGCCGATTCGCACGGTATTACTCACCGATGATGAACCGCTTGTGCTGACGACCCTGCGTAATATTCTGGAGTTTCGGGGCTGGCAGGTGCTCACAGCAAGGTCGGGAGAAGAAGCGCTGGCGGCCGCTGCGCGCTTCGACGGTAACATTGATATTCTCTTGACGGATGTGGTCATGCCGCACATGTCTGGAACGCAGTTGGCAAAACGTCTTCGTTTGCAGCGTCCCGGACTTCGGGTTCTGTACATGTCGGGTTATGCCGGAGTCGGGCGCGAGGGAAATGACCTGCTTGGTGAAGTTATCATCAAGCCCTTTTCAACTTCTCAATTGCTCGAATCAATCGAGCGCAACATAGGATGAGTTTATGAAATATTGGATGATTTTAAGTATCGTGACTTTGGCTGCTTGTGGCGGAACTCCGCCGGTCGAAGAGGAATCCGTTACGCAGAAGCAAGAGTTAGCGACGCCTGTTGAAGAGGTCGCATTTACGATGACGAATGACGCGCCAGCCGATGTCGCTGAGGCGCCAGAAGGCGTGACTCAGACTCCATCTGGTTTGGCATATAAGGTTTTGGTTCAGCCAACTGAGGGTGGGAAAATGGCCGGCCCGACAGCGACCGTGACGGCCCATTACGTTGGTTGGACCACCGATGGCCAGCGATTCGACAGCTCCTTGGAGCGTGGCGAGCCGGCGACTTTCCCGCTGGATAAGGTGATTAAGGGTTGGCAGGAAGGAGTGGGAACGATGAGCGAAGGCGAAGTTCGTCGCCTTTGGATTCCTCAAGACCTTGCCTATCAAGGGAAAGAAGGCTTTCCGTTGGGCCTGCTTGTGTTTGATGTGCAGTTGATCCAAGTCAACTGACACCCGTCGGCATGGGCTGTTCCAGCCTAAATATTCCTAACCGAAAACTGCTAGGTTTCAACCTGGCGCCTCGCTTCAGGCAAAAAAAAGCCCGCGTGATGACCGTCCTTGGTCTTGCACGCGGGCTAAACGACGTTCGAATCGTTCATCCTTGATCGGTTCGAGTATTCATCGCAGATCGGTTTTAGGGCTAAGTTGGCGTTTTTGATCCGAATATTTCACCACTGCGTTGCCGCCAATACTCGGATCAACAAGCTAACATGCGCGCCTGCCGTCGATCTGGGGATAAGCTAAAGGTGCGATCCATTAGTGTCAACAACTAAGTTCAATAAGCACAAGTTTTTTTTGAATTCAGGGGGCGAATGCCAAGCCGATCGTGATTCCTAGGTAATTGCCAATGGCATACCCAATCACACCCATCGCCAGTCCCGATGCCAAAGCGTCTTCGCGCTTCAACCGAGCGGCCACGGGTGGCACAAACGCGGGGCCTAGGATGGCGGCTACCGACGTTACGATGGCAGTGTCAACGTCGATCCGAAAGATTCGACAAAGGAACATATGCAGGGCAAACGACCCGAAGAGCATCGTTGCGGTCAGCCCAATGATGATAACTGGAGCCTCGCCAAGCGTCTGGGGATTCGAAACCACGCCAATCGCCGTGCAGAAAACCAACACTAGGTAGTCTGCCGCGTGTTGAGCCGAGTGTTTAGACCGAACCTTCGGAAAGACTGACGCCGCCAAACCAAGTGTTGTCAGGCTTAGGAACACGATGGCCGGCTCGATGGACTGCATGATCAAAAACGAAATGCCCGCGCTGGCCCCTAGAATGACTGCCGAGAGCAACACCATCAGCACTGCGTCACGCAAAACGAATGGGTGTTTTGAAAGCCGTGTCTCCAAGTTAGCTGATGCGGTGGGTGATTCACCCAAAACACGCACCAAGACGACGCGCGCGATAGTCATCGTAAACAGCAAGTAAATGGCGCCAAACATGATATCCGCCGCGTTGAGCAAGACAAAGGTCTCGCTCGGCGCATTCAGGGCCATGCCAACACTCATCATGTTCGGAGTTCCGCCCGTATAAACACCCACCAGCATGCCCACCAGAAGTCCGAGGTTCGGATGGTGGAATAGGTGTGTCGCAAAGACGCCAACCGCACAGACAGAACAGACCGCCAGCGCAAACGACAGCAAAGCGGTGCGGCTCTCCGAGAGCCAAGTCTTAATGTTCACGCTGAAGAGCAACAAGGGAATCGCCAGCGGGATGGCGCCCTCAGCAAGAGTTTGTGCGGCCGGTGGGTGGTCTGTAACAAATCCAATCGAGATTCCAACCACATAGCAAATGATGACTCCGCCAAGGGCGCGGGCCCATGCGAATCGGTGCTCGAGCCAAATGACCAAGGCGGGCAAAAGGCAGCATATAAGGATGACCACGATGGAAATCATGAGCAGGTCTCAGCAGAATCGAGGTCAAAATCAAGCAAAGCACGGGTTCAAGGATGAGCCAAGTGCGTCCAAACGTTGATTTGTATTCGCCATGGGTGTACGAAAATCAAGCTTAACGCAATACCTGAGGTTAATATGAAACGTGCACTTTTGGCCGGTCTGGTGATGATTCTTGTGGTGGCTTGTGGCGACGACGAGAAGAAGCCGTCGAATAACGCGACAAACAACACGACGAATAACGCCACCAACAACGAAGCAAATGGCGTGTCGTTTGTGACCTACAACGTCGGCCTTGCAAGCGGTTTCGTGGCACTTGCCGACGCTCGCCGGCAACCCGTCGCTGACGCACTGGCTGGTCTTGATGCCGATGTGGTGTGCCTGCAAGAGGTCTGGCTGAATCAGGACGGTGACTCCGTTTGGAAGCAAGACAATATCGACGCGATTATTGCAGCTACCTCGACCAATCTGCCCAATTCCTATTTTTTCATCTCGGAAGACACGACCAAAGTCGGTTGTGAGGCCGCTGATATTGTCGAGGTCGACGCTTGCGTTCAGACCAACTGCCCCGATGTGACCGCCGACGGATTGCAAGACTGCGTTTTGGGCAGCTGC
>JBBKVQ010000126.1:0-8084 GCA_037968515.1 Bradymonadaceae bacterium
CTGGACGTGCGCGCCACCTACATTTCATCCAAGGGGCATCAGGTTGAAACCCTAGAAGAAGCCATCTGGCTCTGGCTTTCAATGCCGGGGCTGGTCTGGACGGCTGTCGAGCGGGCGTACCCCGTGGATTCAACGTTCGCTGCCCGTGAAGCGTTCGATACAGAAGTATTTCATAGACTTAACATGAGAGAGGGAAACAAATGATTCTAATAATTCCGATATTGGCGTGCATCGCTTTTGCATTGATTTTAGGCATTGCCGTTAGGCGAAAAAGTAGCGGGGCGATGTTATTTGGCGCGTTGTTTGGCGCGTTGACGTTCGCTGCGATTTTTGTGATGGCAGGGCTCTACGGCATCTCTTGGTTAGAGGACGACGGTTATGACGAGTACGCGGAAAGCGCGTACGCCCGTGATGGCTCGGCCTCCACGCATGATTTTGCCAATGTGCAGGCGTTGGACGGTGACGGAAACGTCTTGGCGTTTTCCACGATGGCCAGCAACTACCAAGTGACCGTCGTCGGTGACCTGGTGGACGTGCGGGTCGAACAGCAGTTCTTCAATCCGTCCGACGCCACGTTGAACGCGACCTACATGTTCCCACTCAACGCCAATGCCGCCGTTTATGCGATGGAGTACGTCGTTGGGGACGAGGTCATCGTTGGTCAAATCCGAACCAGAGAACAAGCAGTTCAGACGTTCGAAGTGGCTAAAAACGAGGGCAAGTCTGCCGCGCTGCTGGTGCAGGAACGGCCAAATATCTTCACCCAATCGCTGGCAAATATCCCCGGGACGAGCCCGGTGACCGTCCGAATTCGCTACGTGCACCACGCTGAGCGGCGGGCTGGCGAATATGTGGTGAACCTGCCCACCCGAGTCGGCCGGCGATACGACCCCGCCGATATGACCGGAAACACACTAGGCGACACAGTGTTTGAGCCCAGCACAGCCGTCTTGCCACGAGGTATCCTGCGCCTTCACGGGACGGTTTCGACAGGCCTGAACGTAAGTAGTTTCTCGAGCCCAACCCATCCCATCGTCACACGTCGGTTGGGTAACACCGGGTTTGCGTTTGAATCCGGCGAACACCTTCCTAACGACGATTTTGAGGTCCGTTGGACGATCGCGGGTGCTGATTCCAGCGCTTCGGTCACCACCGCCTACGATGCAGCAACCGACACCACCTATTTCAGCGCGTTAGTAGAGCCGCCAGCTCAGGTCGAACCTGCTGACCTACGCCCCCGAGAAATCGTTTTCCTGCTCGATTGCAGCGGGTCGATGAGTGGTGAGCCCATCAACGCAAGTCGCGCGTTTATGCATGAAGCCTTGGACGGATTGCAGAAGACCGACACGTTTCGCGTGATTCGATTCAGCGACAGCGCCACCGAGTTCAGCAAAGACGCGTTGAACGCTTCGCCCGAAAACATCAGCCGGGGCCACGCCTATATCGAAGAACTGAATTCAGAAGGTGGGACAGAGATGAGCGCCGGTATTCGTCAGGCGCTGGCGTCACCTATTGAAGGTGGTCGGATGCGTATCGTGGTGTTTTTGACCGACGGTTATATCGGCAACGATTTCGAGGTGATTCGACTCGTCGACGAGCTGCGTGCCGACGCTCGCATATACTCGATCGGCGTGGGCGGCAGCGTGAACCGGTTTGTCCTTGATGAAGTCGCCAAGATGGGTCGCGGCCGCGCTGAGTACCTGATAACGGGTCCAGGAATGGACGCGGAGGCCCGGTCATTGGCGTTACGCATCGCGGCTCCTGTCCTGACCGACATCACGCTCGAGTTGGCCGGGGCCGAGGTGCTGGATGTCTACCCAAGTGTCCTGCCGGATCTGTTTGAAGGCCAGGCCGTCCGGGCGATCGGTCGGATTCATGGGAAATGGTCTGGCACAGCATCCGTTCACGGAGTTTCGCTGGCCGGCGCGGTTGATGTCCCTGTGACGACCTCAGCTTCGTCTGATGAGGCCAGATTGATGGGAAGGACCTGGGCTAGACAGCGAATTGCTGAGCTGACCCATCAGATGCTCAAGGCCTCGGACCAAGATTCGGACAACGTCGCCGAGATCACGCAGATCGCGCTGGGTTGGTCGTTGATGACCCAGTGGACGTCTTTTGTGGCTGTCTCGAACAAACCTGCGCCAACGCCAACTCCCAAAACCTCGACCTGGTTCGAAGCGGACGTCCACGGCACTCCGGAGCCAAGCATTCTCCTGACCGGCCTGATGGCCGCCGGGGCCGCATTTGCTTCGCGCCGCAGACGCCGGAAAGGGACCAAAGGTATGCAATGAGTCGAGGCGATGATTCAACGTTCGCTGCCCGTGAAGCGTTCGATGCACAAGAATTTCATAGACTTAACATGAGCGATGGAAACAAATGAGCTTAGTGATTTTAATGGCCTGCGTGATCTGGGGCTACCACATGATTCAGGGGAGAAGTAGCACAACAAAGGTCGTGGTATCGATTATCGGCGCCCTAATGTTTGTCGCGTTTTTAGTAGGGCTTAACAACATGTTTGCCGAGATGGTTGAACCGATGTTTGGGAGGTCGCAAGACTCTGACGACCACACGGATCCCTTTGCGAAACGTACTGTCATGAGCAACGTCAACGCGATGCAACGGGGGTACGCCACCATCCAAGGATTGCAGAACGGCAACCTTGTCGAGTTTTCGACCATCTCGACCAACTACAATCTGACGGTTGTGGGTGACCTGGTGGATGTGCAGGTTGAACAGCAGTTTTTCAACCCATCTGGCTTGCCGGTGGACGCAGTTTACATGTTTCCGCTGCAAACCAACGCCGCCGTTTATGAGTTGGAATACGTCGTGGGCGACGAGACGATTATCGCCAAGATCCAAACGAAGCAGCAGGCCGCGCAGACGTTTGAAGCGGCTAAAAGCGAGGGCAAGTCTGCCGCCCTTTTGGTGCAGGAACGGCCAAACATTTTCACCCAATCGTTGGCCAATATCCCTGGGACAAGCCCGGTGACCGTCCGAATCCGCTACGTCCATCACGCCGAACGCCGAGACGGAGAATACGTGGTGAACCTCCCGACTCGAGTTGGCTGGCGATATGACCTCGTTGATATGAACAAAAACACGCTAGGTGGCGAAGTGTTTGAAACCAGCCCCGGCGTCTTGCCACGAGGTATCCTGAGGTTTCAAGGGACGGTTTCGACCGGCCTAAACGTCAGCAGCTTCTTGAGCCCGACCCATCCGATCACCGCACGTAGGCTGGGATCCACCGGTTTTGCGTTTGAATCCGGAGAACATCTTCCGAACGACGATTTTGAAGTGCGCTGGACGGTCGCTGGCGCTGATTCAAGCGCTTCGATCACCACAACTTACGATGCAGCAACGGACTCAACCTATTTCAGCGCGTTAGTAGAGCCGCCAGCTCAGGTCGAACCTGCTGACCTACGCCCCCGAGAGATCGTTTTCCTGCTCGATTGCAGTGGGTCGATGAGTGGTGAGCCCATCAAGGCCAGCCGCGCATTCATGCACGAAGCCTTGGACGGATTGCGCAAGACCGACACGTTTCGGGTGATTCGATTCAGCGATAATGCGACGGAATTCAGCCAGCAGCCGCTGATTGCCACGCCAGAAAATATCAGCCGTGGCCACGCCTACATCGAAGAATTGAACTCCGAAGGCGGAACTGAAATGACAGCAGGTATCCGCCAAGCGCTGGCTTCGCCCATCGAAGACGAACGCCTAAGAATCGTCGTCTTTTTGACCGATGGTTATGTCGGCAATGATTTCGAGGTGATTCGATTGGTAGACGAGTTGCGCGGCGACGCGCGCATGTATTCGATTGGTGTGGGCAGAAGCGTAAATCGCTTTGTCCTTGATGAAGTGGCCAAGATGGGGCGAGGCCGGGCCGAGTACCTGACTACGGGACCAGGAATGGATGCGGAAGCCCGTTCATTGGCCCTGCGAATTGCTGCGCCAGTTCTGACCGACCTCACGCTCGAACTGGCCGACGCTCACGTGCTCGACGTCTACCCTCGGGTTTTGCCGGACCTCTTTGAAGGGCAGGCTGTTCGAGCGATTGGTCGGATTCAAGGCAAGTGGTCGGGCGCGGCCTCGGTGCGCGGGATTTCGCCGGCAGGGGCAGTGGATGTGCCAGTGGTTACCTCGTCCTCGCTCGATGAGGCCCGCTTGGTTGGACGGACCTGGGCTCGCAATCGCATCGCCGACCTCACCCATGAGATGCTCTTGGCTTCGGACCAAAATGCGGACAACGTCGCCGAGATCACCCAGATTGCGCTGGGCTGGTCGTTGATGACCCAGTGGACGTCATTCGTGGCGGTTTCGAACAAACCTGCTCAACAACCAAGCCCTAAGGCAACCTCGTGGTTCGAAGCAGACGTGCACTGCACCCCAGAACCAAGTATACTGCTGACCGGTCTGATGGCTGCTGGGGCCGCATTTGCAGCGCGCCGCAGACGCCGGAAAGAATCCAGCGATATCGACTGAGGGAAAGATGCGAACATTTCGATTTTGGTTAGGAGCGATATTTCTGGGAGTAGTTGCCTGTTCAGGTGCGGACTTCGACAATGACGGTGTGCCCGATTCCGAGGACAACTGCCCCAAGGATCTCAACGCGACCCAGCTCGATACTGATGCTGATGGCTTGGGCGACGTCTGCGATAACTGCCGATTGGTCGATAACGTCGACCAAGCTGACTCGGACCTCGATAAGACGGGAGACGCTTGCGACAACTGCCCCGATATTCCAAATGACCAATCCGACGTCGATGGCGACGGTATCGGTGATTTTTGTGACCCAGATATCGATGGCGACGGCCTTCTAAATGATGTCGATAATTGCCCAACCGTCGCCAATCCCGGACAGGAAGATGGCGATGATGACGGCGCCGGTGACATTTGTGACGTGTGCCCCGAGCTTGCCAATCCGGGACAAGAGGACGTCGACAGCGATGGTCTGGGGGATATCTGCGATATCTGCCCCGAGAACTACGACCCAGACCAGTTTGAGTCCGATGGAGACGGTATCGGTAATGCCTGCGACAACTGCGCGGCCATACCGAACCCAGAACAAGAGGACGAAGACGGCGACACCCATGGTGATGTCTGCGATAACTGCCCGATGGTCAGCAACGAGTCGCAGTCCGACCTCGACGGAGACCGCATTGGCGACGAATGCGACCCCGACCGAGACGGCGACGAGGTCGCAAATATTCGTGATAACTGCCCCAACGTGAAAAACACCTCACAGGCGGATGGCGATGGCGATACCTTGGGTGATGCTTGCGACAACTGCCCTACGGCGGCCAACAAAAACCAACTCGACAAAGACAAAGATAATGTCGGTGACGCCTGCGATAACTGCGCGGACGTGGCCAACGAAGGTCAGGCCGATCAGGATAGCGATGGCATAGGCGACGCCTGCGATGTCTGCCAGAGTGTAGCCAGCGACGGCGTTGATGCTGACGATGATGGCGTTCCGGATAACTGCGATAACTGTCCACAAACCAAAAATCCAGAACAGCTTGATACCGATGGTGACGGCCTGGGCGACCTTTGCGATAATTGTTTCGGCATCCCGAACGACCAGCAGGATGATCAGGATGGCGACGGTGTTGGCTCTTCATGCGACAACTGCCCTGCCGACAAAAACCCAGATCAGGTCGACACCGATAACGACGGGAAGGGCGATGTCTGTGATTGCACAGGCGCAGACGACGATAACGACGGTGCGCCAAACAAGTGCGATAACTGCCCCACGATCTACAATCCTGAACAGTTCGACAGCGATATGAACGGAATTGGCGACGTTTGTGATTTTTAAGCACTTAGCCCGACAGGTTGTTCATGGAAATTAGCGCTAGGACGATGTACGGCTTGCGGGCTTTAGTCACTATGGCTGCGGCAAGAACGCGCGAGCCCATGACGATCCAAACCATCGCTGAGCGCGAAGCGCTCCCCCATAAGTTTCTTGAAGGCATCATGGTCGACTTGAAGCGCGGTGGGTTTGTTAAGAGCCGTCGCGGGGCCAACGGTGGGTATTTTTTAGCCCGGCCAGCCAGCGAGATTCAGCTGCTAGAGATCATTCGACATCTGGACGGCCCAGTTGCACCTGTCGCCTACGCCGACCGCGCCACAGGCGACGTAGAGGCCACTCCGCTTCAGCAGGCGTTTTGGCCGGTTTGGACCGAGATTCGTGAAGCGACCATCCGAATCCTTGAGACCTACACGGTTCAATCGATTGCAGACACGTTGCCCGAAGATCCTTTGGGCGACTTTTTTCCCATCTACCAGATCTAAGCTCATGCCCAATAAACCGCACACTGTCGTCCCATTGGTCGAGGCTACGTTTGGCCTCGACGGCGGGGCGATGTTTGGAATCATTCCCCGAAATCTGTGGGAGCGCACCAACCCGCCAGATGATCAGCATCGCATCGATCTGGCCTGTCGTTGCCTGTTGGTGCTTTATGATGACCGGCGAGTTTTGATCGACGTTGGCATCGGCAATCGCTGGTCCGACAAAGAAAAGAGCATTTACAAGATAGGCTCACAGGACCAAGCGCTGACGGCTGGTCTGGCGACCCATGGCCTAAAGCCAGAAGACATCAACGAGGTGGTGCTGACGCACCTGCATTTTGACCATGCTGGCGGCGTATCTACCCAAGGCGACGACGGCGAGCTGAAAGCAGCTTTTCCAAACGCGCGGCACTGGGTGCAACGTAAAAACTGGGGATGGGCGCACTCGCCAAGCGCCAGAGATGGCGGGAGTTATCGGGCGGAGGACCTTGCGTTATTCGATTCCGCCAACGCGCCGCGACTTGAGCTCGTCGACGGACCCAGCGAGATTCTGCCTGGCATCGAAGTTTTCCCGCAAAACGGCCACACGTTTGGGATGCAAATCGTCAAAGTTCAGACCCAATCGGACACGTTTGTGCACCTTGCCGACCTGATTCCGACCTCCGCACATCTGCGTGATCCCTACATTATGGGCTATGATTTGCAGCCTCTCGTGACCTTGGAAGAAAAACGAGAAGTGCTTTATCACGCAGCGAAAGAAGGCTGGATTTTGGTATTTGAGCACGACCCAGTGGTCGCAGCTTCACGCGTCGAATTTGACGCGAAGGGGCGTCCTAGACTGGTCCAAGACGAGTTGGCATAGAGGCTAGCGGCGTTGTCGCCAGAAGATGGCGCCGAACAGGAACACCAGCAATCCGAGTGGCATGGCGCGGTCGGTTTGCACGCTGCGACATCCGCAATCGCTTGTGACCGTGAAGTCACGTGGGGCCTCGACGGTCATCAGCACGTTGTATTGCCGACCGTCCTGCGTTGCATCGACCTGCAGCTGTCGAGTTTGATAACCCTTGGCGCTCAGGTTCAGGTTCCACGAGCCTTCGACAAGTGCTGGGGACCACGCGGCTTTCCCACCTGACACGCTCAAAGTTTCATTCAAAGTCAGTTCTTTTCGCGCAGCGTCGATGACGATTTCCGAAGGCGGCGTGTTCTCGAACGTGATGTCCACTTGGACCACATGTGTGGTTTCGGGCGTTAGCACGTAGCTGCGCGACAAATCCGCGCTCAGCTCGACCGTGTCGACTGCCGAAATGAATCCAGGGTACCCAATGTCGACCTGGTAGGTCGAAGCAGGAAGTCCTGCGAACTCGAACGCTCCCGCGACATCGGTATAGGTCTGCCGATTGGTTTTGGTGTCGGTGACACTGACGCTCACGGCGCCGTTGTCCGCGGCGCCATCCAGCACGACGGTCCCCGAGAAAGTGAAGAACTCAAGAGCTGCGTCAGTGGCATCGTTTTGGGTATCCATGCCCATGTCGCTGGTGGCATCAGGGCCCAAATCGTCCGCCGCATCGTTGGCGGCATCTTGTGACGCATCCGCAGTCATGTCTGCTGCCATATCCAAACCTGCGTCACCCATATCGGCGTAAGCCATTGCAGGAAGAGTCAGCAGCACCATCATCAATAAATTACGCATTCGCAGTCTCTCCCTCTTCCTTAACGCGGCCGAGCCACGAGAACGCCGCCACAATAGCAACGCCCAAAAGTCCACAGCCGACGGCAACCCCGACATTGGCATCAAA
>JBBKVQ010000127.1:0-9165 GCA_037968515.1 Bradymonadaceae bacterium
AGCAGCACACCCAACCAAAGACTTCGATATTTGCGGTAGTTCATTTCGTAACCGTAGGCTGCGATTAACGTTCCCCATCAACATTGGGACAACGTGGATGAGCTAATGTTCCGCGAACATTAGCGACCGTAGGTGTTACCACCACTTCCAATACCAAACAATCGTCACGCTTCGAGGACAGCTATAGTCTCAATGTGAGCCGTCCTTGGGAACATGTCCACGAACTCGATGTGGCGAAGGGTAAAGCCGTTCGCCGTCAGAGTTGCGAGATCTCGTGCAAGAGTGGCCGGATCACACGATACGTACACAACCTTGCGCGTTTTGCCCGGTTCAATCCGAGCAACCACACTGGCAGCACCGGTTCGGGGTGGGTCAAGCAGTACGGTGTCGCAGCTGAAATCTGGGAAATCCGTGTCCAAGTCACACGCCTGAGCATCGACCGGAAGCTTAAGGGCGCCTGCCATCTCTTCCAAAGTCTCGACGGCTTGGATATCGACGTCCAGCGCCTTCACTGCTTCGCATTTGCCGGCGTAGGCTAGGGTGAAGTTGCCCATGCCGCAAAACAGCTCCAGAACGCGTTTGGAGCCGCTCAGGTGATGTGTGGCACGCTCCACCAAGAGATGGTTCATCTCGGTGTTTCCCTGACGGAATCGTCCAGCCGGCACTTCGAAACCTTCGGGAGCCACGTGGTGTGATTCAGTCGCCAGGACCTTTTGTTCGCCGCTGAGTCCAACAATTCCGTTGATTGGCTTGGCCATCCAGTCGGGGCGCGCGTTTGGCGCATCCACGAGGACGCCACGTCGGCCGTCAGTTTCCAGAAAAATTCGACCGTCAAAAACGCTCGTCATTTTTCGAAGGGTGACGATGGCTTCATTGAGTTCATCGGCGAGCACGGCGCATCGGTAGACGTCGATCACGGACCGAGAAGCCTTGGCAACAAATCCCAAATGACGGTGTCGGCGATCGGAGGTCAGGTTTGCACGCGTGCGCCATCCGGTGATTTTTTTCGCGCCATGAACCACGGGCTCGGGCACTTCAATCTTGCCGATGCGTCGGATCGTATCGAGCGCCGAAATGACCTTGAGGTCCAATTCGTTGGCGTAGGTGGTGTGCCAAAAATCGCAGCCACCACAGGTCTTGCTGTATCGGCACTCCGATTCAGCACGATGGGGCGAGGCTTCGATGACGTTGATAAGTTTGGCGCGTGCGAATGACTTCTTGCGCTCGATGACCTCGATCTCGACCTTTTCGTCGGGGAGGGCACCGCGCACAAATACAGTGACGCCGTCTGGGAGTTTCCCTACAGCGTCGCCACCATTGGCCATTCTAAGAATCTTAATCGTAAGTTTTTCGGCGGACATATTAACCGGCGGCTGCCGTGATCGTGCCTTCACTAAGCACTTCGACGAGCTTACTGATGCGATCCATAAGGTCGCTCAGCATGGGGAAATCGTCGTAATCGCCGGTAAAGAATTGAACACCCTGTGAAAATCCCGTCTCTTGATCGGAAATTCTCATATGGATATTCGATTCATCTTCCAGACGTTCGCGACGTGAGGGAGAAACGCTCCAAAACGGAAACCGCATGAGCATTCCATAAAGACGTCGCATATCTTCGTCGGGGAGTTGGTAGCTGAACATCTGAGTGTCGTCTTCAAGACGCCAACTCACGAGAGCCCAGCCTGACCCACTAACTTGTAGTGTGGTGATGCCGGAGTCCTCGTGTTTTCCGCCGATTTGGCAGAAGAGATGCAAACCCCGGGTCGACTTTTCCCCATCGAGGACAGCTTGAATCCGTCTTTCGATGAGTTCGATCGGATCTGACACGTAAGAACCTCCGAAAACACAAGCTGACAGTGACGATGCGGCGTCCCTTATAAGTCTGGCCCAGATCATGCGTCAAGCAGCAACTGAGCGCTAGCTTGACCGGCGTGCGCGCGAAAGATATCACGAGGCGCTCCAATTCAGCCGAGTCCAGATGAGCGACCCCGAAAAAATCTCGTCACCTCCCACGTTACGAGGTCTCAAATGGTACGAAGCCGACGCCACGCCGTGGTGGATGGATCGCGCCATTATTCTGGCAATCACCTTGCTTCTGTATCTGCCCATGCTTGGCAGTTTCGGCCTCTGGGATCCTTGGGAGACCCATTACGGTGAGGTAGGGCGCCAGATCATCGAACGAAACGACTGGATTAGCACCTGGTGGGGCAGCCTGTGGAAAGACGCCGGCGGTAGTCAGGAGGGGGCCTATTTTTTCTCGAAGCCCATCTTGCTGATGTGGATGATGGCTGCCGGCATGTTGGTGTTTGGCTTTTCGGAGTTGGGGATTCGAATTGGCGTGACGCTCGTGGCCACGCTTGGGGTTCTGCTGGCCTACTCATTTGGCGCGAGTGTATTTTCGCGTCGAACTGGTTGGGTGATGGCAGCTGTGATGGCGACCACGCCCTTTTGGTTCCTTTTGGGTCGCCAGGCGCAGACCGATATGCCCTTTGTGGGTCTTATGACGGTTGGGATGCTCTTCCTGCTGATGGGGTTGTTTGGAAAAGATCGGGATCTACCCGCAGATCGTTTTTCGTATTTGCTGACTTCTCTGCTGGTCGGGTTGACCGTTATTCCACAAGTCACCTTGGTGCTTGCTGGTCTGTCAAGATGGCGAGGAGCCAGTAATGAAGCGGCAAATTGGCTGACCTCGGCGCCGCGTACTGGCGTAATTGTAGCGAGTGTTTTGTTGGGATTAGCGGCGCTCAGTTTGGTTGCGTCACTCGTTTTAACCGTCAAACAGGGCAGCCTGACCAAGCTTTCGAAGCGACTCGCCTTGGGGAGTCTGATCACGCTTTGGCTGCCGCTGCTGGGCTTTTTGGTCGCGATCCAAATCTTTGCGACGAGTCATGCACGTGATTTAAGTGCTTGGTTTGGTTGGGGCGGTGTGCAAGCGGCACTTTATGTGACGATGCTTGGGATCACCGTCTTTTTTACGGTCGCAAAACCGGAGATCGAACGTCGTCGTCTGTACATCTTGGCGTTTTATGTCTTTACCGGGCTGGCGACGCTCGCGAAGGGGCTGCTGGGATTCATGCTGCCCGGCGCGATCGTGTTTTTCTACCTGTTGTTGACTCGTGAATGGCGCCTGCTGGCTCGTCTGGAGTTTGCGCGCGGCATCCCGCTGTTTATCGCGGTGACCTTCCCTTGGTACGCAGCCATGCTGGTGCGTCATACCACCGGATTTTGGAATCGTTTTTTTGTCCACGATCACTTCAAGCGCCTTGGCGCCGGTGTTCATCAGCTTGATACCGGATCGTTTGAACACTTTATTAAATGGGCGGCATATGGGCTGTTTCCGTGGTCTGCGTTTGTTCCCGCGGCGTTGGTTCGTTTGGTTTCTACCGATGCGCTGACAAAACGCGACGACGAGAGCAGAGCCACGTTAATGTTGGTGTTGTGGGCCGTGATCGCCTTCACGCTCTTCACGTTATCGAGCACAAAATTCCACCATTATATCTTCCCCGCCATCCCCGCGTTCTCGCTCCTGATCGCGCTCGCCTTGGACGACGTGCTTGATTCGGAAATGCCTCGGCCGTGGCCGCTTTACTTGATGGCGGTTCCACTGATTGGATTCTTCGCTTGGGACCTGATCTTGGAGCCTGGAAGCTTCAAGAACCTGTTCACCTACAAGTACGACCGCGAGTGGAATAACCCTGCGTGGGACCTTTCGTTCCGCTGGACTCTTGGTTTACTGACGGCTCCTGCGCTGCTGGGGGCTCTGATTTTGCTGCTGAAGAACACTCTTGCTCGGCGGGCGGGAGTGGCGCTGATTGTGCTGAGTGGCCTGACGTTGACGGTGTTCTCGCTTGACGTTTATATGCCACGGCTAAGCCAGGTTTGGAGCCAGAAAGGGCTGTGGGACTACTATTACGGTGCGTGCACAACGACGACTGGCCCCGATGCGCGCAAGCGTTATTGCGTCCAACCAGTCGTTGCCTACAAGTTGAACTGGCGTGGCGAGACCTTCTATACCCAGAACGAAGTGGTGCCGATTCGCGACGACGATGACTTTGATCATTTTTTAGCGGGTGTCGGCGACGGACCATTCTACGGGATCATGGAGTACTCTCGATATCGAGGGGAGTTTCAGCGACGCTTGCCGGCTCGATTCAAAAATAAAGCCTGCGTCGTTTACAACGAGAACCAGAAGTTCGTTCTCGCCAAGGCGCCATGCGAAGCGGACGACCCTGAAAGAAAGTCCGAGACCAAAGATGGTACATCTGACTGAATCTCCGTTGGCGGTTCGGCATCTGACCCATGGTTCGGTCTTCCCAATTTGCGCATGCACTGGTATTGTGCGCGCGTTCGAAAAGCGGACCCCTCACATCACGCGCGCAGACATTCGCTCTGCAGGATTCCAGCAGGCACGGAGAAAAAATGAGTAATGCAAAGCTGACGTTGAACGGACAGGATTATGAACTCCCGATCGTGGTCGGAAGTGAAGGTGAGGTCGCTGTCGATATCGCCAAATTCCGGTCTGCATCAAAGGCCATTACGCTGGACCCAGGGTACGGCAACACGGGCTCATGCCTCAGCGCCATAACGTTCATTGATGGCGAAAAAGGCATCCTCCGGTACCGTGGGTACCCGATCGAGGACCTCGCTGAGAACGCGACTTTTGACGAAGTCATGTACCTGCTCATCTGGGGCGAATTGCCCACAGACGGTGAGTTGAAGACCTTCCGTGGCCGGTTGGCAGAGGCGTCAAAACTTCCTGACGGCGTAAAGAAGCATATCGAAGCGCTTCCCGCCAATATCCATCCGATGGCGGCGATCACGTCATTGACGGTGACGCTCTCGTCGTATTTCCCCGAAACCGACGACCGCGACGGGGACATCATCAACCTTTTGGCGAAATTCAAGGCTGTGGTGGCTTGGACCTACCGTCGCAAGACCGGTCAGGCCTTCATCGAGCCCAATGGCTCGCTGGGATATGTTGAGGACTTTCTGACGATGATGTTCGGAAAAGCCGACAAGGCGACCGTTGAAGCGATGCACAAACTCTTGATTCTGCATGCAGATCATGAGCAAAACTGCAGTGCATCGACCGTCCGTATGGTCGGTTCGTCGCAGGTCGACATCTTCGCGTCGATGGCAGCGGGCATCTGTGCACTTTGGGGTCCGCTCCACGGTGGCGCAAATCAGGCTGTGATCGAGATGCTTGAGACTATCGCTAATGATGGCGGCGGAGCTCAGAAGTTTGTCGAGATGGCCAAAGACAAAGAGTCCGGCTTCAAATTGATGGGCTTTGGGCACCGTGTTTACAAGAATTTCGACCCTCGCGCTCGGATCATCAAGAGGGCCGCAGACGATGTCCTCGACTCGCTTGGAATCGACGATCCGTCGCTCGATATCGCCAAACATCTCGAGAAGACGGCGCTTGAGGACGAGTATTTTGTCGCTCGTAACCTCTACCCGAATGTCGACTTCTACAGCGGCATCATTTACCGCGCTCTGAACATCCCAACGGACTTCTTCACAGTGATGTTCGCTCTTGGCCGTTTGCCAGGTTGGATCGCTCAATGGCGTGAACTTCGCGAAGACCCAACCACACGCATCCATCGTCCACGCCAAGTGTACGTGGGTGCCGGCGAGCGCTTCAAAGGCAAATAAGGAGTTTGAGCGTTGCTCCCTCCGTTGAAAGCAGCCGCAAGGCTGCTTTTTTTTGCCCAAATTTCAGGCAAAAAAAGGGCAGCCGATAGGCTGCCTTTTTGGTTGAAAATCCGTGCCCGAATTAGAGCGGGATATTTCCGTGTTTCTTGGGAGGGTTGTCGCCACGCTTGTTCTGAAGCATCTCGAGCGCCTGAATCAGGCGTGGACGAGTGTCGACAGGTGCAATGACTTCATCAATATATCCAAGCTCTGCAGCCTTGAACGGATTGGCGAAGGTCTCGCGATAGTTGTCGACGAGCTCCGTGCGTTTGGCATCGGCGTCCTCGGCCGCGGTAAGATCGTTGCGAAAGATGATGTTCACAGCGCCATCAGGCCCCATCACAGCGATTTCCGCGGTCGGGTAGGCGTAGTTGATATCACCACCGATATGTTTCGAACTCATTACGTCGTACGCGCCGCCGTAAGCTTTGCGAGTAATGAGTGTGACCTTCGGAACCGTTGCTTCGGCGTAGGCGTAAAGCAGTTTGGCGCCGTGTTTGATGATGCCGCCGTACTCCTGATCAACACCTGGCAAAAAGCCTGGAACGTCGACAAGGGTCACGATCGGGATATTAAACGCGTCACAGAAACGTACAAAACGGCCAGCTTTTACGCTGGCATTGATGTCGAGACAGCCCGCCAGATGGTTCGGCTGGTTCGCGACGATTCCGACCGAGCGACCACCAAGGCGCGCAAATCCAATCAGGATATTGCGTGCATAGCTGGCCTGCACTTCAAAGAAGTAAGCATCGTCGACGACGGCGCGAATGACTTCGCGCATGTCGTAGGGTTTTGATGGGTTTTCAGGCACCAGCGTCGCGAGTGCTTCGTCGCGTCGATTCACATCGTCTTTTGTTGGGACGAAAGGTGCGTCTTCGGCGTTGTTCGATGGCAGAAACGACAACAATTCACGGATCTGAGCGATGCACTCGGCTTCTGAACCACAATCAAAGTGGCTGACGCCGCTGATTTCACTGTGGACCTGCGAGCCGCCGAGCTCTTGTTTCGTGACATCCTGGCTGGTGACCGTCTTCACGACCTCCGGTCCGGTGATGAACATGTAGCTGGTATCTTGCACCATGAAGATGAAGTCGGTGATCGCAGGACTGTAGACAGCACCACCGGCACATGGCCCGAGGATCGCCGAGATCTGAGGCACCACGCCGCTTGCACGGGTGTTGCGATAGAAGATGTCCGCGTAGCCAGCCAGCGAAACGACGCCTTCTTGGATGCGAGCACCACCGGAGTCGTTGAGGCCAATCACCGGAGCACCGACTTTGACGGCCATATCCATGACTTTGCAGATCTTCTGGGCGTAAGCGCCCGAAAGGCTACCGCCAAAGACTGTGAAGTCTTGAGCAAAGACATAGACCAAACGTCCATCGACCTTGCCGTAGCCAGTCACGACACCATCGCCAGGAATTTTCTGGTTTTGCATGTCGAAATCGGAGCACCGGTGGGTAACGAACTTATCAAGTTCGACAAAGGTGCCTGGATCCAAGAACAGAGCGATGCGCTCACGCGCGGTGAGTTTACCGGCTGCGTGTTGCTTATCGATACGGTCCTGACCACCGCCGAGTTCGGCTTGGCGATTCAGTTCTTCGAGGCGAGCGTTATTCGACTTCATTTTTTGTCCAACAGGCCACGCTCCTTGAGGGCGCGGTAATAGGTATCTTCATACTCGTGGGCTGATTCGTCCCACGAAAACTGCTGTTGCATGGCGTTGATCATCATTGGGCGCCAGCGACGATGTTTGCGATAGAGCTGCGATGCGCGGCCCATGGTTTCCCAGAGGTCAGCCCGATCGTAGTTGTCGAACACAAAGCCTGTGCCGATGCCGTCTTCGTCGTCGTCCGCATCGACCACGGTATCTGCAAGCCCACCGGTAAAGTGGACGATGGGCAGCGTGCCGTATCGCATGGCGTAGATCTGTGTCAGGCCGCATGGTTCAAAGCGACTTGGCACAACCAACATGTCGGAGCTTGCGATGATCTGGTGCGCCATCTCTTCGGAATATCCGATATGGCATGCCACTCGTCGCGGAAACTCTTCAACCAGTTTCAGGACTTGCTTCTCGTAGATCGCCTGGCCTTCGCCGAGGAACACAAACTGAAATCCCTCTTGCTCATCGGTGACTGCCTTGAGCAGTTTGCGAATCGCAGGAACCAAGATGTCCAAGCCTTTTTGTTCGGTCATTCGACCGACAAATGCCAGCATGGGCAGGATAGGGCGGACGGGCAGCTTGAAGTCGTGCTGAAGCTTGGCCTTGTTGACGCGTTTTCCGTTCAACGTGCCCTGGTCAAAACGGACCTCGATGTTGTGGTCAACATCAGGAGACCAGATTGCGTAGTCAGCGCCGTTGAGGATACCGGTCAGGTCATCCCCACGCTTTTCAAAGAGGTCTTCAAGGCCACATCCGGCTTCCGATGTCCGGATTTCGTCGGCATAGTTCGGGCTAACCGTGGTGATCGCGTCAGCGCTTTCAACGCCGGCTTTCAAGAAGTTGATTCCGCCGTCGTGGGTCAGCGTGGCTTGGGCCGCTTTGGGCAAGCCGGTCGCGTCAAACTTGGCAGCGTCAAATGAGCCCTGATAAGCGACGTTGTGAACGGTGAGCACCGTGGCGACCTGAAGTTCTTTTTTGTAGAACTGGTCGATGTACGTAGGCGCAAGGGCCGTGTGCCAATCGTTGAGATGAACCACGTCGAACGGGATGCCAAACTGACGTACGAATTCAACGACCGCACGAGAGAAGAACGCAAAACGCTCAGGGTTATCTTCGAAGCTAGAGTCATCGTAACCGTAGATGCCTTCACGTTGGAAAAACGGAGGGTAATCGATGAAAAACAGTCTTACGCCGTTGCCGGCTGCGGTTTCCCAAATGGTCGCTTCGACGATTTTGCCAGCTTTCCCTTTGGTCGGGATGCTGAGCGTGCGCAAGCGTTTGCTTAGGCGCATCGCCTCGGGGTCGAGGTGTTTATAAAGCGGCATGATGACCGCGACACGATGTCCGCGATCGGCGAGCGCTTTAGGGAGCGCGGCAGCGACATCCCCCAGACCGCCAGTTTTGGCGAGCGGTGCGAATTCTGTTGTGGCGAAGGCGATATTGAGGGCTCGATTAGCTCTCTTGGTGCCTTCTGAAGTGGTGCGGATGAGTTTCGTAAGGTCAATCATTTTGTGCTTATTCGTTCAGTCTATGTCTCGAAGGTGACGTGCAGCATCTTCGGGCGGTGTAGGATTGATATAGAAGCCAGTTCCCCACTCAAAACCTGCAACTCGTGTCAGCGTCGGGATGATCTCGATATGCCAGTGATAATGCGGGTGGTCCGCATTAACGAATGGTGCTGAGCGTAACAACAGATTGAAGGGTGGGAAATCGAGGGCACGGTTAAGCTTGTCGATGCAAACCTTTAGGGCCTCTGCGACTCGATTTACCTCCGCTTGAGCGACGTTTTCGTACCACGGTTCGTGACG
>JBBKVQ010000128.1:0-4776 GCA_037968515.1 Bradymonadaceae bacterium
CACCGCGTGAAGCGGAAGAGTTTCCTGACGGTGAACCAGGCCGAAGTGGAGGAACCAGCGGTGTCGTCGGGGACTATGCCGAAATCGATGGGCCGTGAGAGGCCCTTTTCGTAGATCGAGGAGCCGGCGTCGAAGGGAATCTGCTTCAACAGGTCGAAGACGTTGTCGTACCAAGGTCCCAATCCATGCCACGAGTACTCGGACGGCATATGGTGGTCACCTTCAGTTCGGGCGCTTCGGAAGAAGCCGCCCGCATCTTCGTTGGCCTCGAAGATCTGGACCTCATAATCACGGCGGACAAGCTCGTGGGCCACGGTCAGCCCCGCGATTCCGGCGCCAAAGATAGCGACGCGCTTCCGCGAAGTCGTGGGGATTAAAGGCGAGGATTTCATATGGTTTACCTTTTGGGTGAGCACGTTCGACTCACTCGTAATCATTCACTATCACATCTAAAACGCGGAGTGATGCCGTTGGGTTTAACTTGTCGATCAGCGCTTCACCCGCGAATCCGACATCGAACTGGAGGACGCGGTGATCGCGACACGCACTGAGGACGGGCGCATTCAGCTCCAGCAGTCGATTCATCTTCCGGGCGAGTTGGCTTGGCAGGTAGCGTTCTGGGGTTCGCTGAACGGTCTTATTTTACAATACCAATAAAAATCGACAGGTTTTTCCCGTGTAAGCAGATCATTCCTGTTTTAATCCCACACGCAAACTCTATGCCGCACGGTCGCAGTGACGCCATCAGTACAATTCATTGAATATGGTGGTGAGTAGTCAACATTTGTGTCGAATAGTCCTCAACTTGCGCCGCCGTTATGGCCAAACTCTGCGCCGCTCAATGAGGCGCGAAACTTGCAGTAAATATCGGTTAACTGCTTAAAGGAGGTAGAATGATGGCGTGGGATACTATGCATAATATGAATTATTCGTCGGGTTGGTGGATGGTGTTGGTGATGGGCCTCGTGCTGGTAGGCGCGGTGGTCATCATTCTGACGATGCGTAATCGTCGTCCGCCCAAAGATAACGAGGATTAGTTCCACAAAATGGCGCAGCTGGCGTGTTGTCGGGCCGTATTATGGAACCGTCGAAATCCATGACAGCTGGGTCCGCAAGAGTCTCATTCAAAAAAATGACTTTTGAAAACACAAAAAATCCGGCCGTCCAACAGCCACCGGCATAGGAAGTGCAAAGTTGTGGCTGACAACTCAACGGAGATAGTTGATGAAAAAAGGGTTAATTGGGGCGGCGACGTCCGTCATAGTATTGGTATTGGCGGGACTCGCGATCGCGTTCAGCGGCCTTGTGAATGTTGCTGCTGACGAGCCGCCGGGTAGCTTCGAAGCATGGTTCCTCGGCGCTGTCATGGATCGCTCAGTGGCGTCACATTCGGCAGGCCTTGTGGTGCCGGCGCTGAATGACCCCGCCATGCTCGCAGAAGGCGCAAGTCATTACGCTGCTATGTGCGCGGGCTGCCACGGTGCGCCTGGGGTTAAGCCGGGTGAGATTGCCGAGGGGCTCCATCCCCGGCCACCGGATTTTGGCACCGAAGTCCCCGAAGATGCCGCCGAGATGTTCTGGGTCATCAAGCATGGGATTAAGATGACAGGGATGCCCGCCTGGGGTTCCAGCCATCCAGATGAAGCGATTTGGAATATGGTGGCGCTGCTCGTCAGATTCCCGAAGATGTCGCCAGAGGGATATGCGGCCTTGGTCGAAGCGTCGAGCAAAGGCCACGACGGGCACGAAGGACATGCCCACTAGGTCAGTCGCTGGCCGTAAAGTAACCGAATCGGTCACACAGAATCTGAGTCGGTTACAAAATATCATTATAAATCATCAAAAAAAGTGCCGCCCGACGGCAATTTGACGGAAAACATCACGAGAAATGAGCGGCACAGGATGTGCACAACCTCAGCCAGTCTGCGTGAGTGCTAGGAGGCTGCGTGAAGTTGATGGTTGTTTGTTTGTTGTTTGGATTGGTGGGTTGTGGCGCTGCGCGTGGCCAAGACGCCCGCGACATGTGGTCCACGAGCTCCCCACCCCCAAAATTGGGCGAGAGGCCGAAGCCGCTGAACTTTGGTGCTGGGCTTCCCGGCTACGTCGAATATGCGCTGGCGAATCATCCCGGTTTAGGGGGCGCCCACGCTCGCTGGTCAGCTTCGGTGCATAGAATCTCGCGCTCCGAGCGTTTACCCGACCCGATGTTGATGGTCGGAGTCCGGGCCATCAGCCCCAAAATGGGCGTTGGCGTCAGCCGCGTTGGACTGCAGCAGGCGTTTCCTTGGCCTAGTCGATTAGGTCTGGGCGCTGATGCCGCCGCCGAAGCAACCGTAGCCGAAGAGAGCCGATACGAGGCCGCATCTTTGGGCATCGTCGAAAGGGTTTCACGTGCATATTGGGGGCTTTGGAAAGTCCGTCAATTGCGGGCGTTGCATGAAGAACACTTGCTGTTGGTGAGTTCTCTTGCCGACGTCGTGCGTTCTAGGTTGGCCACCGGCGCAGCGACGCTCGCCGACCAACTCCAGGTCGACCTAACGCTTTCCCGGCTCGCCGACGATATCGAAACGATGAAGGCGTCGGAGGCCATGTGGGAAGCTGAATTACGCATGACGATTGGTGCGCCGGATGCGACGGATTTACCGACACAAAATGACGCGCCCTTGCCGTTGAGTCTGACCGAAGACCGGAAATCACTTGCGGCTGCAGCGTCAGTTCATCCCGCAATCAAAGCTTACGATTCGTTGGCCAAATCAAAGAAAATCATGGCCAATGCAGAGGCCGCAGATGGTCTGCCAGACTTCCTAGTTTCGGCGGAATGGATGTTCGCCGAAGACGCACTGATGGTGGGCGCCGGGATCTCTTTGCCCCTGTGGCGGGGCTCTTATGGAGATGCTGTTGACGCGATGGAGGCCGAGGCGTTGATGCAGAAATTCGAGGGCCAAATGGCTTTGGAAACCGCGCTGTCCGCGCTGGATTCGGAACTTGCGCTGCTCAACGATGCCGTGCGCCGCTGCGGGGTATTAAACGATGTTTTGATTCCTCAGGCCAACGCCGCGTACGAGTCGGTCGTCGGTGGATATGTCACCGGAACGGGCAATGTCACTCAACTAATTATGTCTCAACGAGACCTGCTCGACCTACGAATTGCATTAGAGTCTGCCCGCGTGGATTATGCAGATTCGAAGGCTCGGCTTGAACAGATTGTGGGACGAGAAATCCCAGTGGGAGAAAAATAATGAACGAGTTTCCTTGGAAAAAATGGGGCGTTCGCGTTCTGCCAGCTGTGCTTCTAATTTTTGGTGTGATGTTGGGGGCGACATTCTGTGGCGGTTCGGAACCACCTGCGGACCCGCATGACCACGCGGAGTCCGCGGCCGCGGCGGATGTATGGACTTGTTCAATGCATCCCCAGATTCGCCAGGGTGAGCCTGGCCAATGCCCGAGTTGTGGCATGGACTTGATTCCGGTTTCATCCGGGTCGGGGTCCGGATCTGCAGGCGGCAATCGTATTGAGCTGTCCGAAAGGGCACAGATTCTGGCGAAAGTGCGAACCACAGAGGTTCGTCGCCAAGGCGATAAAGGCGCCGAAATTCGCTTGCTGGGTCGGGTGGAAGCCAACGAGTCCACTTTGCGCACCGTGACCGCATGGACCGGTGGCCGAATCGACCGGCTTCACGTCAACGTAACAGGCTCTAAGGTGAAGTCCGGTCAAACGATTGCGACCTTGTACAGCCCCGAGGTTTTCACGGCGCACCAAGACCTTCTGACGGCGAAAAAACAACTGGCAGCGATGGCGAATGGTACCGAGGCTTCAAAAATGGCTTCGAACGCGAGTCTTGAGGCGTCGCGGGAGCGGCTGCGGTTACTTGGCGTGCCGGACAGCGAATTGGCGCGCATGGAAGGCCAGAGCAAGCCCACCAAGGCCGTGGCGATTCGTTCTCCTTTTGCCGGGACGATTATGGAGCGAATGGCGACCGAAGGTGCTTACGTGCAGACGGGAACGCCTCTTTACCGAATCGTTAATCTCAACACGCTCTGGATTCAGCTCGATGCCTACGAAAGCGACCTACCTCGGCTCGCTTTAGGGCAAACGGTGCAGATCGAGGTTGATGCGTTTTCCAGCGAGACCTTTGACGGGAAAATTACGTTTATCGATCCCACCTTAGACGCGCAAAAGCGCACAGCTCGGGTCCGTGTCGAGGTCGACAACACCGATGGTCGTCTGCGCCCTGGCATGTTTGCACAAGCCATGGTTGAGGCCGGCGGGACAGAGAAATCATCGCTGATAATTCCTGCGTCGGCCGCTCTTTTTACAGGGCGACGGTCGATTGTTTACGTGGAAGTGCCTGGCGCCGAACGGCCGACTTACGAGCCGCGTAATGTGCGCCTCGGACCTCGTCTGGGAGATTTCTATCCCGTCGTCGCTGGTCTGTCCCAGGGCGAGCGAGTGGTTTCGCGCGGGGCGTTTGTGTTGGATGCCGACCTTCAAATCAAAGGGGGCGCGAGCATGATGAGCGCTCCAGACGATCGAGAAGCTCGTGAAGACGATGACTTTGTCGAGCTGTCTGGAGCGGAACTTAAGCTGCTCGAACCCGTAATGGCCGCCTATCTTGGGGTGCAACGTGCACTCGCCGCCGATGACCACACCGCCGCAAAGGAGGCTGCAGCGCAACTTTTGACCGGAATCGCTGACGTGAAATTCGACAAGAATGCGAGCGCGGCCGAGGCGTTCAAGAAGATTTCGTCTCCACTGGGTCAACATGGCAAACACGT
>JBBKVQ010000129.1:0-22528 GCA_037968515.1 Bradymonadaceae bacterium
AGTGCAATTTGAAGCATCGAAGCATGTGATTGAGTGGTGACCCAGAACGAAGGTGCAGCCGTGGGCGAAACAAGCAGTTCGACAAAGTCCAATGGTCCCAAAAATAAGCTGAACTCCGAGGATGATTTCATCGGGCTACGCACGGCCGAAAGGCGCCGTGTGAAATTGAGCACTGATGACGAAGTCGCGGAGTGGAAAGATGGATTCGATCCGGTGAAGATGTATCTTCGCCGAATCGGTCAAGTCAGCCTGCTCACCCGTGAGGGAGAGGTTGCGATTGCCAAGGAAATCGAAGCTGGTCGCGAGATCATCTTTGATTGCATCGTGGGTTGCGACGCTGGCATCGACATGATGCTGGCTCTGCCGGACAGGCTTCGTGCTGGGACGGCGAGGGCACGAGAGGTGTTCGAAGAATACTCGCCGAGCGCCGAAGGCAGCGATAGTCCGGTGGCGCCGGATGTATTCAAGCGTTTTGAGCGGCTGAAAAAGGCCCATATTTCGTACAAAGACGCTTTGGAGCTGAAGGTCGCGCTGGACAATAAAAAGTCCCCGTCTGCGGCCGATCTGGCGGATGTTGAAAAGAATACTGAGCGAGCGAAGCGCCGACTTGTGAAAGCTGTGCGCGAGTGTCGGTTATCACAGCGTTTTTTGATTGAAGTTGTGGGGCACCTTAAAAAGGGCCTCGTAAGTATGGACCGCGCTACTCGCAGGTCCTGGGACATCGCCGAAGCGCTTAAGGTCGATGTGAATGTTCTGGAGGCCGCGGCGGACACCTACATGGCCGGGAACGTGGTCAACTACAAAAAACTCAAGTGCGAAGAAGAGGGGTTAATCGAGTTCATTCAGGCCCGCGAGAGTGCGCGGGCTGTGCGCGAACGCATCAGTCGCGAGCTCGGCATTGACGCGGACATCCTGAGAGACCTGGTGTTACAAATCAGCGCTGGGGAGCGTCGAGCGGAACGTGGAAAGAGCGAAATGATTCGCGCCAACCTCCGTTTGGTCGTTTCGATCGCCAAGAAGTACGTGAACCGCGGAATGCATTTTCTCGACCTGATTCAGGAAGGCAATATTGGTTTGATGCGGGCAGTCGAGAAGTTCGAGTACCAGCGTGGCCATAAGTTTTCTACCTATGCAACCTGGTGGATCCGACAGGCCATCACACGCGCGATTGCCGATCAAGCGCGAACGATTCGCATTCCCGTCCACTTGATCGAGACCATCAATCGAATCGTTCGAACTTCGCGCCAACTTATCCAGGAACTTGGCCGTGACCCCGAGCCCGACGAGATCGCGCTGAAATTGGATATGCCAGTCGAAGCTGTTCGGAGGGCGCTGAGGATTTCACGTCAGCCGGTCAGTCTTGAAACACCGATTGGCGAAGACGATTCGCAGCTTGGTGATTTCATCGAAGACGAGAATGCTCCAAGTCCGATGGAGGAAGCAGTGGTGCAGGCTCTTCGGGACCAAACTCAAGAGTTGCTCTCGGGGCTGACGCCTCGTGAGGAGAAGATCCTTCGGATGCGTTTTGGAATCGGAGAAAAGACCGACCATACGTTGGAGGAAGTGGGCCAAGACTTCAATTTAACGCGCGAGCGTATCCGACAAATTGAAGCTAAGGCGTTGCAGAAGCTTCGCCAGCCCAATCGTGCGGACGCGCTGAGACCATTTTACGATGGCTCGTCGCAGTAGCAGTTAGGGCCCAACCCCGACCCAAACCGACCCATCTGGGCCGGTTTCTTTTTTCCAGATGGGCACGTCGGCCTTCAGGCGTTCGATGACCTGCCGGCACGCGTCAAACGCAGGGGCCCGGTGTGCCGAGCCTACCGCGATGACGACCGCGGTGTCTCCAACGTTCATCAGACCGTGTCGGTGGTGAATGCCGACCTCGACCGGAAACTCATTTTCGACCTCGGTCGCTACTTTGCAAAGTTGCCGGAGCGCCATTTCTTCGTACGTTTCGTATTCGAGAGTTTCGACCTGTTCGCCAGCCCGATGGTTCCGAACGACGCCCTCGAAGATGACGATGGCACCAAATTTTGGCGAGGTAATCGCGTCGCGTAAGGTCATGACGTCTAAGGGAGCCGTTGTGAGCAAAATTCGGCCGTTTCCGCCCGACACCGGGGGAATCAGGACGACCTCATCACCGTCGTTCAGAACAGTGTCAGCGCCGACAAACTGCTGATTTACTGCAAACCTCAAGATAGGTTTCAGCTCCGCGACGCTGGGGTGAAGTGTCATAATGATGTCGAAGAGGTCGTCAATATTTCCTTCCATTGGAAGGTCCACAACCTGTTGGTTCAAGGCCGTACGTTCACGAATGATAGCGAAATAGCGAACGGTGATTTTCATTGGCTTTCCTCGGGGCGCATGGCGAATTTTTGACAATCCGGCCACACGGGGGATGCTCTAACAACGCATGGATGCGTATTTGTCCCACGGAGGGAGCTGTGTCTACCGCTATTTCAAGAACACCCACTGCCAGTTCAGACGAACCACGTCCGACACTGCAGTACGGTGAGCGTCTCGGTCGTTATATCATCAACGGTTTTGCCGGCACCGGCGCGACCAGTTTCGTGTACCGCGCGCGCCGTGAAGACAGCTTCGAACCGGTCGCGATCAAAGTGCTGCATCCCCATCTGATGAACGACGAGGTCAAGCGAAAGCGCTTTCTTCGCGAAGCACAAATGATGATGGCGTTGCGTCATCCGAATATCGTTCGGTTTCATGAAATTATGGAGTTGGAGGACGAAGGTTTGGCCTTTGTTATGGAGTTCATCGAGGGCGAGACGCTCGAAGGGTGGACAAGTGCAGGCGAAGTGGATGAACCCACGTTGGCGTGTCTATTTGTCGACCTGTTGCGCGGGTTGGGACAGGCGCATCGAGTCGGTATTGTTCATCGCGACCTCAAGCCCGCCAACGTAATGATTACTGAAGACGACGGCCGATACGTGGCGAAGATCATCGACTTTGGCGTGGCTAGGTTTTCTCAGTCGCCTACAGAACCTGAAGACCGCACCAAGATTGTCGGAACAGCAGCCTATATTTCCCCAGAGGAAGTGCGCGATCCGGACACTGTCTGTGAGGCGTCAGACATCTACAGTGTTGGCGTGATGATGTACGAAGCCGCGTGTGGTCGCCGCCCATTTGAAGGGCTGGCTATCCGTGACTTGATGCACGCCCACGCCGAGGTTGTGCCGGCTTCACCGCGAAGCCATAACCCGGGTCTTACAAGCGGATTCGAAAGCGTTATTTTGCGGACGCTGTCGAAGTCCCCAGAAGGGCGCTTCTCTTCGGCTCGTGAGCTGATCGTGGCCCTTGAACACGCGATGCACGAGGACTCATCGGAAGAGATTTCGATGGAAGTACTGGCCGACCTCCAAACGAGTGAATGGAGTCGAGCGATGGACGTGTTGCCCCTGGACCCGGACGAGAGGGCGAAGAGTCTCGCGTTTATCGATTATTTCCGCACATACCTGATGTTCGCGTTCACGTTTGTGATGAGCACAGGAGTGCGCGGCGACGGCGCTGATCCTCATTATCTAAATCGTCCGGATTCGTCGCTTCCCTACAACTGACGCGGTGCTCAGTCGGTCCGCTTGACATGCACCTACGTTTCACTACACTTCGACTCCTTAAGATTGAAGTCGTCAGTTGTCCCTCGCTCGTAGGTTGTGCATGAAATCCGTCCGTGATTTTTCGAAGTTGTTGCGTGCTGGAGCCGTCCTTTCAGCACTTTTTGTGTTTTCAGCCTGTGGGGATGATAGCGGCGGCAAGACGAGCAAATGCGGCGCCGGGACGGTGTATGCGAGCGTTGGCGAGGTCACAGCTTGTTACGACACGTGTGCTGACGGTGTGTGCGGCGTGGGCTTCAGATGCAATATCGCAAACGAGATTTGCATTAAGATTGAACCCGTTTCAAACAACTCGACGAATCCGAATAATATGACCGTCGAGACCAACAACAGTACCAACCCGAATAACTCCACGACTTCGAACAACGCGACCGGGACGAATAACACGACCGGAACGAACAACTCGTCGAATAACGCGACCAATAATAATGGGACGAACAATCCCACGAATAATACGACAAATAATAATCCTAATCCTCAGCTGGTAGCGCTGTGTGAGAAGGCCTGTGATCTCTATTACGGCAGCTGCATCACCGATAATTGTACTCTTCAGGCCGATACGCTGCAGGCCGTTAACGACATCAAGGCGAACTGCATTAGCGGTGGGAACTCGGGAACAACCTGTGTTCAGGACGCTGCGGCTGACCCCCAGTTCCGCGCAGCGCTTGAGCAACTGGCGACGCAAACTTGCGACGATTTGAAACCACTGCGCTGCGGTGATTTTGGCCTCACGGCTCAATGTGGCTGCGCAACTCCTACGAACCTGGGCGCAGCATGCACAACCGACGGTCAGTGCAATGGAGGCGATCTTGAGGGATTTTGCATCAACGCGCTTGATCAAGATGGCAATCCCACGGGTTACGCTGGCGGTTATTGTGCAGCCACGCCTTGCCCGATTCCCAGTCGTGAACCGCCTACTGCCTATCGCTCGCCAGCGTGTGGCTCGAACGGCATTTGCACGGTGATTGGAACCGTTGGTGATGAGTTTGCTTATTGTGCTGCGGGCTGTGGGGCTGGCTGTCGTTTGAACGCCGGTTACGCCTGCCAAGTGTTGGATCTTGAAGTTACAGCTGCCAATGATGTCCTGTTCCTTCGTGGTTGTTCGCCAGAATGTACTTCGAATGCCGACTGCGGCACCTCAAGTCGTTGCAACTTGACGTCGGGGGCGTGTGAGTTGGGGTGTACGACGACGCCAATCGGCGGGACGCAGGGCAACCCATCGTTGGCCGATATTTGTCTGTCGAGTGGCGGAACGTGTCAGGGGACGGCCGGCAGCCAGTTCTGCATCTTGCCATAAAGTAGACTTGAACAAAGACCGCCCGGGAAACCGGGCGTTTTTATTTCTTGTTTGCACACACGATCTTACCGGGTATTCTGCGGCCCGAATCGATAGACCCTTGGGGGGAATATGACAGTCCGCACACTCATGACGAAACACAGCGACCTAATGCTCGCGGCGTCGGTTGTGTCGATGGTCGGGATGATGATCATTCCGCTGCCAACGTGGCTTTTGGACATACTGCTCACGGTCAACGTGTCCATGGCAGTGACCCTGCTGATGATCAGCCTGTATATTCCGAGCGCGATCAAGCTTTCGACATTCCCAACTATTCTGCTTTTGACGACGCTGTTTCGCCTCGCGCTGAACGTCTCGTCGACTCGTTTGATTCTGTTGAACGCAGACGCCGGGCAAGTCATCGAGGCTTTCGGGAACTTTGTCGTCCAAGGGAATTATGTCGTGGGTGGCGTCATCTTTTTGATTCTCACGATCATTCAGTTTGTGGTGATTGCGAAGGGCTCGGAGCGGGTTTCCGAGGTAGCTGCACGTTTCACACTCGACGCGATGCCTGGCAAACAAATGTCTATCGATGCGGACCTCAGGGCCGGTGCATTCGATCTTACAGAAGCCCGTCGCCGACGCGGAATCGTTCAACGTGAGAGCCAACTTTATGGTGCGATGGACGGCGCCATGAAGTTTATCAAGGGCGACGCTATCGCCGGCATTATTATCACGGGTATCAACATCGTAGCCGGCATCGTGATTGGCGTCGCGCAACTCGATATGGGCGCGGCTGAAGCTGCAGGAGTCTACACCTTACTGACCATCGGTGATGGTCTGGTGTCACAGATACCGGCTCTTTTGATTTCCTTGACCGCCGGTATCATCGTGACTCGTGTTGCCGATGAAGAAGAAAGTGACTTGGGCAAGGATATTGTTACCCAGATTATTGCCTATCCCAAAGCCATCGCGATTTCTGCGGGGCTGATGTTCGTTTTCGCGGTGATTCCTGGTCTGCCAGGCCCCCCGTTTTTTGCGTTGGCGTTGGTGCTCGGCTTCATTGCACGAGGGTTGATGGAAAGCCCAACGGTTCAAGACGATGTCGAGGAGGTCGCCTCGGATGCGGAAGAACAGGCGCAGAAATCGCGGGTTCTTTTTCCTTCCGTCACCCCCATCGTTTTGGCGCTTGGGCCCGGACTGAGCGAACGTATCTCGGCTGAACGCATGGTTTGGCTGCGCGAGATGATCGGCACAATGCGCGAAGGCATATTTTTTGAGACCGGCGTAAAGATTCCCGGGGTTCGGATTCGTACTGAGAGCGCAGCCATGGGAGCCGAGGGCTTTGGTATAGAAATCGATGAGATCCCCATTCACCGGGCCACCATTCCGCAGGACCGTCTTTTTGTGATCGACGCTCCGCCGGCGCTTGCCGCGTTTGGGGTTGATGGCAGCGCCACTCGACATCCCATCACTCGACGCCCCGCATCTTGGGTGGACGCCAAACATGCTGAAGTTCTTGAAGCGGCGAGTCATCGGACCTGGGATAGTGCCGGGTACCTCTTGATCGTACTCACTGGAGTTCTCAAAGAGCGCGCATCGGAGTTCTTGGGAGTCCAAGAGGTACAGGCGTTGCTTGACCAACTTGAAGGTCCGTTTCCGGCGGTGGTTCAAGAGGTCGTGCCCAAACAAGTATCGTTGCCACAATTGGCCGAAATCCTGCGTCGCTTGGTCGAGGAGGGCGTCTCCATCCGGAATCTTCGAGCGATTTTGCAGACGATTTCGGACCGTGGTCGGGGAGAACGAGATGTGTTGATTTTGACCGAGCGAGTGCGGGAAGGGATGGGGCGCGCCATCACTCACGACTACGCAAATAATGGGCAGGTGGCCGCCTATCTTGTCGATCGTGGCATCGAAGACATGATTGCTGGTGCGATTCGGCAGAGTGCGGACGGCAGTTATCTTGCGCTTCCACCCGACCAATCTCGGCAGATTCTGGGGCAAGTGCGAGAAGCCGTTCATCGCGATGTAGAGGTCGGTCGAACCCCGGTGTTGCTAACAGACCAGAGCGTGCGTCGATACATGAAGCGCTTGGTATCGACCGAGATGCCCGAGATCGCGGTGTTGAGTTTCCAGGAGCTCGACCCAAGTCAGCGCCTTCAGCCTATGGGACGGATTCAGCTGGCGTAGACAGCATCTTGAGCAGGCCGTCTGAGCTCCCTAGTAGCCATCCCACGGCTTCGCGAAGTGCTTGGCGCCGGATGGTCGCGCTCGGAGGGCCGGCGAGTTCTACGTACGCCTTGTTGTGCCACATGACCTCGCCAGTTCTGGGGTCGATGAGTTTGGCCTCCAGATGCGACAGGGTGCACAGGTATGGGTTGGTGTCGACGGCTTGCATCACCGCGTACGGGACAAACTCCCTAACATCGCCACGACATACCGAATCCGCTTGGTAGAGCACTTGAACCATGAGGACGCTGCCGACCTGCGGCATCTTGCCGACCCGTCGGATCGCGGGGATTTCGGCCCCCTCAAACTCCGGTGCGCCGGCTTCGAAAAGTGAATTGAGTTCAACGCCGCGGTACCAAGCGTCATAAATATCGTGCCAGTCCCCTGCAAGGCTTGCCTCGAGGGTTTTCGGCGAGTCGACAGCAAAGCCTGCGCGTCGCAGCCACTCGACCGTGTCGGTCTCGACCCCGCGTTCGATGACTCGCCGTTCGTGACTGTCGACCCCGAAAGTGTCTAATGAGAACGATGGCGCTACTGTGACCTTGTTGACTTGCGCGGTCCGAAAGTCACTTCGGACACCCGCAGGAGGAGCTGTCGCACAGCCAGAGAATACGAGACAAAAAAACAACCAATACTTCATGAACAACCTACCCGGTTGCGTGCAAGGGTACTCGATGATAAACCATCGTCCAATGCCGGTGTCGACATGGAGGAACGCGTGATTAACTGCCCTAACTGCGGACGCGACAACGAAGACCACTACAAGTTTTGCCTCGGATGCGGAACTGTCTTGCCTCGACCAGAGGTCAAGCCGGAAGCGGCGGTGGCAAATATGATTGCGTGCCCGCACTGCAGCGCACAAGTTCCTAGCACCAACCGTTTTTGCGGCGCGTGCGGTGGGGCCGTGGCAGCGCAGCCCGCGCCCGCGACTAAACCAGCCTTCGATCCAGATCCTCCTCAGTCGGTGACCCAACCCACACCAGTGACGGCGGCGGCCCCGCAGGTCATCGCACATCTGGTCGTGATTAAGCCCGACGGTAGCGAGGGTGCGCGGATTCCGTTGACTCAAGATGAGGCGATTTTGGGCCGTTCCAGCACTCATGAAGTGTTGGCTGGCGACCCGTTCCTTTCGCCGAAACACGCGAAGTTTTCGTACTCCAACGGTTCGTTTACGGTGAACGACCTCTCAAGCCTTAACGGTGTGTTCATTCGCATTCGTGGCGAGGTCGAATTGGCCGATGGCGACTTCGTGCGTGTTGGACAGGAACTGCTGCATTTCCACTTGATGGGAAGCGTCGCGCCAATCGTGGCTAAAGCACCTGAGACTCTGACGGGTGGAAGCCCAGATACAGGTTACTGGGGGCGTTTATCGTTGATCAGCGGTCCGGAGCTTGAGAGTCGAGCGTTCGTTTTCAACTCAGACGAAATCACGATCGGGCGAGAAATTGGCGAAGTACTTTTCCGTGACGACGGATTTGTCTCAGGCCGCCACGCACGAATTGCCAAGGTAGAGAACAAAGTGTTCATCAAGGACCTTGGCTCAAGCAACGGCACCTACGTTCGCATTCGCGAAGCGCACAGTGTCGAGCCTGGTGACTTGATTTTGATGGGTCAGCAGCTTTTCAAGCTGGTTCAGGCCTGAGAATCCCAGAGGCTGTGAGCCTTAAGGAACTTCTCGATCGCTGAATTGATGACATCGGGCAGTTCCACAGGGGCCACGTGCGTACCTCCTGGTACCACTAGGAGCTGGCTATCCTTAATTCCATCATGCATCTCTAGCGACCGTTGGGTGGGCGTAAACGAATCGAATTCGCCCGCGATCACCAAGGCTGGGATGTCGATGGTCTCTAGGATTTCTTCGGCCGAGTGCTCCGACAGGCCTTTCAGCATGCGCATGAACACGCGTAGGTCCATTTTAGCCACATGTTCGAGGTAGGGCTGGAAGTCTTGTTTTCGAACGAACTTTGAATTGATTTCGCTGGTACGCGCCGCAATGTGGAATGACATTGGGCTAGGTGTCAGCGTTTGCCACAAGGTTTGAAGTCGCTCCGGAGCAAACCTAACGGCCTTTTCCAGGAAGGGCAGGAGCGTCGCCAGCTTGTCGTGGTTATGAAACGTGTCTAACGGACGTTTGTAGGTGCCACAGATGGGGATCAACGCCTGAACACGCTCAGGGTAGAGCGCAAAAAATTGCAGGATGACCTGAACTCCCATCGAGTGACCTACAAAGACGGCCTTTTCGATCTCAAGCTCGTCCAGCACGAGGGCTAAGTCGTCGCAGAAATCTTCGACGTGAACGATCCCCTTTCTTCGTGGGCTTTCGCTGTTTCCGTGGCCTCGGTAATGAGGCCGGATGAGCTGAAGATGCTCGTGGAAATCGTCGATGATATAGGGCCAGATAAAGCCATCGCAGGCGAAACCGTCGCATAAAACGACAGGTTGTCCTGTCCCCACAGACCCCCACCACAACTTCGTGCCGTCGATCTTGGATCGTACGAAGCCTGACCTATCCACGATGGGCCAAGAGCTGGCTTAACGTGAAGAGGGGGAATAGCGAGACGCCTTCGTCCAGCAGCGCTTGCGTGCCACCGGCTTCTCGGTCGACCACGCAAAGGGCTGTTTTGACAATAAACCCAGCCTCACGCAGTGCATATACGGCCTTGAGGGTTGAGCCGGCGGTCGTGATGACATCGTCTACCACGACGACTTCGGAGCCTTGAGCCACACGTGATGGGACCTCGATAGCGCGCGCGGTTCCGTGCAGCTTGGCATCCTTACGCACGATGATGGCATCGATTACGCTGCCGTGAAGGTGTGCAGCCACGGAAGTGGCGGTCACCAACGGGTCAGCGCCGAGAGTCAAGCCACCACAGGCCGAAGCGTTTGGTGCGTGGGTGGACATCTGGTCAAGGAATGCCTGGCCGATCGCGAGTGCACCGTCTCCGGTGAGCGCAGTCTGCCGAACGTCGACATAAATATTCGACGTGGCCCCAGAGGCCAGCGTGAAGTCGCCAAATTTGACGCTTCGTTCCAGCAAAATTTCAAGGAGAGGAGCGGATTTCACTGCTCAGCTTCGGCAAGCCGTTCCATGAGGTCTTGCTTGGTGCCAGACACCGCCAGATCGAGGTCTCGAAGACGGTCTCGGAGTTCTTTGACCGTCAAGGCGTCGTATTCTGAATCGCCGGCTGGCTCTTCTTCCACAGTCACCGTGGTGGTCGTTGTCGCGGCTTGCGCAGCTGCTGCTGCCGAAGCGCTTGTCGCGACGGGAGTTGGTGCAGGTGCTGGGGCGGACACCGCAACTGGTCGTGAAACCGGTTGTGTGCGGGCAGTGGTGGTCGGCCGAGTGGTCGTCGTCGAAATTTTGGTTTGAGGCGCGGGCGCCTGAACGTCCATTTCAACTTCACCGGCCATTTTCGCACCGTCATCCATGCGGATGATGGGCGCCGTCAGCCGCGCTCGTACCCGAGCACTCGCCGTGAGGTGAATGTATTCGGTGGCGGTGATGTGGCCGTCCACGGTGCCATCGATACGCACTCCGCGTACGCTTATGGTGCCGTCGATCACGCCGCCTTCCGAAACTGTCAGGATTTCTGAGAGGTTAATGGTGCCGACAACACGACCATCTACGGTCAGGTCTTCAGCGCCATCAATACGTCCCTCGACGATCGTTTCTGAGCCAATGGTGGTCATGCCGTGCCTCAATCTACGTCCATATCAATGTGGCCTTTGAAGCCTGCACCATCGGCGATCAAAATACGTGGCGACTTGATGTCGCCAACCATTCGACCGTTAGTGGTGATTTCGACACGTTCGCTGGCCACGAGGTTACCCGTGACCTGACCGCTGACTTCGATGAGCTGCGAATGAACGTCAGCTTCAACAACGCCGCCTTGAGCCACGGTGACCGTGGACTGCAACGTGATTTTGCCCTTAACGGTTCCTTCCACGAGCACCGGTTCGGTACCCGAGATTTCCCCGTCAATGACAATGCTTTTTCCGATAACTGTTTCCGACATATCTGACTCCAGTCTCAAGCGTTGGGCACATCCATATCGATGTTGCCTTTGAAGCGTGCGCCTTCTTCGATGATGATTCGAGGGGCTCGAAGATTACCAGTGACCGCGCAGCCAGTCTGAAGTGTTATCACTTCATGGGCCACAACGTTTCCGCTGAGCGCGCCACGAACAATCAAGGTTTTGACGTCGACATCTGCAACGACCACACCGCCTTCTTCTACACGAAAGGTATCGGTGAGTGACACAGTGCCTTCGACACGTCCGAAAACAGAAACAGTTTCGTTTCCGCTGATTCGACCGTTCACGACGATCCCGGCTCCAATGGTGGCCATATGGGGTTCCTCTACATAAGAGTTGGGGGATAAAAGAACGCGTGGAGTATTAACACCCTTACCCCATGCGGACAAGATGATAGGGCGCTTGATTGGATCGGTTTTTGGTTTATGATGCCGGCAATTCTACGGAAAACCTACGTATATTCACTGAATTCCACTCCGCGAGGTCGCCCATGGCGAACGTTCGTGCCTTTGGGCCAATGGTCCTAATTTGTGTTGTTGGCTTGGCTGCTTGTGTCGATATCCCTAAGGATACTTCAACTGATCGCGTTGCGGCGGCATTCGACCCCGACGCGTCTGTGTTGCCGCTGCCGAATTCGGCGGCATTGGATCGAGACGGCACTTTGCCTGATCTCGGCGGTGATGCTGCGCAGGGCGAGTTCCATAAATGGCTTTCCAAAAGCTATGGCTGGGATCCAAGTACACCTATTTCGATCCCATTTACCGGGAAATTGGACGGCGATTCTCTCTCAAGCGACGACGTTCAGTTTTATCGAATCAGCGCCTCCGGCGAGTTCGAGGAGCTTGCTGCGACGTTGGCGTATGCGGAAAACGAAAATGGTGAGGTGCCAGTATGCAACCCCACCGCATGCGCCTCGGTGATTCGTGTCGTTCCTGCCGATCCGCTTTTGCCCGGGGAAACCTATGCGGCAGTGGCTTCGACCAGTATCCGCGGCGCAAATGGCAATACCATCTTGCCGTCGACGGCGATGTTTTTTGCAGCATCTCCAACACCCTTGGTGGACGCGAACGGCAAGAGTCAGATTTCATCACTGGATGGGGGAAGTGCGGGGAGTCTCGAGGGATTGCGTCGTTTATTGCAGCCCGTATTCGCCCATGTGGAATCAACGGGTGGCTCCAGGGACGAGGTCGCCGCGGCCACTATCTGGTCGACGAGCCTGAATTCATTTTCTGTTTTGGACCCGGCGACTGCCACACTGCCTATTCCGAACACCCTTGCCCTAGACGCTGATGGGACCTTCCCGCGAGCAGCCCTTGGTTATTGTGGACCGTCGGCGACACCCGTCACGTGTACCTCTGACGCTGGATGCGGCGTTGGCCTTTGTCAGCGCGGAACCTGTGTCACGACACGTTGTGCACAGGGCACGTTCGACACCTATTTGGATGGTCTACATGGCTGGCCGACCACCACGCCAATCACTCTACCCATATCCGGGGCGGTGGATGGTTCGACCGTGAATTCGGACACGTTGAGGCTCTTCAAAGTGACCGAGACGGGGCTCGAGGAAATCGCGGCAGAAATCACCTACGAGGAGGGCAGCAAGCTTATCGCGATGAATTCCGTGATGGAGCTGAACACCCGTTATGTAGCGATTGCTACGCAGAATATTTCGTCCGTGACGACCAACGCCGCAGGTGCTGCGTTGCCGCTGCTTCCGGCACCTGGGATCGCGATGGCGATTCAGCCGTTTCCGGTCGTGGATGCATCTGGCAGGTCGCTCATTGAAGAAGTGCCAAGTGCGACCGCTGCTTCGATCGCATTTGCCCAATCGTTCATGAGGCCATTGGCCGAGGCTGTTGAGGCTAAAACAGGGATTTCCCATGATAAACTGGCCGCATTATGGGCCTGGCAGACATGGTCGGATTCGTTTGTGGTTTTTGACCCGACGACGGCTCGGCTTCCTTTTCCATCCGCATTTGCGGCGGTTGACTGTCCTGCCGATCGGCCAATTTGTGGCATCTACGACCCTGCGAATCCACCCGCAGACCCACTGCAGAACGCAATTTTTGACGAGGTGTCGAAGCGCGACGGATTTTCGACCACAGCGACCAACTGGGTCCCCACGGAAGGGCCTGCGCTCGATCCAGCTTCAGTGACGGTCGAAAACGTGCTGATCGCCGAAGCCGACACGGCCTTGCCCACCCTGTTGGCGGCCGAGGATTATGCCGTGAGTTATGAGTATGGGCATGTGCTGCTTGAGCTAAAGCGGCCACTCAAATCCGGCATCTTGGTCGCCGGCGTTGCGACCAACGGACTGATGGGATCGAATGGATTCCCAGCCCAACCCTCTGCGGCATTTGTGTTCCTGCGCAGTGAGTTCCCTTTGGTCGACAGCACTGGAAAGTCGCTCATTAATGTGTTGGACGACGCAACCGCCGTGCAACTTGAGGGCGCTCGACAGGCTTACTCGCAGCTGTGGCTCGCGGCTCAGCTCTTTGGGTATTCACGAACGCAAGTGGTATCGGCGTGGGCTTACACCACCGGCACGCCAACGCTGCCGCTGCAGCAACTTCGCGCGCAGGCGATCAGTAAAATCGACGAACGCGCGCAACTTTTGGCGCATCGAGCGTGCGAGCCCGATTGCACAACCGATGCCGGGCTTTTAGGGCCGTTGAACGGCAGCGCCACTTATCAACATCCCGACGATCCGACTTGGAATGTGGACCTATCTGACGTCGACTTGATCCAATTTGACGGAGAAATCGAGTCCATTTCAGTCCTAAACCCCATGCGCCGGATCCAATCTTTCGCAGACTTCACCGAACCTCGAATTGGTGTTTCGGTCGCCATTCCAAAGGCCCGCCAAGGCTGTGCCGCGCCATTTGACGTTGCGATCGTGCAACATGGGTTGGGCGGGTATCGAAAGGGCATGATCCTCGCGATGGCAAATTCATTTGCGCAGCGTTGCATCGCGACGGTGGCAATTGACTTGCCGCTGCACGGCGGCCGAATCCAGGGAGCCTCGTCGCTTCACCCAGCCGCGTATCCCACGGGATCTGGAGACGGGTTCCTGACCGGCGATCTTCTGTCATCGGCTAATAACTTGATGCAAGCCGTGGTTGACCTGTCTGTTGTCGCAAAGTTCGTCAAGAATGGCGCCCTCGACACTCTGGTCGGTAAACCCGTTTCGGACTCGACCAGCAAGATTGGCTACGTGGGTATCTCGATGGGGGGCTTTGCGGGAACGCTGCTTTCGACCGTCGATCCTGCGATCGAAGCTTCGGTGTTAAACGTGGCCGGTGGGAATTACGCGATCGTGTTGACCGAAAGTGAGAGCTTCAGTTCGCTTCTGACCGATGCCGGAATCATGGGAGGAAGTTTCGCCTATATCCAAACATTGCACTTCTTGCAGTGGCTTGGCGAAAAGGTCGACCCTTACGCATTCGCGCCAAATTTGATCGCAAAACCCTTGAAAGACAAAACGTTTGATTCCGCCGCCGGGACCTACACCGATGGCGCCCAGATGGTGTCCCGCGACGTTCTAGTTCAAATGGTTGCTGGCGACCCGACAGTTCCAAACACCTCGACCGAGTTGTTGGCAAAAACCCTGGGTGTTTCGCTCGACGAATCGACGTATGAAAACACGACCCATGGGTTTCTTTCTGATGGCACCGGTCCGCAGTCTAGCTGTGCACGTGACCAGGCGGCCGAATGGATCGGTTCGTCGTTCCTTGGAACCGCAAGTATTCCAGCGAATCTTGTGGCTCAGACTTGTGTTGCTACGAGGAGTAATTGATGAGCACGCAAAACAAAATTAGCGTCTTGTGTCTGGCTGGTTTTGCCGCCACATCTCTCGTACCAGCGGCAAGTTTTGCTGCGGGTTTCGCGAACACAAACCAGAGTGCAACTGCGACCGCGATGGGCGGAGTTGGCGTGGCCAATCCAGATGAAGGAAATCGGTCCTATTATAATCCAGCGTCGATGCTTGAGGCGAAGCTTGGGGTGTATCTGGGCGATGTGGTTGTGATTCCAACAGTCACCTATCGCTCACCCGACGGCGAGACTTCAGAGACGGTTCGGAATATCTTGCCGCCGCCGAATTTCCATTTTGGTTATTCAATCACCGAGGACCTGGCTGCGGGCATTGGTTTTACGATGCCTTATGGCCTCACCATGGAGTGGCCCGAGGATTGGGCTGGCCGCGAAATCATCACAAAGCAGACGCTACGCACGTTCAATATCAATCCCAATATCGCTTATCGGTTCCCGGGTACGAAGTTCTCTATCGCGGTGGGTGGTCAGATTGTCCCAGCTGACGTCACGCTTGATCGCAAGGCTATTTTACGTTCCGATAAAGACGTCTCAGCTCAGTTGGGCGGCACCGGACTTGGATTTGGGGCCACTGCGGCAGCCTTCTATCGACCCACATCAAACCTGACCCTAGGTGCTACTTATCGCAGTTCGGTGAAAATCGACTTCGAAGGGGATGCCCATTTTGATGGGGACGAGGGCACTCCGTTTGAATCCACATTTGTGGATCAGGCGATATCGACAGAATTGACGCTGCCCGATTCAGTCACGTTTGGCCTCGGCTATCAGGCTGACCGCGTGTGGGTGGGGCTCGACGTTGGCGTCACGTTCTGGAATTCCTACGATACGCTCAAGTTGCGTTTTTCGGAGCCGTGCGAAGCGGGTGACGCGACTTGCACAGTAGGGGTCGATGCGACGAACCCCCCAACGACAGTTATCCCTGGCGATTGGACGGACTCGGCGACTTTCCGTCTTGGGTTTCAATACGATGTGTTGGATTACCTCGCTGTGCGCGCAGGTGTGGCGTGGGACCTTTCGCCGATTCCTGACAGCACCGTTTCTCCCTCGCTGCCTGGCAACGACAGAGCGGTGTTATCAGGCGGCCTTGGCTACCACCGAAATGAATGGCGCATGGATGTTGCCTATCAGCTCGTCAAAGCTACTCGAAACATTCAAAACGGCAATCAAGACGGCCGGTATGACACGACGGCTCATATCCTGGGTCTGAACCTAGGCTACGAGTACTGAGCTAAGGCTGAACCGGCGGGCATCCATCTTGGGTGGGTGTCCCGTCGCAGCACCGCCCGGGGCTGAACAGCCCGCCACACATCGTGTGAGGTATGGGAGTGGCGCCGATCACTCCCTCGGGGGATCGAACCCACGAACATTCCGCGTCAGGCCCCCACTCGAAACGATCCAAAGTTTCCTGTTGTCGGCGAAGGGTTGCGGTCCCTCCAGAGTTCGACAGCGACAGCCTTGTCTCTGCGTTGACGACCGGAATATCAGGCGCCAGGCGCGGGGTCCCGTTTGCAAACAGCACAAAAGCTTGGCCGGGCGGCATGCAGTAGGGCTCGTCGAACTTCCACTTCAAGGAGTCTCCAACGAGGACCTCGACTCCGTCGAGCCGCAGCGTTGACGTGGTGGTGTTCCATAACTCCATAAACTCGTCCTGGTAGGCGTCCCGAACCCCGTCGCCGTTGGCGTCTCCATCAACACCCGGTGCGACATTTGCGTTGACCTCGTTGATGATCAGGTCGCCGCTATTTGGGGCACTGGCGGTTGAACAGGGATGGGGAGGCAGGTCCACCCTGGAGTCCACATCAGCATCAACGCCGAGATCGCCCTCAGAAAAAGTCTCAGGCTCGACCTCCTGGGAGGCCGGCGAGAACTGTGAATCCGTGGGTCTCATGCTCGATAGCTGTGCACACGCACGTGACCGGCAGAATTCATTGGTTTGGCAGTCACTCGTATGCCGGCATTCTATTGGCGGGTCGCCGCATGCACCCAGGCCGACCAGGATCAACGGTATGAAGAATTTCATAGGGCCTCCTCGGCAATTGTGCGGGCGAACCAACCACCTGTCAGAGCGTCCAAACGAGCGGCCGCGAGGTCTCGAGATTCAGCGAATCTGACACGTTCTTCATGTGGGCTTGTCGCGGCGCGCCTAGAAGATTCGAGCCACGAGTAGAACAGCGTCAGCGCTTGGTCTGCGACGTCGTTGCGTAGCTGTAAATTGCGGCGTGCGCTCTCGTCGGCAGCCAGTTCGTCGCGATCAAAGACCACACGTTGCAGATCGAATTTCAGGTTCAACGACACCGACCACTGTTCATCCATCCCATCCAAGGTGTCTGTCTGGGCTGACTTGAACTCAAACGACTCGTCCACGCGGGCGAGTTGCTCCTTCATGCGGTCGTCAGCATTGCGCGTGGAGCGGTATTTTGCCTCCACATCCACGACGGGGATCAATCCGGCAAGCCGAGACCGACTGGACCAGCGATCCAAGTCTGGACCAATTGCTGCGTGATGGAGAGCTGCTTGGTAGACTTCTGCAGGGGCGGGAACTCGGGCCTCACCGACCGCGGGAACCAGCAACAAATAGAGCCATATAAGTACTTTCACCGAACCTCCTAGCGTTGGGGTGACGCAGGGTTATCGGTCAAAGCACTTTAAAAGTTGCGAAATGGCAGCAGAAGTTGCCAAAGAAAGGGCGCGTGGCGGCGTACTATTTAGTCGAAACGTGATTTCAGGGCGGTCACGAGTTTGCCGTGTAGGCCGCTGAAATTGGATCCGGAGAGGCCGACTATCACATCCCCAGGAAGGGCCGCCGCGGCCACTTGCGTGACGATATCATCGACGTCTTCGACAAGCTCCGTGACCGGTCCCAGCCTCTGGATATCGCGCACCAGTTCGTCGATATCCAAGAGTTCATCGTCGGCAAGTCCGTCGTCTTTTTTCCATGGCTTCGAGATGATGACGTGGTCGGCCATCCCAAAACCGCGCGGATAATCATGTTGGAACACGCGCCGACGCGATGTGTTGCTTTTTGCTTCGAAAATCGCCCAAATTCGTTGTTCGGGAAATCTCTCACGCATGGCCTGCATCGTGGCTTCCACTGCGGTAGGGTGGTGGGCAAAATCGTCGAACACGAGAATGTCATTGACGTTTCCGATCAGCTCTTGGCGCTTCCTAGTCGACTTGAACGTCGAGAATGCCGATCGAAGGACTTCCAATTCAACACCCTCATCCAAGCAAATGGCCAGCGCGCCAAGCATGTTCCTCAGGTTGAACTCACCCATCGCTGGCAGGCTAAAGGTCCCCAAATCAACCCCATCGAGCGTGACTCTCGCGCTCGACATTTCGCCATACTCGGGCGAACTCGCCCGCAGGTTATTATGGCGTCCAAATCCGAAAAGCTTGCGTTCGCAGCGCGCGTGGGAACTGACTTCGAGCGCGCGAGCGTCATCGCCGTTAACCCATAAGGTGCCATCTTCAGGAATGAGATCTACGAGCCGTCTGAAGACATGTTCCACGGAGGCGATATCTGGGTAGATATCCGCGTGGTCGTACTCAATATTGTTGATCGTGGCGCGGAAGGGCGCGTAGTGCCAGAACTTGGGGACCTTATCGAAATAGGCGGTATCGTACTCATCGCCTTCGACCACAAACGCTTCGCCCTCGCCAAGTCGATAATTAGAACCGAAATTGCCAGTGATGCCGCCGACCATGAAGCTGGGGTCCATCTTGGCCTGGGTCAGGCACCACGCCACCATGCTGGTCGTCGTAGTCTTGCCGTGTGTTCCCGTAATGACCAGATTGCGGGTGTCCGACATAAAGAAGTGTCTCAAGGCCTCGGGGAAAGACATGTACGTGAACTCGCGCTCTCGCATCGCAACCGCATCGGCGTAGTCCTTTCGCACCACATTCCCGACGATGACGAGGTCGGGATTCCAGTCCAAGTTGGTCTGGGCATAACCCAACATAATTTCGATACCCTGGTCCCGAAGCCAGTCGCTCATCGGGGGATAGGCCATTGCGTCGCTGCCACGCACATCAAATCCGCGCGCTTTGAGCATAGCGGCGAGGCTTCCCATGCCGGTGCCACAGATGCCAATGATGTGGATTTTGTGGATCGTGTCAGGAAGTTGCGGAAAGGCCCGCGGTGATTGAGCAGTCACGTCGACTCCATTCGGTTTGTGCGCGTCCGTGCGCTACGTGGTCATTGGGCGGAAACAAAGTCCTGAAATGCGTTTGATTTCTCTTCGTCAAACGGTTCGAGCACGAGTTTCATGCCTCTGTGTCGTCGGCCACCTTCGGTGACCTCGCCCACCGATGCCTTGATCAGGAATTTGTCTTGGCTGGTCGGATGGTGAATCTCAAGCATGACTTCGGCACCGACTGGATGCGGTTCAGGAATGCGATAGAAGATGCCACCGCTGGGAATGTCATTCGCCGCAAAACTCTCCAATACCTTCGTGTCCTTAATATGGACCTTCAGGCGTGGCAGATTATGGTCGTGGACCGCTTGGCGCAGTGCTGGGTCTTGATCTAATTGAGCGGTAATATAATCCCGCCACAACTCGTTAACCTGTGAGCCCACGGGGAAAATCTGGATGCCCATGCCCGCCAGAATCCCGCGCTCTGCGGCATCGGCGCCGTTGATGCGATGGGCAATTAGCCCCATCACTTCAATGAGTTCACCCGACTGAGTCGTGAGGCTCATCCGTGCCAAGCGCCGCAGTGGTAGCGGATCGTCGCTAACGATGAACAGACCTCGATACGAGATGTTTTTCGTCTGATACTGCTCGAATCCACCAGGAACGGACAACTTGATGTCGAGGGCGATGTTGATGCGTGGGTCGCGACGACTTGATTTTCCCATTTTCGACTGCCTGACTAAAGTATTTTGACACTATACGGGCGTGTCAGTGGAACGTGAAGTCGATATCGAACCGCGTGGTGCGGTCGCCGGTCGACTTGGGGAATTTGAGACGTCGAATCTTGCCAACCATGCATGATTCGACTTGTACCGAGCGCAGCTGGGAGCGCGTGACCTCGACTCGCGAGGGCGTGCCGTTACCTTCGACTTGAATCTTGAAATTCACGTTGCCTTCCATGCCGGGGACTTTCCGCGCGACCTCATCGTAACAGGGCATGAGCACTCGCGCAGACAAGGTCGACGAAATTTGCCCGGGGGTGAGAGGGCTCGATGGGCCGCCCGTCATCGAAATCTCGACGACGTCTTCGTTGGACGCTCCGGGGGCCACAAAGCGTGCTGTCGGCCGGTATGAACCTGTGGGCTGCCACATTTCTTTGGGGGGAACGAAAGCTGGCTCGGGAGCCACCTCGATCGCCTCGGGTTCATCTGGGTCATCGGCAAAAATATCGCCCACGGCAAAGCGGTCTTCGGCGACATAATCGTCGACGAACTCCTCGTCCACCTCTTCGGAGTCGATATCTTGCGTGTTTTGGCTGCGTTTCGATGACTTCTTACGTCGCTTCTTCGATTTTTTTTTGCCGGTTTTGGTTTTGGCGGCGGTGTCATCCGCTGCGGCGACTGGCTCAGCCGCGGAAGGAAAGAACCGCTCTTTGAGATCAGGTCGCAAAAACAACACACCGGCCGCCATGGCAACACAAATCACCGCGATAACCGCCCAAGTCTTCCATGAGTTTCCGTCCATGGCGTCATTCTGGACCATCGATGAAGTCGACACAATCTTGGATGTGGTCTTCAGTTGCGACGAACCGGCGGTTCTGCTTATCTTTCCGACCTTCGTGGAGGTTCTATGCGCTGGGTTTTTGTTTGTTCGGTTATTTTTGTCGTTGCGTGCTCAGATGATAACAAAAATCCCGGAAGTGATGGGGATATGGGACGGATCGACGATGCCCGATCGGACACGATTGTGGTTGATGCAAACGTGGATGACGTGATGACGGAGCCCGACTTCAGTCTTCCACCGCCCGGTGAATGTGCCGCAAAGTTCAATGACGGGCTTGCGCTTGCCTTGGATCCGGTCGCTGAGTCTGGTCAGTTTCATTCCGTGTCAGGTTTTGACGGCGCCAACATTTGGATCGTGTACAACCGGCCCGAGTCGGCAGAGGTCCGCGATGAAGCGATTTTTGTCGTTCGCTTGGGGTGTGACGGCGAAGTGTTAACAGCCCCCACCCAAATCAGCCCTGCGAATGCGAATGCGCGCAATTATTCGCCGACATTGGCCTCGCGGAACGGCCGGACTTACGTGGTTTGGGTTCATCATCCGAACGGCGGTAACGCAAAACAGTTGCTCTATGTCGGGTTTCGGTCTGACGGTTCTCGGCTGGTGCGGGACCCGGTGAATATTACCCCGGCAATTGGCGACGAGCCGCTCTCGGAAACGATTTGGCAGCCAGATCTGGCCGCGGGCGATGACGGCGCGACTTTGGTTGCCGAGGTCCTTGGGACCGAGATTCAAGTAGTGGTGGAACACTTTGCGCCCGATGGAACGATCTTGCAGACGTTTCTTGCTAACGAAGAAAAGGGCGTCGATCAGAAAAGTCCTTCAGTTGGAGTGGACCGCGACAACATTACTTGGGTCGTGTGGACTCGATATCGCGCCGCAGATCCGAACACGAACACTGCGGAGGAGCCTGAGAGTCCGACCTATGTCTCGTTCTCGGCAGGCTCGACGGTTCCTCGTGAAGGAGCGCCGGTTGTGTTTCCAGCAGTGGGAGACCTGATTCCATTAACGACGGTGTCGCCGCTAGCAGGCCCCGATGGCGAAATGTTCATGGCTTATCATTACACAGCTCCCCGGCAGTCGTTATTGGCGGTCAGACAGCTTGGCGTGGATGCGAACGTTTCCACAGGTGCAGGCTCGCCTGCGAACCTCAATTTTCGCCCGTCGGTGATTGCTTCGGACGGTGGAGGGGCGGTGGCTTGGTATCGCTACACGACTTCTCCACAAAGAAATTCGGTGGTCCTGCAGGCGTTCAGTGTCGGAAATAATCGACTGGACCTCGGACCGGAAACAGTGGTCTTGCCGACCTACGATGCGATGCCGCCATATGGACCGAGTGTTGTTGCGTTGGAGGGCGACGATTATTTTGTGACATACACACAAGGAACAACGGCCCCCCAAACGCGAGTTTTTGGACGTTTCGTGCGTGCTACTCGCCCTTGATCGTTTTGATTCTTCTGGTTTGGTGGAGTAGGCTCCCTGCATGTCTGATGATCAAAACAACTGGCCTGATTCCGATCACTTGGCGGAGGACGACCAGACCCCGCCTACCGGCACGCCTGCACCTCCATTTGCGCGGCAGCCATCATCGCCGGGTTTTGGAAATCCCATCACTGGTTCGTCTCAGACCCCAGCCGCCGGCTTTGGGAATCCGCCCACGGGTTCGTTTCAAACCCCGACCGCTGGCTTTGGGAATCCTCCGACAGGTCAGGTAAATACAGCGCAATTCGGCAATCCCATGACGGGGCAGATCAACACAGGTCAGTTTACGAACCCCGGGTCGGGTCAGTTTGGGAATCCACCCACGGGTCAGTTTGCCAACCCTCCGACGGG
>JBBKVQ010000130.1:0-16510 GCA_037968515.1 Bradymonadaceae bacterium
GGAGGAACATCAAGTTTGGGGCCTTACTCGCCGAGGAACTCAAAGGGTTTTCACAGGCCAAAGTGGCCGTCGCCAATGACCTCAACGCGTTATTATGGGGCGAATATATCCACGGGGCAGCGCGCGGAACGACAAATGCGTTGGCGGTTTTTGTGGGCACAGGAGTCGGCGGCGCCATCATCGCAAACGGTGGTTTGATCCACGGTGCGGGCGGTAAAGCTGGCGAAATCGGTCATTCGAAGGTTGCGTTTGGCGGGCGCCTTTGCGGATGTGGGGAATTTGGCTGCCTGGAAGCTTACGCTGGCGGAATTCACCTAGAACGGCGAATCGTCGAGATTTCACGCGACCTTGAGTCGGTCAGAGGCCTGGATCTTGCGGCCGCCGATGCCGCAATTTTTGAAGTTTCTGAGCTGCGGGCCGTCTGGGAAGAAGTAACCACGTTCCTGGGAGCAACCATCGCAAACGCGGTCACGCTGCTAAATCCCGAGGTCGTCGTGCTTGGAGGCGGTGTTTTAGAGAATCTGCCGAATTTCACAGAGATGACGCTCCGAAAAACGACTCCATTAATCCTGTCTGCATGTCGTGATGATGTGCGTTTTGAAATGAGCGAACTCAAAGATCGCGCCGGCGTACTTGGCGCGGCGCTGCTCGCAAACTTGGCTTGAGAGTAATTATGAAGAAGATCCTATTCTCGTTGTTGGCCCTTGCTGCGCTGGCTTCTACCGCGCAGGCGGAAGACCTACCCAAACTGCTGAAATCGGGCGAATACACCTGCCAGATCTCTAAAGAATATAAGTTCCGAAAATGCACCGTCGTTGACGAAGGCAAGTACCAAGTCCTGAGTCTGCGCGGCGAGAAACACCTGCTTGAGCTCGAGGGCTTGATCTATCCGTCGGATTTTGTGGGCAAGACAAAGCAGGTCTTTGTCGAAGCAAAAATGACCGAGGACCATCCCTATATTTGCAATGTGAAAGACCCTGCCATCAAGGCCGAGTGCAAGGCACAGAAGGTCGTCATCACCATGCAAAAGAAGGGCAAAGTGTGGGTCGGTTCGTTTCCCCTAAAGCATTACTGGGATGCCTACGTCGGCGAAGGTGCTGAGCGCCATGTGTTCGGGCACACCGTCACAATCGAGTCGCTAACCTTCAAACTGAAGCTATAAAATCGCAGCCGACGTTGAGCCTGAGCGGGATTGATGGCATCCAATATGGGAACCAATTTTGTGAGGGCCCATGCAACCGCTTATCGATCCAGCACTTTTTACGATCCTTCCCCTTGTTTACGTGGCATGGGCAGACGGTGAACTGACAGCCGATGAGGCGGACTTGATCCGCGCCAAATCAGCGTGGCTGACCCCACCACATCGAAAAGCGCTCGATGGTTGGCTGGACGCTTCGAAGCCTCCCACGACCTCCGATCTTCTGCGGCTTCGGCGCACCATTCGTGAACATGCCGGAAGCTTAAATGGCGCCGAACGCCTAACTTTGACCGAACTTGGCGCGAGCATGGCCGGGGTTCATGGAACCGTGCCGGGTCCGGAAGTCCTAGCCTCGCTGGCCGAGCTTGAGGACGCTTTGGCCGTTGGCTCTGCGTTAGGCGATCTGATTCCAGACGGGCGCCACGAACAAACACCATGCCGCCGAGAACCCCCAGCCTTTGATTTGGACGCGATGAGCGCTCGGCTTGACGGGCCTCAGGCTAAACTGAAGGGCGAGGTTCGTAAGTTCTGCGTGGATTCCGGATTCAAACACGAACCCGAGATGCCAAAAGACGAGCAGCGTGAACAGGTGATGGACTGGATTCGAACCCTTTCCAGCAGCGGTTATGGCACATACGCCTTCCCAGGGGTGACCTCCGACGCCACCTTTGCGGAATTTGTCTCGGTCTTCGACACGCTCGCCATGTGCGACTTGTCGCTCACCGTAAAGTTTGGTGTCCAATTCGGACTTTTTGGTGGCAGCATCTACTTCTTGGGAAGTGATGAACAACAACAGAAATACCTGCCAGACGTAGCCGCTGGGCGCCTTCTGGGTTGTTTTGCGATGAGCGAGTTTGGGCACGGTTCCAACGTTCGCGACCTGGAAACCACGGCGACATTTGACGCTCAAACCTCGACATTTGTGGTCAACACACCGAGGGAAGCAGCCCGCAAAGAATGGATTGGAAACGCCGGGTTGCACGGGCATATGGCCACCGTTTTTGCACAGCTTTTGGTGACCAATAAGGACGGAGTCGAAGAAAACCACGGCGTCCATGCAGTGCTGGTGCCCATTCGAGACAAGAAAGGAAAACTGGCGGAGGGCATTCGAATCGAGGACTGCGGCCATAAGATGGGCCTGAATGGCGTCGATAATGGACGCATTTGGTTCGATCAGGTCAGAGTCCCCAAAGAAAACCTGCTCGCCCGTTTTGCCGAGATCACCGAAGACGGCCAGTATCACAGCGATATCGTCAGCCCAGGGCGACGTTTTTTCACCATGATCGGGACTCTGGTCGGCGGACGAGTCGCTGTCGGTAGTTCGGCAGTTAGCGCGTCAAAAGCCGCGCTCTCGATAGCCGTGCGATACTCCGATCGACGCCAACAATTTGGCCCCGAAGAAGCGCCAGAAGTTCCAATTCTGGACTACCAGACCCACAAACTACGCTTACTTCCGCGGCTTGCCCGGACCTACGCACTCAACTTCGCATTCTTAGAGCTGGTGAAACGCTACGTCGGTAAAACCGAGGAAGACGCGCGTGAAATCGAAGCGATGGCTGCGGCATTTAAGGTGATGGGCACCTGGCACGCGACTGACGTGATTCAAGCATGTCGCGAAGCCTGCGGTGGGCAGGGATATCTGAGTGAAAACCGATTCCTGACTCTGAAAAATGACAGCGATATTTTCACGACGTTCGAAGGCGATAACACCGTGTTGTGTCTGCTGGTCGCCAAGTCGGCCTTAACTGATTTTAGCCAGCAATTTGCCGAAGAACGTGTATTTGGATTGGCCCGCTATTTGGGCCGCCGAGCCACAGTTGCACTGACTCAGACCAACCCGGTGGCTGTGCGACAGACGGACTCCGCCCACCTTCGCAGCCCCGAGTTTTGGCTTGAGGCGCTGCAGTTTCGACAAGATGACTTGGTGGCATCAGCCGCAGCGCGTCTTCGGGCACATATGGCCAAAGGGAACCCTTTTGATGCCGCAAATATTGTGGGCGATCATATGGTGGCTGTGGCCACGGCGTACGCCGAACGAAGTGCCGGCGAGATCTTCTGGAAAGCCGTTCAAGCCGAGAAATCACCGGCGCTCAAAGCAGAGCTTTCACGCCAGTGCACGCTTTACGCGCTGGACTGCATTCATCAAGATTCAGGCTGGTTCCAAGAACAAGGCTATATCGCAGGTGTGAAGGCGAGGGCGATTCGCAGCGAGATTTCAACTCTGTGCAGCGAGATCCGGCCGCAGGCGTCGAACCTTGTGGACGCGTTTGGAATTTCCGACGAGTTACTGCAATCGCATATCGGGCGAATGCACCGAGCGCCCACCGCGTGATACGCTTCACGCATGACGAATAGAACTCCAGCATGGTGCGTGGGGCGAAGCGGCGAAGTCGACCAATTGGGTCGGCTTTTTGAACGGCATCGCCTTGTCACGGTCGTGGCTCCAGGCGGCATGGGGAAAACTCGGCTGTCTGAAAAATTTGTCGAGCTTCGCCAAGACGTCGCAGATAACACGACTTGGTTTGTACCGCTGGCCGACGTTTCATCGCATATTTCCGACTTTGTGGCCGAAAAGCTAGGCGTTCACCCCGAACGCCTAGACCACATGTTGCAAAACCTGATCGAGGTCATGATCGTCCTTGATAATGCCGAACATGCGCACGAAGAAATTCGTGAATTTGTGGACGAGCTTCTTGATCGTGTTCCGCATGTAAGGGTTTTAGTGACCTCGCGTCATCCCTTAGACCTGCCCGGTGAAGCCATCCTCAGGTTGGGCCCGCTGGATTCAACCGCGGCCCGCGAAGTCCTCGTAGGACGTGCCGAAAAGTACGGCGTCGACCTCGAAGACAACAACGCGCTCGACCTCTTACTCAAAGGGCTGGGAGGCATCCCTTTAGCCTTGGAGCTCGCCGCGTCGCGCCTACTTACTTACGACGTCGCGACGTTGACCAAAGACACCCAAGCAAATTTGGGTGTGCTTCAGTCCTCAAACGCTGAATTCCCGGAACGTCATCGCCAGCTCGATCAGGTATTGACGGCCTCTTGGCAAGATCTGACGCCTGAGCTTCGTCAGGCTGCCGCCCGCCTCAGCATGTTTGTCGATACATTCGATCTGGACGCTGCCCTTGCCGTGAGCGACTCCGAATGCATCGGGGCATTGATTCGTCATGCATGGATCGAGCGAAATCAGACATCCAAAGGCATTCGATTTCGAGTTCCAGGACTGCTGAGAACTTACTGCCGCGACCAAATGAGGCTGTCGGCCGAGGAAGACACGATTCGAGCCCTGATTATTCGGCATTTCATCGACCGCGAAACGGTTGCTGGTCAAAGCCGCTGCGCCCCGGAGTGGATGGATAATCTGTTGGTGATGGCCCCACAACTGCGTGATCTGGAGCTTCGCGTGGAGGCGATACTCGCGATCGAATACCCAGCGCGACTTCGTTTCGCTTACCGGCGATGGGATACTCTGCTCGAAGCGTTAATCGCCGAACCCGAACTCGCAGAAAATCAACATGCCCGAGCCCGGATTTTTGACGCCAGAAGCCTCGCGGCGATGGCGCTTTCCCGACCGGAGGAGTCCCGGACGTTTTGTGCGGAAGCCTGGACAACCGCAGAAAATGTGGATGACGAGGCCTTGAAGGCTTCGATTTTGATTTCACTCGGAATGGCCGCGGCGGAACAGGGCGATATCAATGGCGCCCTCTTACAAATCGAAGAAGCCTTCGCCCGAGCCAAGGCATGCGGGAGCATCCCAGTCCAGATCCGTGCCCTGCAAAAGCTGACGATGCCGCGTTACGTGAACGGCATGATCGAGGAAGCGAAGGCCGCGGCTCAAGAATCAGCCGACCTCGCCGAAAAAATCGAAGACGACTACGAACGAGGACGGGCGCATACGGCGAAGGGCGTGATTCAAATGGGTACGGGTGACTTCGCGGCAGCGCAGGCGTCGATGGGACTTGCCCTTGAGATTCAGACCCAGCTTGAGGACATCGAGTCGATGATTCTTTCGGTGACCAATCTTGGGAACCTCTTTCTAACCGAAGGGCGGCTGGACTTGGCGGCAAGCCATTTCGAAAAAGCCCTGCAATGGACGCAGGCCTCGGGCAACGCAGTGGCCGAAGCAACCGCGCTAGAAGGCTTGGCAACGGTCCATTTTGAACGTGGCGATGGTGCCGTTTCGTTGCTGGAAGAGGCGGCACGATTGGCCGAACCGTACGAAGCGTTTTACGAAAAAATCGAAGTCTTTTGCGCCCTCACAGTTCATCACCTTAGGCTCCGAGAAATCGGCGCCGCAAAGAGCGCCCTTGCATCAGCTGGACGGCTTGCCCAATCGATGCAGATTCCAGGTTGGACCGCGTGCGTCGCGGCGTTGGGGGCATTGGCTGCCGCGATGAACGGCGAAGCCGGAGCAGCCGAAACCCACATGGTGGTGGCCCGCTCCTACACGGAAATCGACTGGAGATGGCATGAAAACGCGATCGCGTTTCTGACGGACGGAAAACCCTTTAATACGAAAGCCGCGACCCGAGCTGCACAGCAATTAGATGGAAAGCCGTGGCTGTGCCCACCTGCCTGGATTCGTCATAATCCGATTTTGATCTGTCTGCAGTTGCTTCAAGCGCCCAAAAACGAAGCGCCGGTGCTCGCGATTTCTGCTGACGGCAGAATCGTGGTCTTGCCCGATGGTACTGAACACGACTTTTCACGACGCGGCCCCCTTCGTTTGATCGTTTTGGAACTCGCGCGACGCTCAAGTGTCGACGAGGTCATGACCGTGGACGACGTGATCGAAGCGGGATGGCCAGGCGAAATCATCTTGCCCGACGCGGCGCGGTTGCGGGTCTATACGACGATTAAACGAATGAGAAATATCGGTTTTTCGGACCTAATTGAAACCACCGACGAGGGTTATCGTCTGAATCCGACGATCACTATTCGACTGATTTAAATCACGAAAATCCATAAGAAATAATCATGAAAAACCTAATGATAGCCGCAGCAAGTGCTGGCCTGTTCGGCTGCACTGCGCCGGCGCCGGTTCAAACCGAAGTTTTTAGTCCAGCCGTCGTGGCTCCGACCCCCGAACCGCGTTCGTATTTCGACCTGCAAGAAGCCGCCAAAGCCGCAACCGGGGCCGGCGAGTGGCAGCAATGCATTGAGTTATATGAGCAGGCTGCCGCGGTGACGAAATTCACTACAAATCAGTTGGGCAGCTACTACAACGCGGCTTGTTGCGCCGCCTCGGCCGGCAATGTGGACGAGGCTTTCCGGCTTCTAGATCAAGCCGTCGCCGCCGGATTCGAGAATGCCACGCACCTCGCCGAAGACAGCGACCTTGCGAGTTTGCATGCGGACGCGCGCTGGGTGCCGCTGCAAGAGAAGCTAAGTGCCGCCGCCGTTCAACGGCGTATCACCAGGAATTCGGAGCTCGTCGACGTGTACCGAGCCGATCAGGCTGACCGGCAGAGCGAGAACTCCACCGACATCTTCGAGCGCGATCGCGAGCGCCGCCAACAGGTGACGGCAATCTTAGAGGCCGGCGGGGCCAAAATTGCCGAGGACTACTACCACGCCGCGATGGTCTTTCAGCACGGCAACGAGCTCGTCGATATCGAGCGGGCGCACGAACTCGCGGCTATGGGCTTAGAGTTGGACCCAACGAACGGCCAAATCGCTTGGCTCTTTGCGGCGTCGTTAGACCGCGCGCTGATGCGGAAGGGCGAACCGCAACGCTACACAACGCAGTTCACCTTGGACCCCAAGACCGAGACCTGGGTCTTGTACTCTTGGGACCCAACCGTCACCGACGCTGAGCGCGCCGCCGTGAACGTTCCGCCGTTGCGGGTGGCACAGGAGCGCGCAGCCCAAATGAACGCTGAGGCGTCGACTACGCCGTGACCTGAACCAGCTCAAAAAGCCACTGCGCATGCGCTGACATCGTCTGCATGGTCGTGAACTCCTTTTCGCTCTCCGGCGCAAAATAACCGGTGCCAAGATTTGCGACCGCGATGCCTTTTTCAAGGAACGGATCGACGCCGGTTCCGCCGCGGATCGGCATCACAGCCGACACCACGCCCAGTTTTTCTGAGGCAATACGTGCCCACTCCACCAACTCGGGACGCTCTTTGAGCTTGGGCCCCATGTTGATGTATTGCTGCACGACTTCTACCGGAATAGGGCTTGCTCGATGTACGACGTGAGTTTCCCGCGCCTTCAGTGCCTCGGGATCAAAGTCGCGCAGCCGGATATCTAAGCGAAAACCACCATCTTCGGGAATCACGCGGTAAGGCTGGGAATACCCATCAAAACCTTCTGAATCTTCGGCGCTAAGCGTGAAGCCAGGGTCTGAGGCTAAGAAGCGTCCCACAAATTCGATGGCGTCCTGTGCGGCACCGTCAAAGCCAGGGGCCGTGTCGACCTCGGACACTTCGAAGCTGCCACCACGAACAATATGAGGCGCCACGATTTCCTCGACGACCTCAAAAAGCTCGCCGAGCCCCTCAGGTTCATCGAACACAAAATAGGCCTCTGCATCACAATCGCGAAGCTCGTCACATACAAACCAAACAAGCCGTACAGCGGCTTCGCAGGTTTTAAGCGCGGCAAGGATTTCGGCGGCAAATCGAGTCGCTGGCCGGTGGCCTTCGACCTTGGCCGTGGCGCCGTGAGTATTCACGCCACCAAGCAACACTCGGGCGATATTTGGTGACGGATCCACCGGACGTGACGCGAAGTTCATCGAAGCACGGCTAGCGTTAAAGTTCTCGATATTGATCTCGAACGGGTCGAGGCCATCGATCGTATAACCGCTTCTGACCTTGTTTTCGGCCAAGAGTTGCGCCAGACCAACCAAAGCCTCCATACGGCCAATTTCCTCGTCGGGACGCGCCACAAAGATAAGCGGGCTATGGCCGACTTCAGGGTGCTCACTGAGCAACCACGCCAAAGTCATCATGTGCGTGAGCCCCAACTTATCGTCCAACCCAAATGGCGCGTCTCCCGGGCCGAACACGACATCCTGACCAACGTAGCTCTCGAGCACAGGGTAGTTTTTGACGCTCACCTGCAGCTCGGGGTTTTGGGGATAAACCAATGCCCTTCCGTCCCAGTTTTTGGTGATCTGAAGACCTTCGACGGGGGCTGTGCCCCGAGCTGTGTCCAAGTGGATCATCAGGGCGATGGGCGGGTGATTTTGTTGTTCACCGCGACCGGGCAAGCGAGCCACCAAGTTTGCCATCGGATCGAGTTCGGTGGTTGCGCCGTATTTCTCGAAAAACTCGGCCAACATCCGTGCAAGATGCGCCTGCCCAGGTGTGCTTGGAATGGTTGTCGAGCTTTCGTCGCTGCTGCTTTCCACGGCAACTACAAACTCAAGGTGTTCCAGAGATTTCTTGGCTATTTCGTCGGCGGTAAATTTCATTTGTACACCATGGGTCATAAGGCGCGCGGAACATAGCAGGTCGAATATGGGACGTCAGGTCCCTTCGCAAGTCACCGCGTGCTTGCCCCGATGCGAACATTGCAATATCACTCCGGGTCTTGTGATTGCTGGAGGACCAAACTTTGATGAATCGAGTGATAAAGCTGGCGTTGGCCACCGCCATGATCGCGGCATTCTTTGGTCTGTCGGAAACCGATCCTGGCATCTCGATTGGTTTTTTGCCTTCCTGGACTTTCAGCACCACAGGCGAACTCTATGTATGGCTGGCGATTCCATTCCTGATTTTTCCGGCGTTTTTTCTGGCGGCGGATGCCTGCTCTGATGCCCTGGAATCGCTGCAGACACAGATCTTGAAAGTGCTCGGGCGAATCTCGAATTTTCGACGTCGGGCGATCGCTGGGGCTTTCTTTTTACTTTTTGGTGGGATGATTCTTGGCAACCATTTTGTCTATCACGGCTACCCATTCACAGACGACGAATGGGGCGCAATGTATGGCGGACAGCTTCTGGCATTGGGCAAAATCAGCGAGCCCGTACCAGCCTACTTTAAAGCAGTTCCGGACATGTACATCTTCGTAAAACACGGAATGATGTCATCGTTCGACTGGCTTGGAGCTCTAATTCCATGGGCCGTTTCCGATTTTTTCGGGCTCGGAAACCTTGTCCATCTAGCCTTCACAGCGGCCACAGTAATCGCCATTGGCCTGCTTATCGGCCGACGTCTAGGTGCGGGATGGGGTGTCTTTGGAGGCGTGCTTTTTATGGCGTCACCAATGGCGCTTTCGCTCTCATTGTCGACACATACCCACGGGGTTTCTCGCGCATTTCTGGCCTTCACACTATTGGCGATTGACCAGATTTTGCGGCGGCCCGACGACTGGCGCCCTTACGCAGCTGCTGGACTCCTTGGGGGAATGGGCTGGACGGTGCGACCGGTAGAAACCTCGATGCTGCTGGCACCACTCGCCCTATGGCTGATTTGGCGCGCCGTCAGGGACGCATCAACTCGCAAGGGTTTGGCGGTGTTTCTGCTCGGAGGCCTAGTTTTTGTCGGCCTGTTCACCGCCCATTCCTATGCGGTGACGGGTACATTTTTGCCTGCCCGGCTTTCGCAAAGTGATATTTCAGCTTGGAAAGGCCACCCCCCTTTGGAGTTCTTGAAATCCGCGACGGTCCTCAAGAATCGGCTTGGCGAAAACATCAGCTATAATCTCTTTTTGCTGACGATCTGGGTCATGGGGCCGGTGGGCATCTTCCTCGCTTGGTGGGGCGCAAAAAAAGACACGTTCTCGACTTTGCTTTTGGTTGGAGTCGTCGCCGATCTGGCCACCGGCATTTTGCATGAGAATTATGGAATCCATGTCGTGGGGCCGATTCACTATTCCGAGACCACTGTGCCGCTGATTTTCTTGATCGCGCAGGGGCTCAAGAGCCTGGCCGATTATGGCGCTGAACATAAAATCGAACATAAAACCTGGCTGACATTTGTGACGGCGCTGGTGTGCTCGAACCTGTTTTTTGGAGCGGTTCACCTAAGGGCCCTTGAGCGTTCGCAACGAATGCATGAAACGATCTACAGCTTTTTTGACGATCCGAAATTCGATAACTCGGCGATTCTGGCCCGTGAATATGGAACACATTGGAAGGCGTTTCCTGCTTACAGGAAGATCGGTTCGTTTGTGTTTCAATGGCGTCGCATCCAACCAAAAGACGAACGTGTTCGGATTTTTCACTATACAAAACGTGACCAACCTACGCTGACTGCGCTCAAAGCGGCGATGCCTGACCGGAAGTTCTATGAGCTACGGACCTTGCCACGAGCACCCTATATCGAAGCGGTGGACTTCAAATGAACATAACTTCGTTATCCGTGATCGTGCCTGTCTACGGCAGCGCGATGATCCTCTCCGACCTTGTCAAACGGCTGGAACCGGTCCTCGCGGTCTTTGAAGACCAACGGGAGCTTATCTTCGTTTGCGACGACAGCCCCGACAACGCCTGGGAGGTCATCAAGGAGCTCCGCGAGCAGCATGACTGGGTGCGAGGCATCCGACTGATGCGCAATTTTGGTCAGCACGGCGCGCTTTTGTGTGGGATTCGTGCCGCGCGTTTCGACACGATCTGCACGATGGACGACGACCTTCAACATCCTCCAGAGGTCTTGCCGCTGCTGTGGGAGGGGCTGACCGCAGATACCGACGTGGTTTACGGACCGCCTGAACACGAACAACACGGCCTGTTTCGCGACCTCGCCAGCCGAATCACAAAACTGGTGTTGCAATCTGCGATGGGTGCGGAGTCCGCACGTAATGTCAGTGCGCTACGCGTTTTCAGAACGGATATTCGCAAGGCGTTCATTCAGTTTCAGGGACCACAGCCCAATATCGACGTTTTGCTGACTTGGGGCACACGGAGGTTTAAGGCCGTTCGTGTTCGCCACGACGCACGAGCATCCGGTGAGTCTAACTACACCCTCAGCGCCTTGATTCGACACGCGATGAACATGATGACGGGATTCAGCACGCTGCCGCTTCAAATTGCCAGCTTGCTGGGTTTCGTTTGTACGGGCCTTGGTCTTCTGATCTTGATGTGGGTGCTCGGACGACTCCTAATCAGTGGAAGTGCTGTTCCGGGATTCCCATTTTTGGCTTCGACCATCGCGATTTTTTCCGGAGCTCAGCTTTTTGCACTCGGGATCATCGGCGAGTATCTGGCGCGCATGCATTTCCGCATGCTGGATCGCCCCGCATACGTTGAGGCTTCAGATGAGTAAGGTCACGAATCTGCCCTGGGACACCGAATTTTTTGGGTTTCCAATCGCGCGTTTTACCGACCCGACACTCAGCCCGGATTCATGGGAGTCAGCACGAATTGAATGTCAGAATAAGGGCGTCAAGTGCTTGTATTTGCTGGCCGATTCCAACGACTTGGAAACCGTGCTTTCGGCAGAGAAAAACAACTTTCACTTTGCAGACACCCGGCTAACTTACGACTTGGACATCGCCCCAACGTCTTGGCCCGATGGTATTCGACCTGCAACCGCCCAAGATATCGAGCATCTCGTTCCGCTAGCACGAGAAAGCCATAAAGACTCCCGGTTCTTTTTTGATCCAGGTTTTACATCCGAACGATGCCAGGATTTTTACGAAGCTTGGTTACGGAATAGTTTTGGTGGGTTTGCCGATTGCACGCTGGTGGCCGAATTCGAGGGCCGCGCTGTGGCCTATATGACGCTGCATCACCGAGACGACCACGGACAGATTGGCATCATCGCTGTATCCGAGGCCGCTCGCGGACAGGGTGTCGGGCGACGCTTGATGCAGGCCGCTCACGCCCAATATTCGCATTGGAATTTGAGCCATGCCAAAGTAGTCACGCAGCTGCGTAATCTAGCGGCCCAACGGCTCTATCAAGCCCACGGGTACCGCATTTCAGACGCGTCTCATTGGTATCATCGCTGGTTCTGAATCGTGAAAAGACTCATTCATACCTCAGGGGTTTTGTTCGGCACGTGTTGGGGAATCATATGGATGATTCTCGAAGCCGCTTATCGAGTCTGTCAGAGCGAAACCGGTTCGTTGCTCTTGTTATCGCCGATTGTCGGGCTGCCTTTGATCTTGGCCCTCGCACTCTCCGGCTTTGTTCTGTTTTCGATCTGGCGCGCGCCGCTGACACGTGGGTTGGCCTACGCTGGCAAGCATAGGGAAACGATACCAACGGCCGTGGTCACGTTCACAGTTCTGGCCGCGATTTGGGCGGGTGTTTCTTACCGCGCAACCATACTGATCAACTCAAAAATTCAGCAGGCATACTTCGAGACGACCTTGTCCGTGGCTACTAGCCTGGCGCTGTTATTGGCCGTCGGGCTGTTTGCTCCATTGATCTGGCGTTTAGTCGGTAAGTTTTTCCAAAGGTTCTTCTTTTCGCTACGTCCAAAAGTCCGTGGGTTTACGCGACTGGTCGTGGGGCTGGGGTTTGTGGCCGCGGCTGTCATTCTGTATCGCTTGGCCCATCACAGAGCCGACATGCTTCAGCGCCTGCCTTGGGTCTATGTTTTCCCGCCGGTTGCGGCGTTGCTCGTGACTCTGGCGTTTCACAAAATCGGGCTATTGAAAAAAAAGTCCGTCTACGGCGCGCTGTCTCTTTTGGTTGTCGGCCACTTGGTCTTCGTCTTTTTGCCGCCCGACTACGCCTCGTTTCGAAACACTGTCAACGCGTCGCCCTCGCTTGCACGCCTGCAACTCAAGACGCTAATCAAGGCATCCGACGTTGATCGGGACGGCAAAAGCAGCATTTATATGGGGCAAGATTGCCGGCCACTTGACCCTGAAGGCGGGCCATCGGCTTACGATATTCCTGATAACGGGATCGACGAGGACTGCGATGGATTGGACAGCTCAGCCGCGCTTCTGCCCAAGCTCGGACAGAATTTCCACTCCATAAAAAAGCCCGCAAAACTCCCCAATATTTTGCTGATTACAACCGACGCACTTTCGTACGATCACACCACCCCGGGTGGGTACAAACATAACGTCACGCCCACGCTGGACAAGTTTGCCGCGCAATCCACGGCGTTTACTAGGGCTTACGCTGTAGCGCCGACGACCTATATGTCGATGCCGATGACTCAGACGGGGTACTGGTATCCGCAGATCAAGATCACCTCTGGAGCCAATAATGGAGGTTATCCATTTGGCTTATCCGTCGATAATGAAACGCTCGCGACGCGGCTCAAGGCGCTTGGTTATCGGACTGTTTTTGTGCCGGGACAGCGGTATTTCGGAAAGGAAAACTGGCCTGGTTTGGCCACCGGTTTTGACGAAGTCGATATGAAGGGCACCACAAAGTTTGCGCACGCAGCGATACCAGCGACCAACCGCGTTTTGGCTCATCTGCAGGAGGACAGCGACAAACCCGTGTTCATCTGGGTGCACTATTTTGACCATCATGAACCCTACTTTATGCCCAGCGGTGGCAAACAATTCCCGGTTGAAGAGGGCCCCCTGGGTGAGAAAATCAGCAAATATAATAGCGAGGTCGAGCGCACAGATCGCGAGTGGGGGCGGCTCTTTGAGTATGTCGAGGACCAGCCCGTGGAGGATACGATCGTAATTTTCACCTCCGACCATGGTGAAGCATTCGATGAGAAGCACCTGCTGAAGGCTCATAGCCACTGTATTCGTGCAAGCGAGACCCACGTGCCTCTTTATATCCAGACGCCTTTTCAGCGCGGCGTCAAGATTGATGGGTTAGCGAGTCACCTCGATCTTGTGCCAACTATTCTGAACTTACTGGGCAAAAAGCCGCCAGACGACATGCCCGGAGAATCACTGGTTCCGGCGCTGGTCGATGGAAAGTCACCCGAGAAACAGGCTGTTTTTGTGTCGTTTTACGACCCAAGAAGCATGGACGCCAAAAAGGCGTTCCTTCAGTACGGGGCGCAAGGTCTAAATTACCTGTATTTCCGCAATCAAGAGGATGTTTTTACGTCGCTCACCGAAGCGACGGACCCCGAGGGGAACACGTCGATCCCCATGCAGAATAGCGGCGAGCCGTACATGCTGAAGCTGTACGCCGACACCATGTTTCACAAGCTACAGGACAAGCCCGCGGCCCTGTTCAACTTACCGTAAGTTGTAGAATCGACTCGATCACACGGTCGTTTTCTTCGTCTGTCATATTGAAGAAGATCGGAAGCCGAACCAGTCGGTCCGCGATATCTTCGGTGACGGGACACTGGCCAGGATACCCGCCAAACCGCTGGCCCATCGGCGCGAGATGAAGTGGCTGGTAGTGGAAGACTGACAGAATATCATTGTCTTTCAGGTCGGCAATGAACTGGCTGCGGACGTCAAGACTAGGCAAGAGCAAATAATACAAATGATAGGTGTGTTCGCAGCCTTCTGGAATCGTCGGTTGGTTTACTCCGTTGGCCTGCGCCCACCCCGAGAGTTCAGAGTGATACCGCTCCCAGATGATCTTGCGACGCGCCTGAATCTTGTCTCGCGCTTCCAGTTGGCCTAACAGAATCGCGGCAAGTAGGTCAGATGGCAGGTAGCTGGAGCCGTGGTCACACCACGTGTACTTGTCGACCTGACCCCGAAAGAACTGCGAACGGTTTGTTCCTTTTTCGCGAATGATTTCTGCGCGAGGGATGAACTTCGGATCGTTCAACAGAATCGCTCCGCCTTCGCCACACGAGAAGTTCTTGGTTTCGTGAAAGCTGAGCGCGCCCATCACGCCAAGTGTGCCGAGTTTTCGCCCTTTGTACCTGCCAAACAGAGCGTGAGCAGCGTCTTCTACGACAGGTATTCCGTGTCGTGAGGCGATGTCTAGGATGGTGTCCATCTCGCAGGCAACGCCCGCGTAGTGCACGACGATAATGGCTTTCGTTTTCGGCGTGATCGCCGCTTCAAGTAAGGACTCGTCGATATTGAGGGTGTCTTTTCGGACGTCCACAAACACCGGAGTCGCTCCACGAATCGCATAGGAAGTGGCGGTCGAGGTGAACGTGAACGAAGGGATGATGAATTCGTCGCCAGGGCCTACCTCGAGCAACAACGCGGTCATTTCGAGCGCGTGGGTGCAGGATGTCGTCAACAGGGCACGCGGCACCCCCAGCGTCTCTTGGAGGAGGGCAGAGCACCGTTTGGTGAATGGACCATCCCCAGATATCTGACCGAACTGGAACGCCTCCTCGGCGTAGGTGAACTCGGTTCCCACGCGGGGCGGACGATTGAAAGGAATCTGGTTCGACATGAGGCTCACCTGTTGAAGCGAGCCGCACTATGCCGCGAGCCTCTTTTGCAGGCAAGCTGTGAGCGGTCGGCCGTCGGCCGTCGGCATGAAAACTGTTTTCGGCCTGTTGGCAAACTCGGTGATTCTGCGTTTGGTGCGCAGGCCCTATGGCCTGCATGCGATTCCTGCAATGATTCAGACCCATGCGAGCCAGAAGGCTCGCGGACCAATCGCAAAAATCACAGGCGCGGCTGGAGCCACGCGGACCGGGCGCAAGTCGCTGGCGCGGGACATGGTGCGCAGGCCCTATGGCCTGCATGCGATTCCTGCGATGATTCAGACACATGCGAGCCAGAAGGCTCGCGGACCCACCGCAAAAATCACAGGCGCGGCTGGAGCCACGCGGACCGGGCGCAAATCGAGGGCGCGGCTGAGCCACGCGTACCGAGCGCGGGGGGCGCGCCACGTGAAGGAAAGATCCAAGAAACGACAAAACCCAGCCGAAGCTGGGTTTTGTCTAAAAATTGGTTGGCAACGACCTACTCTCCCACAACCTCACGGTTGCAGTACCATCGGCGCTGAGGAGCTTAGCTTCCGAGTTCGAGATGGGATCGGGCGGACCCTCCTCGCCATAGTCACCAACCAAAGCGTTCCGAGTCAGTTGACTCGTCAATAGAAAGATGAAGTGTACTTAGAACTTTGAAAAAACTGACCATCATGCATTGAATATAAATAAGCCTCTCGGACGATTAGTACAGATCGGCTCCATATGTTGCCATACTTCCACCTTCTGCCTATCCACGTTGTAGTCTTCAACGGTCCTTCTAGTCGATTACTCGAAGAGAGAATTAATCTTGAGGGGGGCTTCCCGCTTAGATGCTTTCAGCGGTTATCCTGTCCGTATATAGCTACCCGGCGATGCTCCTGGCGGAACAACCGGTACACCAGAGATACGTCCACCCCGGTCCTCTCGTACTAAGGGCAGTTCCTCTCAATTCTCTTGCGCCCACGGCAGATAGGGACCGAACTGTCTCACGACGTTCTGAACCCAGCTCGCGTACCGCTTTAATTGGCGAACAGCCAAACCCTTGGGACCTACTCCAGCCCCAGGATGCGATGAGCCGACATCG
>JBBKVQ010000131.1:0-3732 GCA_037968515.1 Bradymonadaceae bacterium
AGCCGCGCCTGTGTTTGGTTCGCGTGGCTCCAGCCGCGCCTGTGTTTGGTTCGCGTGGCTCCGCCTGTGTTTGGTTCGCGTGGCTCCAGCCGCGCTTGTGTTTGGTTCGCGTGCCTCCAGCCGCGACTGTGTTTGGTTCGCGTGGCTCCAGATTCGGTGGCTTTGCCTCAGACCTTTACCCGAGTTCGAGAAGGCCGCCAAAGCCATGCCATCGTCCCGAAAAAGCACATATGGGCGAGCCCGAGGGTCAACATCGCCACCCACATTTGCCCCGTCAAGGCGGTCGCAATCACCGCCGCCGAATAAGAAAACGCACCCACTGCACCCAGCCGATGGCTTGATGCGACCCCCATACCAAACGCGGTAAGGCCAACAGCGGTGATTTCGGCCACTTGGATATAAAGGACGGGCGGATCAAGGTAAAAACCGGCAAATCGAAGCAGCAAAATCCCGCCTAGGGCCGAGGCAAAAAACGCCACTAATCGCCTATTGGCCAGATTGGACGTCAACTTCTTCCAAAACAGTCCGACTCCAATCACGGCGATGATAGATACTCGCCAGAACACCTGGAGCAACTCAGCCGGTGGCGTCTCGGGCTGTCCGGGGCGCGTTGTCCAAACTTGCGAGAAACTCAATAGGGAAAAGCCAATCCCCATCAAAATGACGGCGCGCTGACGTGAGCGAGTCCCGGTTCTGAGGTCCAGATTCTTCTCAAATGCTTCCAGATAACCGACCCGTTCTGCTCGCTCCTTGAGGTCGTTCTCGAGTGCCTCAATCGCGCTGCGCAACTCGTCGTTTGGCCAAACAAGTTGCTCCAAAGCAGCACGTGCTCCCACGGCTTCATCGTTCGAAAGACAAGACCGAATTTGCGTTTCAAGAGTGGTTTGTAGCCCCTTCTTGGCGGCTTCGTTCTGGTCCCAAATCGCTAACGCATGACGAAACCCAAACTCGGCCTCAAGCAGCAGCTTGTTCGTCCCGTGTTCAGCTTCAATGGCCTTTTCCAACACTCCCGAAGCCTCATCGCTGAGGGAAAATGAAGCCCGATGCTCAAGATAGGCGTCCACGGCGACGGCAAACGCACCGACGGTTTGGTAGCGGTCTTTTTTCTCGCGATTCATCGCCTTGTGCATGATCTCAACGAGTTCCGAAGGCACATCGTCTTCGTAGTCTTGTGGGACGGATTGGTAGGCCTTCATAAAAACTTCGAGCAGCGACCGTCCATGATGCGGGGGCGAGCCCGTAATCAACATGTGCAGGTTGGCCCCCAGAAGATACGTATCGGTGCGTTCATCGATACTGAGGGTGTCGTCGAGCGTCATCTCTGGGGCCATGAAGGCCGGTGTGCCCGCGATTCCGCGTGAGGTGTGCACGGTTGGGATTCCTTCACCAGCGTTGGCATCCATGCTTAGCGCAACACCCCAGTCCAGCAGGTAGACTTCGCCAAACTCACCAATCATCACGTTTTCGGGTTTGATGTCGCGGTGCACAACTTTGCGCGCGTGCGCGAAACGCAACGCATTACAGATTTGCAGAAGCACGCGCAAATGCCAGGCAAGGTCGGCCTTCCCGCCACCAGGCACTTCGGCGGCGCCTGTTATGACATCTTCCCAGCTCGTGCCCTCGACCCGCTTCATCACGAGTATCGGTTGTCCGTCTTGATGGCGGCCTAGGCTGTACGCCGGCACCACGTTGGGATGCTCCATTCGAGCCATGATGAAGGCTTCGTCCAACACCCGGCCATAAGCCGATTGATCCCCGCGTTTGGGTTGTTTGACCGCAACCAAACGGCGAAGCGCTGTTTGCTCGGCAAGTGAAACCACCCCCATTCCGCCTTCGCCCAACGGACCTACAATTCTGAAGTCGGCAAGGCTGCCGGCCAGCGCGTCCACCTGAAACGGCGGCAGCGTCTCCATGGCCGGAGACGAGCTCGTCCCACGCGAAATGGTGGGCGTGATCGTCTCGCCGTGCCCCATCTTCAACGTCTGCTCGCCGAACTCAAGAGATTCAAAGGTTGTTTTGTAATCGTCATTCATTGGCAGGAATCGTAGCCCGATTTGGGCAAGCCGCCTACCTCACAAGTTCGCGCATCGCTGTATCGCGCTCACGCGCTCAGTACAGCTCAACGCATTCGTTTGCGACTTAATCGTCGGCCCTTCCGCGTCCGTGTTACACTTGGTCGTCGGAACTCGAAGACCAGACTTCTTGGTTTGTTCTCGACTCGTCAATTATTCGATTCTAGAAGAACGCTTCCTACAGAGGATTGAAAATGTTCGACTTTGAAGCGTTCTGGAATCAATATTATGATCTCGTGCCCTATGCCGCACTCGCTTGCGTCGCTGGAGCGTTGGCCAGCACATTACACGACATATATTTCCGGCGCGGGAATGACCGCATTGCCATCGCTGGCATTCTGAATCTGGTCATAGGAGCGCTTCTCTTTTTTATATTCGTGCTCGGGCAGGCATTCCAGCACGCAGGTTGGGATATCCGGGGCATTATTTGGGTCGTGGCGACTTTCGCCGTCATCTATCTGAAAAAGGCCCTGCTGGTGCACTTCAAAATCGTAAAAGGGCAGGAGGCACGTCGGGCGCGCAACGGCGTGTTTATTTTCTGGTTGCTACCGGCCGTACCCGCCTTGGTGTTCGTCGTCTTTCATATGAACTGAAGCCCAGACTCTCGGCGACCAATGCCCAGTTCGCTCGACGCTTCTTGGTCAACGCCGCAATGACCAATGCAAGCGCAATAAACCCAAGCATGATTGAAAATGCTATATATAACGCGGCCATGGCAAACCTGTTTAATTAGAACTTAAAAGCCCCAACGGCTTTTTCACACCCTTCCCAGTTCACTCGAATATTGGCTGGATCGAACAGAAAATCTTCTGGAGTCAGGCTTTCAGGAAATCCAGTCCAACCCTCCGGCCCGTAAAAATCACCTGACTTGGCGGCGGGGTCCATGCAGCAACGAATAATGCCCAAGGCGCCATCTTCCGAAGATTGAGCGCGTTTCATGAACTCACTCTCGGCGTCCATTCCTCCGGTATCGGCGGTTGTCACCTGAAGATTTGTCGCTGCCAGCCCCGGATGGGCGACCAGCGCCTTCACATTATCAATTTTGTGTTCTTCAAGTTTCGCCTTCAACCCGTAGGTGAACGAGCAATTGGCCAGCTTAGTCTGGTGGTAACGCTCCCATCGCGGCCCTGAAAAACTGGAGTTTTCGGCGTCGGTTCCATCGCCACCTAAATCCCCCCCATTTTTACCAAAATACTTGGCCTCCAAAGGGCCACCGTGTCTGGCTCCCGAGCTGTGGTTCACGATGCGGGCATCGTCGCTCTTACGCAGCAGCGGAAACAGATCTTTGGTGAGTAGGAAATGAGAAATACAGTTGGTCTGCATCTGCACGTCATAACCGTCCTTCGTCGCGTAATCCGGAAGTGCCATCACTCCTGCGTTATTGCAAAGGACATCCAAACGGTCGTGGGTGTCTTTGATCGCCTGAATTGCACTTCGGACGCTCTCGAAATCCTGTAAATCGCAAGAGATGGCCTCGAATTTCCCGTCAGGAACCTCGTTTTTGAGCGATGCCAGTGAGGTCTTTGAACGTTCGCTGTCGCGATTCAAAAGTAGAACGGTACCGCCACGTTTTGCGACCTCACGCGCACAGACATAGCCAGTGCCACTCGTTGTGCCGGTAATCGCCACGATTTTTCCGGTCATGTCTTGGGTGTGATTC
>JBBKVQ010000132.1:0-8479 GCA_037968515.1 Bradymonadaceae bacterium
CGTCGGCTTCAAAATGGTTACTTTACGGACCTCAAGGACCACCAACCGACCGAAAGTCTTGCATCCCATCGCGGCGCGGTGCTACGAATCCCTCGAACATGAGCAACCCGAGAGAGTCATGCCGATTAAAGCCGCCGAAAACGTCCTTGAATTGATTGGAAACACACCACTGGTTCGATGCCACAGCATCGCCAAACACGTGAAAGCCAACATTTATCTCAAGCTTGAGTACATGAATCCCGGTGCGAGCGTCAAAGATCGCCCGGCATTGCAGATGATCCAGGACGCGGTTGCGGCCGGGCACCTCAAGCCAGGCGGCACGATTGTCGAAGCCACGAGCGGTAATACCGGAATGGGTCTTGCCCTTGCCGCTTCGAATATGGGCTTCAAGTGCATCTTTGTGATGCCCGACAAGATGAGCTCCGAAAAAGTCATGTCGCTTCGCGCGGTCGGAGCCAAGGTTGTGGTTTGCCCCACAGCCGTCGAGCCCGAAGATCCTCGCAGCTACTACAAAGTGGCAGAACGACTGTCGATCGAGACGCCAAATGCGTTTTTGACCAACCAGTACCACAACCCTTCGAACCCACGGGCACACGTCAATTCGACCGGGCCTGAGCTTTGGGAGCAAACCGACGGCGAAATCGACGCGTTTGTTTCTTCGATGGGAACAGGCGGCACGATTACTGGTGTTGGCCGTTACCTCAAGAGCGTCAAGCCTGAGTGCAAGATCATCGGAATCGATCCCATTGGCTCGATTTATTACGATTATTTCAAAACTGGAAAAATGACCGAAGCCCACACCTACAAGGTGGAAGGTTTTGGCGAGGACTTCCTGCCGTCGACGATGGACTTTGACGTGGTCGATGAGGTCGTTCGCGTCAGCGATAGGGAATGTTTCCAGTACACGCGAAGGTTGGTTCGTGAAGAAGGCATTCTGGCCGGCGGTTCGTCGGGTGGGGCCCTTTGTGGAGCCATCAAGTATGCCGAGCGGATCGACAAGCCGATCAACATGGTTGTGATCATGTGTGACTCGTTCTCACGCTACATGTCGAAAATTTTCGACGACGAATGGATGCGCGAGAACGGCTTCATGGACACCGATCTGGGGCATGGAACTGTGTCCGATATGATGGTCGCGGTTGGCGCAACCAAGCGCAAAGTCATCGCGGCACGACTTGGACAGAAGGTTCAGGACGTGATCGAAATGATGAAATTGCACGGCATCAGCCAGTTGCCTGTGATGGATGGGGAACGAGTGGTGGGCGTTGTTGCTGAAAACGACGTCCTGAATCACTTGCTTGCCAAGGGACACGGTAATAACCCAGTGGACGAACTCGCCGAGGCAAATTTTGCCATCGTTGAGCCGAACTACCCCGTTAACATCGTTGGACAATTCTTCAAGCAGGATAAAACCGTCTTTGTTGTCGATCAAGGAAAGCTCCTGAGCATCCTGACCAAGATCGATTTCATCGATTTTGTGAGTCGGTAACGATATGACTTTTTCGAATCCCCGAATTTTGGCGTTCACGCTTTTTGTCGTGGCCGCTATGTGGTCGCCACTCTTGCTCGCCGTCGAGCCGGTTAAGTGGACGCTTACACTCGGGGATCCTTTGCGTGAAAGCCTTGGGCCGTCGGTCGAAAGACGTGGGCGCATGGCCGATATTGCAAAGGCGCGTCTTACCGAGCGCCTCGAAGTGGCGCACGTGAACGACGCTGTGATCAAGGTGTTGCCGTCGGGCGATATGACGGTTGAGTTTCGTGCCAAAGAATCACTGGATTGGTATCGTGGGCTGCTGCTTTCGCCGGGTAACGTCGAGGTTCGCCCCATTTATACCTACGGATTTAATTGGATGAGTTTGGCGAGCGATCTGCCGCCTTCCATCGAATTCCGGGGGGAAAACCCCCAGCCCGATTTCTTGTGGTCAAGTGACCGAACTGCGCTCGAGAAAACGGTTAAGCGAATCAAGACGCCACAGTTTGTTTTTGCCGTGGGGCCAGGACTGACTGGGTGGCGTTCTTATACTCTGGGAGAACCCGTTGGAGGGTCCGCCGAGTTAAAGAAAATTAAAGTTCGCAAGAGTTCCGGTGGTCTAGCCTATGTGACCTTGTCCATTGCGACGACTGTGGTCGATCGCCTTGCTGCTTCGGAGCTTTCCGAAGTACAAGACTGGGCGATTGTACTAGATGGTGAAGTTGTGAGCGTCGTCCCCAAGGAGACGCTCTTCAAAGGAAAGCTTGAACTGACAGCGCCAGCACGTCTGACGTCGCGAGAGGAATCTGCGACATGGGCGAGGCAGGTTGCTGGACGAATGGCTGCCCAAATGCCCGTACCGATAGCTGTTATTCAGGAGTGATGATGCGGATGCGCGAGAGGCCGTTGCCGGAAGCGATTCGAGGTTCTTGGTATTTTTTACCAGCCTCGGTCGATCCGCGAAATCCAGGTGAACGTGGCCTGATGATGTATCGCTTTCGTCTGGATGGGACGTTTTCGCTTTATTCAGTGCGCGATGGTTCGCTCACCGAGAAAGAGAAAGGTGATTATACATTTGATGGTCAGTTTTTGATTATCCGTGGTCGAACGACCGAGACTTTCCGCGTTCGCGCGTCAGGGTTTTGGCGTTGGGTCTTGGAAGGCAAGAAGGAAGACTATGTTCTGGTTCGAGGGCGAGCACGCGAGCAAGATTTCGCGACGCTGCCTCCGGAGCAGTCCAAAGAGATTCGAATTCTGCCCATTCGTGTGACTGTGCAAAACGAAGGCAAACACCCCGAGGCGGTCAACGAGCTGATTTATCAGAGCGAAAATATCGTCAAACCGGTGGGCTGCTTTTTTGTGGAACACACCAAAGAAGATGGGAAAATGTGGGTTGGTTTGAGCCCCTGGGCCGACGGCATCGAGCCGAAGACTTGGGAACGAATTATCCGCGAGTCCTACCTCGATATTCATCTTGGCAAGCCAGACGACGTCTCGGTCGTGACCGTTCGTAATCTTCGCGATAACGAATCCAAGATTTTCAATTATATTTTAGGTTAACGAATTTCTCGGCGTCTAGGACGCCGAGATTTCGTGAATTTTGATCGGCCCAATTTCTGGGCAGTCGATCAAACGCATTAAGGACGGCAGCTTTCCGCTGGCGCTACCCCTTAACATCGCGACGCCGCGTTCATCCCATACAGGGTGCGGGTCATGTATATGGCCATATAGAACCGCATTTACGTGGGCCGCGACACACCAATCGAGAAACTCGTCGGTGTTTTTCAGCGGTACCATTCCGTCGTGAATTTGGCGTTCAGGGTGGTGGTGCAGGACCGCAATTCTATGGGCGGCCAGGGGTGAATCGAAAACCTGCAGCTGGTCAGGCGTGATCCTGCCGTGTTTCATCGATCGACCCTCCCGATGCCTCTCGAGCTCTTCGGATTCCCGCTCGTCCATCGTGATTCCGGCCAATGAGTCAAAGAGCATAAACTCCACATTCTGACGGATTTCACTGCGCGGAAATGTTCCAAAAAGGTCAGAAAAGATCTGGGCATCATGGGGATTCAGGACGTCGTGATTGCCTGGTACCACCAACACGTCTCGGTTGCCCATCAAACGCTGGAACATCTCAAAATGCGGGATATCGTCTGGCATGTGAACCAGGTCTCCGGACACTACAAACACATCGATATCGAGCGTTTGGGCCAGATTTAACCAGGTCTTAAAGATCCATGCGCGGGGCGGACTGGCAGTTTTCCCAAGGTGGATATCTGAAAAATGAGCGATCCGCAGGCCGGATTTCTGAGGCAGTTCAGGGAGGTTAATCTTCATTTGATTACTCCGGTGCGACCTTGACCAGTGGGCTCAATCGCATCATCGCGCCTTGTTGGGGCGACATAATGCCTACCGTTTCGCCGCTGGCCATGTCTGGGTCTGGCGCGGCGGGAAACATCAGGTTTTGATAATCGGGACACATTTTTCCAAGTCGAACCACGTTATCGCAAACGGGCGTGTCGTCGAGCGGGTCTGTTAATCCCACCAAGGCGTCGTAGGTGGCGGCCGCTTCAGAGTTGATGCCGTTGAGGATCTCGGTCGTGTGTCGAAGGCCAAGAAAATGCCCGATTTCGTGCGCCATGATATGTGCCACAAAGTCTGGATTGGAGGCGATATCTACGATTCGAAACACCAGCCCGTTATTGGCGTTGCCGTGCATTCCGGGCGCTCCGGGGACACCGGCAGATACCCCCAAAAGCAGTCCGGACGTCTGTCCGATGATGATGTCCATAACCCAGTAAACATCGACGCTAAGGTGGTCATCCAAGGTTGGGCCTGGCGATTCGTTCAGCCCGGTGAGCAGTCGTATATCGGCCAGCCCGCGGACGATTCTGTATCGCTCTGCTGTTTCTTCGTCAGCGTCGATGAACCTGACTTTCCCCAAAGTGATACCTGCCCGGCCATAGAGTTCCGCGACCCGGTCCACTGCGGCCTGAACGTTCGGATAGTTCGTGACCGTGGCGGCGGTGATGGGATTGGTTCCCACCAGATAAATATTCAGGTCGATGATTGTGCCGTCTTCAGCTCCAAGTACGTAGATGCATGGCGAGGCCCCGTCGGTCTCGACGAACATCGAATAGGGCGCACCTGGCTTGGCGTAGTCGGCAAACTGCGGCGCGTAAGGAACTTGGATCGGCCAGTCGAACGAAACGGTTTTATAAATGCCAACCGGGTCGGTCGCCAGCGTACCAAGGTCAGTCGCGCGGATATTCTGATGCCGATAGGTGTTTACTAGGTCGATTTCCAGGCCCTCAGGGCCTGTCATTCGAAACGCCTCAATTTGCCCGGTGCCCACGAAGGGCACCGCCACGAACCCCTCGGTCTCGGGTGTTATAAAGTCCAACCGCCACCGGGTAGCGCCGTCGACCTCTTCAATCTTTTGAGCGTTGCAGGTGATGCCCAACAACTCGCGGGTGGTTTCAAACGGAATAACCGTTGCAATTTCTGGGGCTGGCACGCAGGCGAAGTCCTCACCACCGCGGTCTCGGCACACATACCCAACGCGGCAATCACGTGTGTCCACACATCTTTGCCCGCAGACCAGTCCATCGATGCAGGCGCCATCTTCCCCGCATTTTTCGCAATCCGGATAAAAACAATACCCGCCGGGTTGCTCTACGTCACAAACCAACCCGCTTGAGCAACCAGTGACTTCATCACATGCACCGCCGGCCCGCCCCGGGAGCGGGCCATCGCTGGTCTGAGGCATGCAGATTTTTTCCCGTTCGTAGACCTCGCACGAGTAATTACTGCGGCATTCTTCCGTGCTTTCACACCGCACCAAACACGCGGTGGTGCCCAGCAGCGGCAGGCATGCGCGAGACGGACCGTTGCAGCCCTCGGCGCAATCCAAAGTTGTGCACATGCCGCCTGGCCAGCCCCCAAATTCGTTTAAACAGGCGCCACCTTTGCAGTCCTGATTGATAACGCAGGGGTCGCCGTCGACACGTGTTGGGTCATTGACTGGCAAGATTTGCGGTGTTTTGTCGTCCCCGCATGCGGCGAACATCGATAAGAATAAAAGAAGGGTCGCTGCGGTTTTCATTGCTAGAGAGTAACCGCAAACACCCAGCGACTCCAATGAGGCCGACGCTTCTTCGGCCGCAATATTAAGGGAATATTTGGGCGCGTCTGGGGTTTCTGTTTGCGCGCTACCTGTTGCCGGTCCAAAGACCGATGTGATAGATGCGTGGCATCACGGAGCAGCGATCATGAGACGACAAATTAAGAAACTCATCGAAGTGAAAATCAACCCGATGGTCGCAAGCCACGGCGGGCGCATCGATCTTGTCGATTATGTCGATAAGAATGTCTTCATCGAGATGTCAGGCGGATGTCAGGGCTGCTCTTCATCGGCAGCGACGCTGAAACAAGGTGTCGAAAAGATCCTTCGCGACGCTTTTGGCGAGGACATCATCAATATCTATGATGTGACCGACCATAATTCTGGTGAAAACCCGTTTTATAACTAGGGCACGGATTCGCGTGGCGGCTTAAAGCCCGAAGCGCGAGTAGATCCGCACGCCCAGATGCCAATGGCCGGCAACCTCAGAAAGCCGCTCGAGCTCTTCGGGTTGATTCACCCCCGCAAGGATGTCGATACGATTGACCCAAATCGTAAGATCGGGCCGTATATAAGCGCCAAATGACACACCCCAGGCGCCCGTCTGGCCAGTTTTTTCCTCTAGATATCGCGATTGAAACCACGACGTTTCGACAAAAGCGCCGGTGTCGAAGGCAAAGCGCGGGTACGCCTCGAGCCCCGGTTCGATGTTTTTGAGGTCGTCCGGTTCCCATCCCCACGACGAATCAAGTTCAGCCCGCAACCGTGCATGCCGCAGCTGGAACGGGCGATGTTCAAAACCCACATCGACTGAAAACACTTTCAGGATATTTCCGACGCCCAGGTCAAGAACCACTTGGGATTCATCGTCGATGTATCCAAGGCCAACCAATGCCGTCAGGTCATAATAGGGCAGTGGCAGCGCGGCGACGCGAAGCTCGAGCTGGTCGGGGCTGACATCTTGGGCGTCAAAAATGATGTGCGTGTAGGCCTGAAAACGGGGGACGCCGACCCCAAGGTAGATCCGATCTGGGTCGGCTCCCAATTCTCCGTCGTACACAAATTCTCGACCGTCCTCGCCGACTGTATTTTCAATGCCGCCGTTTTGGATAACTCCGCCCACGACAGTCGCCCAGTCCTTGTAGGACAGGCGCCCGCCAAGCATCGACTGGTCCTGTCGCAAGTTCGCAAGGCCAGTGGGGTCTTTGACCCCGCCATCGGGCGTCATCGTTTGGGCTAAAGTCGGGCTTGCCTCCAACCGGTCGATCGCCAGAAGGGCAAAAGCCTCGACGCCAAGCCCGATCGAGGTCAATTTGAATGACGCCACGCCGCCCATCATCAACGGGTTGAGCTTGGCCTCCCAAGGGCCTTGGTTGGTGCAGGCATCAAAACCAAAGGTGTTATCCCAGTCGATGAGCCCCGCCACCGCAAAGCTCCAGGGCTTTTCGCGGCCTGTCTGCAAGAAATACAAAAGCTCCAGCCGTTGCATGTCTTGTTCATGGGTTTCGTGAAGTCGGGTGTAATCAGCCACGATTCGCCGAGACTGGCGAGCCATCGAAAAGGCGTCAAACGAGACTTCGGGGCAGGCAGAATCTTGCGCGAAACCGGCCGACGAAATCATCAGAATTGAGGCTCCGACGATGAAGGCGACTTGCGATTTTGACTTGTGACTCATCGGCCGCCTTCAAATCGTATTAGACGACTCGACATCACCACGGAACCAAAACGCAAGGCAAGTCCGGCTGATATCATCGTGTGACGCTTATCCGCGGCGTTTCAGGTTGCCCGCCTTGCGGATGCACGAGGTCAGCTCGCTTGACCAGCTGGTCGTATCTCCGCAAGCGTTGATGATCGCACTCGCGTTGCGTCCGAGGGGCTCTGAAGCACTCAGGCATTGTTTGAGATCCGAACTCCATTCCGTGTGTGCATCGCAGGCTTGAACAGCCTCGGCAGGGCGGGCGTGAAGGGCGGCCGAAGTCATGCAGGTCATCAGCTCGCTCGACCATTTTGTGGCACTACCGCAGGCTGTGACCACAGGCGCCGGATTGCTGGTTTTGTAGGTGGCCGCGGAACGCAAGCACTGTTTAACCTCGGTATCCCATTCGGTTTCGGTCCCACAAGCGGTGATGGTTGCTGCGGCAAAGGCCGGTTCAAGATCAGCCGCCAACTTGATGCACTCGGACGAGTTATGAGACATCGCGGTCCCGCAGGCTTTTATGATGCTCGCCGCAAAATCGTCACGGTCGTGATGTTTTCTAGGCTTATCGTGTTGGTCTGCGCGATCCTCGTCTTTGTTGTGATGGGCCCGCCTGCCCAGATCCAGTGGGATCATCTGCCCGCAGTCTTCCCCAAAAGATGTGGTGTCGACGTGAAAGAACCCGCGATGGCCTTCAACGGCCACCAGCAGCGTGTCATTTCGCCTGATTTTTAGTTCCTTGGGAAAACTGATTTCCGCGCGGCGACGGGTGAGGTCGACTGAATAACGAAAATCACGACGGCCGTCTTTGGTGACCTCAAACAGCACCAATTGGGGGCGAATGCCTGCCTTTTGGATCGCCTGCCATGAGCTTGCCGAGAGCTCGTAACTGACGTGGAGTTCGCCGTGTTCAATCTGGCCTTCAAGCGACCGGAGCTCTGCCTTGATCTCGGTATCGCTGGCAAATGCTGCCGTTGCGAAGGTCGTGACCAACAAGAGACTAATGAGTGTGAAAATGTTCTTCATGGTCGGTCCTTTCAATCGTTGCGCCCAACAGTGGTAGGACGCGCACCTACACACAAAATTCATCGGTAGTCGGATGTTGTGACTTGGCCTACCTGCCTCCTGCCTGTCTGACCCGCGACTGGTGCCTCACCGCTCACCGCTCACCGCTCACCGCTCACCGCTCACC
>JBBKVQ010000133.1:0-6532 GCA_037968515.1 Bradymonadaceae bacterium
CCCAATATAGCGATGTCGACCGACATCATCGTTGGGTTTTCCGGCGAGACCGATGACGAGTTTGAGGAAACCATGGACCTGATGCGCAAACATCGGTTCGACTTCGGATACCTGTTCAAATACTCGGAGCGAAGCCTCACAGCGGCCGCCCGAAACATGCCTGACGACGTGCCAGATGAAGTCAAAGCTGAGCGCCTGAAACGAATCATCCTGCTCCAGGAAGAGATCTCGGGTGAGGTCTTCCAGACACGCATCGGATCGTTCCAGCAGATCATGGTGTTAGGCGATTCGCGGCGGGATGCTGACCAACTCTGCGGCCGCACCGACGACTTCAAGATGACGGTCTGTCCCAAACCTGCGATCGAGGCAAAACCGGGAGACCTGATCAACGTTCAGGTGGTGGACGCCACCAGTCATACGTTGATTGCGAAGCTCGTCTGAACAATAGAATTGCTTCGAGTAGGATTACCTCTTCGTCTGAAGCTTCCACATCGACAAGTAGCACGACAACCCCGTATAAACGGGATTGTTTTATGACTATCAATCACTCACTTTGGGACCGCGCGGTAAAACCTCCGGCAGACGTATGCCCTCAACAATTTTGCTTTGAATGGCTAGAGGCCGGCAGTTGGTCCGCGCCCGGTTTGTACGCAAACTTGGAAACGGCGCTAGAAGCGACAGTCAAAATCGAGAACGGGGCCTGTGGTTGTACATCCGGACGATGTTCTCGCATTGATCCGCAAAGCACTCAAGATTGCTACGAACCCCATGAACCTTGTTTGGAAGCGGCTGGGCTCCCATGGTTCTTCTTCATTCCCGACGCTGACAAGTTGGTTGAGGAGCTTCGTGATGACTACATCGCAGAGTCGCAGGCACTGTGGGGTGTGAAGGGCTGAGGTCCGGGTGATGCTTGTCTTATTTTGGGCAGCTGTCGCCCAGACCTTAAACATTTTGTGTTTGTCATAAAAATACTTATGACCTCTTACTCGGCGGAGTTCTCCAATAAGTCGCGTGCAACTCTGACCCACTTGTGACATCTCTTCCTAACTACACTTACTGGAGATCATCACATGGCAGCAAAGATACTCGCCTTCTCAGGCTCGCTTCGAAAAGACTCGCTGAATAGCAAATTGCTCTGGCAAGCCGGCCAGCTCGCGGCCTTTCACGGCGCAGAGTTCCGCACGATTGACCTGAATGATTACGAATTGCCGTTCTACAATTCCGAAATTCAGGACGCCGGCTTTCCCAAAGCCGCAGACCGTTTGAATGCTGAGTTCGAACAACACGACGCGATCCTTATCGTCAGTCCCGAGTACAACCACTCGTTCCCAGCAGTCATCAAGAACGTAATCGACTGGCTGTCCCGCTACCGCCCTAACCCGTTGTCTGGAAAACAAGGCATGTTGATGTCAGCGTCTCCCGGCATGGTCGGCGGTAATCGCGGCCTTTGGCATCTTCGGCAGCCGCTTGAGGTTTGCGGTGTGCATGTTCATCCCAACATGTTCTCGCTCGCGAATGCCGGCAGTGCATTTGCCGATGACGGCACGCTCAATGACGAAGCGATGCAGCGCCGACTTGAAGAAACCGTCATTTCGTACATCCACCTGATCGATAAGGTCAGGAGATGAGATGGGCGTTGATGTTTCTGCTGGCGGGCCTTGCGGGGTGCGCAACGACGCAGACAGCGCCAACTCGCGTGACTCCGGGTATCTATGATGTGATGTCCGGGAGACCTCTGAGTGACGCCGAATTTGAGGACAAGCTCGCTGGCGCGAAGTACGTGATTGTCGGCGAGTCGCATGACAGTCTGGAAGACCACGCTCTGCAGTTGCGGGTCTATGATTTGATGACTTCCAGTCGTCGAGTCGCGCTTGGGATGGAGATGTTTCAGCGTCCCTTCCAAGAACCGCTAGACCTTTATGTCCGCGGCGAGATTGACGAAGCCGCGATGTTGGAGCGAACCGAGTGGAAGACTCGTTGGGGATTCGAAACCGAACTCTATCGCCCACTCTGGGAGGCGGCGCGGAAGAAGTCCCTGCCCATTATCGCCCTCAACGTTCAGCGGGAACTCACAAAACGGGTTTCTGCTGTGGGGGTGTCAGCACTTACCGAAGAAGAACGCTCGCAGCTTGTCGACTTGGACCTGTCTAGAGAGGACTACCGGTCATGGCTGGAAGACATTTTTTCCGGGCACGGCATGAAGATGGACCGGGAGAAGTTCGACCGCTTCTATGAAGCACAGGTGTTGTGGGACGAAACGATGGCAGACACTGCTGTAAATGCGCTTCGTCAACGACCGGGAGACCTCGACGCGATCCTTATCATCGCCGGTCGTGGACACGCGGAATTCCGCTGGGGGATTCCCTCACGCATCGAGCGGCGCGATCCTGGACAAGCAGTTCTTGTGATTGTGCGTGCGGTCGAACCGTTGTCGTTAGACGACGCCAAAACAAGGCAAATGGCCGATATCGTTATCATTCCTTGATAAGCGGCACGCTGCCACATATTCGTCACATCGATGTCAACGTCTTGTTGCGCATTCTCCGCTGCATCTTCACATCCTCGCCATCCATCCGTGAACGGGTGCTGTTAGCTTTCAATCCGAAATCGAAGGGGTACTTCGCGTACCAAATCACTTCAACTTCGGAAAAAGGCAGCTCAGATGTTCACAAAAAAAAGCGCCCTAATTTTCTCGGTCCTCCTTGCCACTGCCTGTGGTGATGATGAGGCAACACCTTCAAACAACAACACCGACGGTCCGGTCTCTTGCGACGGTCAGGTTTGCACGGTCACCGGGGAACTTCTTGAAGACACCACCTTCACGGCGGACAAAGAATGGGTCCTCCAAGGCGGCGTTTTTGTCGGCGACGACACAGCAAAAACCGTTCTCACCATCGAGCCTGGCACAAAAATCTACGGAGCATCAGGAGCGCTGAGCTTCCTGACTGTACGACGCGGCTCGCAGATCATGGCGAACGGCCAAGCCGACAAACCCATCGTCTTCACCTCAGCACAAGAAGCTGGGTCTCGGGCACGCGGTGACTGGGGCGGACTCATCATCAACGGCCGTGCGCCCATCAACTCGTGTGACACAGGTGTTTGTGAAGCCGAAGGCGAGGGCGGAACCGGCCTTTATGGCGGCGACGACCCCACTGATAGCAGCGGCAGCCTGAAATATGTGCGTGTCGAATTTGCGGGCGCGCTCATCACCTCGGACAACGAACTCAACGGCATCGCGTTTCAAGGCGTGGGCAGCGGAACCGTCATCGACTTCATCCAAGTTCACATGAACAAGGACGACGGGATCGAGTTTTTCGGCGGAACCGCTCAGGCCAAACACATCGTCATTACAGGCGCTGGCGACGACAGCATCGACTGGACCGACGGCTGGCAGGGCAAGATCCAATACGCTGTCGTTCAGCAATACTCAGATAACGGCGACAACGGTCTAGAAGCCGATAATAACGGCGACAACAACACCGCCTCGCCTCGCTCAAAACCAACCCTCTCGAACCTCTCGATTGCCGGCGTTGACGGCGGAGACGGCTCGGATGTCGGCGCCCTTCTTCGTGAAGGCACAGGCGCAAATATCTCGAACGCCATCATCTTGGGATTCAACGACGGATGCCTGCAAATCGACGGTGAAGAGACCTTCACAAATGCTTGGGCCACGGACGCACTCGCGGGTGAGTTGACGTTCACAAACAGCATCCTGCAGTGCACGAAGAGCTACATCGAAAACTCGGACACCGGCTTCACCGCGCCGTTCACTGTCGAGGACTTCTTCCTGACCCTGAACACAGGAAATCTGGTCGCCGACCCCATGCTGGGTGACACCAACCCAGCATCGGGCGCCCCTGACTTCCTGCCAGCAACGGGTTCGCCCGCACTTGGAACCGGCGTTGCTCCAACGGATTCGTTCTTCGAGTCCACTGACTTCATCGGCGCCATGGGCGCCACCGACTGGACGACTGGTTGGACGACTCACGACCGAAACTGATTGAAGCGGCCCTTCTGGAGGTCTCGAATGCGAAATCTACGTCAAAATCGCCTTAACTGGCTTCGCGGCGCCGCTCTTGGAGCCGGCGTCCTTCTTGCGTCCAGCGCCTGGGCCGCCGACTTCGATGTCGACTCTTTTGCGACAAAACTGGCCGACCTGCGCTCTCAGGTTGAAACCCTGTCCTCGAACGTTGAGTCCCGAAAAGAGGATGAAAGAACCACTCTGCGCAGTCTTGCTGCCCAGAAGATGGATCTGGACCTCGCCATTCAGCGTGAAGAACGACGGCTGGAACAGCTGGCCGCAGCCCACGCCAAGTTCAAGGAAGAAACCACGCTTGCCAAAGTCGGCTCCACCGAGCTTGAGCCGGCGCTGAAACGAAGCATCGAGACGATGCGGCAAGAAGTGCGCGACGGACTTCCATTCAAGTCCACAGAACGACTCTCGGCCCTCGATGAAATCGAAAAACAACTCGTGGAAGGCCTTCTTCCACCGCAGAAAGTCGCGGCGAGGCTTTGGCAATTTGTGGAAGACGAGCTTCGACTCACTCGCGAAAACGGCATCTACCAACAAACGATCACGCTGGGACCGGAAGACCTTCTGGTCGACGTCGTGCGCCTTGGAATGATCACCATCTACTTCCGGACCAACGACGGCCGCGTGGGTTTTGCCCACAAGACTCAGGAAGGCTGGAAGTGGTCAGTGGTCGATGGCCCCGAAAACGGGGTCAAGATCGCCGGACTCTTTGATGCGCTCAAAAAGCAGGTGCGCACGGGGTACTTCGAATTGCCCTTTGCGATGGTCGGAGGTGAAAAATGAACGTTCTTCTCGTCATGGTTTTTGTCGTGTTGGGAAGCCTTGGTGTGACTACACCCGCTTTTGCCCAAGATTTAGAGCGCGCCTATCAAAAGGAAATGGTCTACCTCCAGTCACAAAAGCGAGCGCTTGAGGCCCGCCTCACTGATATCGAACGAACCTCCAAAACAACAGTTGGGGCCGCTCAGGCTGAGGTCGAGCGCCAACAGGGTCGGCTCGCCAGCATCGGAACACAGGCCGATCTGTTGGAAGAAGAACTTCGCTCAGCTGAGCGTGAATCGGCCGGTGTTTCCGATGCCACTGACGCACTTACTGGCATGTTCGACCAGGCTGCGGCCTCGCTGAAACGTTACGACGTGGCGGTTCAGGTCCCACAAACCACACGCGACATGACACCCGCCGAAGTTGAAAAGGTCTTCGGGTTGGGCGTGGCTACGATCCGGGACGGACACACGGTTCGAAGGACTCCCGGTCAGTTCTTTATCGAAGACGGCACCAAGGTCGAAGGGACTCTGATTCACGCCGGACGTATCGCGACCTGGGGGGTTTCGAACGGCGCAGCGGGTGCGCTTGCGCCTGCTGGCGAAGGCAGGCTGAAGTTGTGGCCGGTCGATGCTGCAAATACAGCACGATTGGCTGCGACCTCGGTGCCTGCCGACGGTGGAATTTTTCTGTTCGAAACCACGGACAAGGCCGTCGAAGTCAGCAAAGAAAAGACGGCGATGGACATCATCCGGGCCGGTGGAGTCATCGGTTACGTGATCGTTGCATTGGGAGTGCTGGCCCTGTTCCTAATCGGCTGGCGATCCGTGGTGCTGGTGCAAACAGGGCGTAAACGTCAGGTTCTGATCGATGAAGTGGCGGAGCTCGCAAAGTCCGGAAGACTTGCTGAAGCGCAGAAAGTCGCGGTCGTGACTGGCGGAGCGTTCGGCCGAGTGTTGGCTGATACCGTGGCGTGCATGAGGAGCGAACGCTCCAAACTCGAAGATGTTGTGTCAGCAGCAATCCTGCGTGAAGCCCCCAAAATTGAACGATTCGGAAGCGCAATCATGGTCTTCGCTGCCGTGAGTCCGCTTCTGGGACTTCTGGGCACGGTCACGGGCATGATCTCGACCTTTGATGTCATCACCGAGTTTGGAACGGGCGACCCAAAGATGCTGTCCGGAGGTATCTCGGAAGCCTTGATCACGACACAATTGGGCCTGATGGTTGCCATCCCCTGCGTGCTGATCGGCAACCTGCTTAATAATCGCGCCAACGGATTGGTCGACGACCTCCAATATGGAGCTCTTCGCGTGATGAACGCAGATGTCCCAGGTCCAGAACAACCCAACGGACGTCGAGAGTCTTCTAACCCGACAGCCCTAACCGAGGTGTCAGCATGAACCCCGCCGAATTTTGGGAAAAATGGGTGGAGTTCTACAGCGCAGGCGGCTTTGTAATGCCGCCCCTTGTGATTGGAACGCTCGTGCTTTGGTACACGTTGGGACTTCGGTTGGTGACCCTTCAACGGGGCTCACGCAAAGGTCTCCCGGTTCTTGTTGAGCAAGCTTTGACCGCCCCCAAAGAGGACTCCGAGTCTGCACACGGCATCATTACTCGCGCAGTATCAGACGCTGTGAAGGTCTTCCGGTCATCACCACACTCACTTCGACGCCAATTGGACGAGGTCCTCTACCCGCATGAACGGATGCTGAAAGGCGGCCAGGTTCTGGTTCG
>JBBKVQ010000134.1:0-11073 GCA_037968515.1 Bradymonadaceae bacterium
CCCCTTCAACGGCATGAACAGTGCGAGCGCAAGAATCGCAACCAGAACGACCGCGATATGGGCGGCGATTTTGTTGTCTCTTTTGACGCCAAAAGAACAGAGCCCAAGCATAATTCCCATGCCATCGGGATGAGCGCGCTATTGGAAGGGGTATCTGACCCAAGATAGCCCCAGGCCGACATGGTGATGAGGAACCGCTTTCTTCTTCACACCCGGTCTTGAGCTACGCACTGGGTTCATTCCATTATTGACCGGTCCCAATCAGATTAGCCCTCAGGTGCGCTTAGGAATGGCATGGCAGGGCAATCATGAAGACTCTGATGAGTCGCCTTCGACCAGACAAATGTCCGACCTTAAACTCCAAGCGATCCTGGGATATCGCTGGGCTTTTGAGTTTGGATTGGACACGAGGACGCGATGCGTTTTGGAATCGATGTGACGTCGGCGGGTTTGCTTCGCCTGACGGAGCCTGTCTTCGTACCTAACGTCTTGACGGGCATCGTCGATGTCAATCGAGACGGAAGTGTGGACCGAGTCGGTTTCACACTCGGAGTTGGGTTTTAAGAACAGGTCCTGTCTGGACAACGAATGATGTCGAGCCGAGCTACGGTGTGCACACCCCGTCGATCTCAAACTCGATGGCATCAAATCCAGTAGGGTCAGTCGCATCCTCAGCGCGTTCCAGAAACTCGCCCGTGAAGACGTAAAGCGTGCCCGACCCCTGGATCGTGGTTCCGTCGGATGCCGCGGTGGGAAAAGGCACCTCTAGATTCTGCGCCGAAGCGTTTCGGGCATCGGGACTTGATGTGATATGTTTGGGCAGTGAGTTTGGAATTCTGCACAGGTGATTCGTGAAGATTTGTATGGTTTTATTCGCCGCGGCACTCCTTTTGGCATGCGGAGACAGCTCAAACCCAAAGGCCAGCAACCAGAACAATGCCAACAATGCTAACAACATTGACGTCAATAATCGCGCGGACATGGGGCAGAACAACGGAGATGTGGGAGGCGGGTTCGAGTGCGACCCCGCAACCCATTGTACAGGCGACAGATTCATCTGTGGGCGCCATGACATACCCGAATGTGGGTCCGTCGATTGCGGCGAGTGCCAGTACGTACGCGTTGAAGCCGGCGCCGGCGATGTCGTGGCAGATGTCAATCGAGCTATTCATGTAGCTTACCAAGCGGATGGCGCAATCTGGTATAGCCCTTCAGATTCCGCGGCCCTGGCCCCAGAGCAGGTCTCGGAAATGGGTGCGGGTAACCCACCTGTTCTTCACGTTGCTGCCGACGGTTCGATTCATGTCGTTTGGGGAGATACCATGGCATTCTATGCCACGAGAGGACCGGAAGACACCACGTGGACAACCTTTGAGTTGGGCTCCATTGGCGACTACCCAGAGTTTGGGATTACATCCGACGCCGAAGGCGCCATCCATGTGGTTTTCGTGGGAGAGGATTCGACGACCCGCGCAAAGGAGCTTTTTCACTCAACGCGGACAACTGGCGATTTTGCGACCCAGAGTGTCGACCTTGGAGCGGGAATCGCGTCATACCCCATGGCGTTGGCCAGAAGCGAGTCAGGCGCAATAACGGTCGCAGTCCGGACTCATTCGACGGTTACCATTCTAGACCTGATCGATGGGCAGTTTGCGGTGGATGAAACGGCCCCTGCATTCCGTGACGTGCCGCGCGCTGATTTCATCGCCGGTTTGTCCGCTGCCTATACGTCGGATGGTGTCTATCATTTGGTCGGGCAGACAGGAGACAGAACGCTTCGCAGCGGGGCGCACGGTCACTACCTGAAGCGTGCCAACGCAGCTTGGGAACTTCTTGAATACCCGGCGTTCGAAGGCCTTGAGATAGCTGCAGGGCCTGAGCAACAACTTCATCGGGTAACTCAGGGTCCCACCTATTCTCGTTTTCTTGAGAATGACGATCTCTACCTAGGTTCAGAAGATAGATGTGGAGACGGGCACCTTCGGATGGCTATCGATGCCAACGACCAGCCTCACATCATCTATAGCGACCTGTGCGCAAACGCCTACATGACACCTATCGCGAAGTATCCGACGAACTTCCACGAAGACTGCGAGGCCGCCATCAATGTCCTGTGCGGGCAGGCATGTAGTTGTGGCGGGGAAGATTGCTGCTTCAAAACAGAAGGCGGTTCTAGATCGATTTGCAATGGGTCCGAGCAAGGATGTCAGGAGCGTTATCGCCGCAGCTCCTGCACGGATCGCGCAGCCGACCCCCTGCTGCTGGCCGATTGCATGTCGGTGATCGAGGCCCCCTCAATGTGTACAGAAGCCAGCGCAGACCCGCCGCACTGGCTCATGGCCCAGGCGTGCTTCCGGATGTTGTACCCCGAGGAACAATAGAGCCGAGCAATCCTGCCTCCTAATCAAGTGGCGTTGTTTTTCGTCCTATCCACGGTGCATCGATGAGATCAGTTCCAGCCAGCGTCTTTATCCTCCTCACTTTCATATTCGTTCAGAATGCAGAGGCCTTTGACTACGATTTCCGTTTGGATTCAGGCCTCGTATTCAGTCATTTTGAACAACAGGTCAAGACCGAGGTCGGCGGAGAAAAAGGCGAGAAAATTGTCGAGGATACAGAGTTCGGCTTGCAGCTAATTTCTACATGGAATGTCTGGAAGTTCTTGGACCTGGGCCTCTACGCTCAACTGGATATGGGGAACCGCACCGCCGCGACCTTCGACGGGTTTGACGACCAAGGCCGTACCCAGATTACCGGCCAAGTCGGTGGCAGTTACACCGAATTCTGGTTTGGGCCGCTGATCCGTGCGGGATGGAAGTCATTGTTTCTGGAGCTTGCGTATGGTGCCGTTGGTGTTCGGGCAGACGACGCTCGCTCAGACCTAGCGACCGAGGATGGCGATACTGAGAGCGCGCTGCATACCTCGCCAACGATCGCTTGGATGGCAGGGCTGGGAGGCATGTTCGAGGTCTACAACAACCTGAGTATTGTTCTAAAGATCGAGTACCGTGTCCGATACTATGATTCCCGCGGAGGCGCGCCTTTCGCAAACGAGGTTGTTCATGGGACACAGAACCTCACACCGTTCTTGGGGGTCGCCTGGACCCCTACGTTGCTCGACTGACACAGGCCGGCCCAGCACACCCCAAAGAAGTGAGCGCAAAGAACCAAACCCGCCTGTCACTTCTGACTGCGTTTACTTTTAATTCTTTGGTGAGACCGGCGCAAGCAATCCCTCTTGAAGAAGGATTGCGGTCAGAAAGCGACACGAGGCGTCGCATCACACATCCCAGTGGTCGCGTTGCAGATTCCAACGTTGCATTGGTCGCCACATGCTGTTCCCGCGCCGGTAGGAGTGCCTCCGCATGCGCCAGCTGTACAGACATCGTTTTCAGTGCATGGGTTGGTGTCGTCACATGCCGACGCTCGTCCAGTGATGGAGACGACTGGTAGTCCGCTTGTATGCTTTAGATTTTGGCATAGAAGCCACCCCGCGCTGCCAAAATCCGCTGCCTCTCCAGTCTTTCGCGCAGCCATTTAAGAATCGTCTGAGTCAAAGCTAGCCGGCATCCGCTGCTTTGCGGTTACGACGCGCTTGAATGAAAGACCGAATGTAAATCACCAAGGTACTGATAAGCGCTACTTCCATAATCGATACGCGGGTGAGGGCTATCATGTCGCCGCGGCCGTACGACCCCTTCAACGGCATGAACAGTGCGAGCGCAAGAATCGCAACCAGAACGACCGCGATATGGGCGGCGATTTTGTTGTCTTTTTTGACGCCAAAAGAACAGAGCCCAAGCATAATTCCCCATGCCATCGGGATGAGCGCGCTATTGGAAGGGGTATCTGACCCAAGATAGCCCCAGGCCGACATGGCGATGAGCACGACTGAGAGGATAATTGTGGCAAGATAGGGTTTCATGTCGACCTCGATGATTGATGTAAACGTTCATTGGATGCGCTGGCGTCGAATATTGGTGTATATCGGCGAACGTGAATCTCAGACGTTATTGGGGGCATCCACTTAGGCGTGCTTGTCCGCTGCCTACCCTCGCACAGGTGAAACCATGAGTCATTCGCTACAAAAACTAGCCGTGGGATTTATCTGCGTCGTCGTGGCGACTGGTTTCGCGTACTCGGGATGGCAGAGCGGTCCGTGGGAGAAGGTCGACGAAAGCAATGGCATTCAGGTCTTTCGTAACGAAGACGCCAGCGACATAAACGCATTCCGCGCCGATGTTATAATCAAGGCGGACCGCGACGCAGTGATGAAGGTCGTGAACGACCAGCAAAGAGCCGCACGCCGTGACGGCACCAAAAAGTACAAGGTTCTGTTCGACGATGGCGCGACGACACGGGTGTACCAGCAGATCTCGCGCCCAGTGTTGGGCACCCGAGAATTCACCGCAATCGGCAACATCTTCCGCGGCGTGGACACGGATGCTCCGTCGGGCTTCACGTTTGCGATGACCGAGAACGGACCGGATGACCCAGACGTCGACCGCCTCGCAAGAATGGAAGGATCTTTCGTTGCGACCCCGCTGGGCAACAATCGAACCCGGCTCTCTTACCGAATGTTGCTCGAACCTGGGACGTGGATCCCAAATATTCTGCTACGAGGCGCGCTCCAAGACGCTGCCGTCGACGTGGTCGATCAAATCCGCAAAGATGTCGAGGCAGCGCCAAAAAACTAGTCTTTGGGCATCACATGTTAATCCTGCAACTCATCCTCACCAGCATGCTCGCCGGCCTATGTTGGACCATTCAAGTCGTGGTCTACCCGCAGTTTGCGAACGTCCCTTCACACTTCGCGGCGTATCACGGGGCACACATGACGCGGATTACATGGGTTGTCGCCCCATTGATGCTGGGCGAGTTGGTACTGGGCGGGCTGATGGTCGCCCAGCTTGGGACCGCGGTGGCGTGGGGATTGGCCGCGCTTACGGGTTTGGTCTGGCTGTCGACCGCTCTGATTCAGGTCCCCTTGCATAGTCGGCTTGAGGCCGAAGGGCTGGACTTAGCGGTCGTTCAGCAGCTCGTCCGGAGCAACTGGATCCGCACCGGTGCTTGGACCGCTCGGGTGGTCGGCTTGGCGTGGCTGGCGGTGGGCTGACTTCGTCGTCGCAGCCCGCGAAAAGCCAGTCGGGATCTCCGCACAGAAAACTCCAACGCATCAACGAACCGCGGCGCGCATCCGAAACGCGGAGGTAAAAATGGGAATTCAGGTCGTTTGGTTGAAACGGGATTTGCGCCTCGCAGATCATCGCCCGCTGGTCGAGGCAGCATCTCGCGGGGCCTTGGTGTTGTTGTACATCTACGAGCCTAGTATCGCGGCCGCCCCGGATTATGACGGATGCCATCTCGAGTTCGTCAATCAATCATTGGAATGCCTTGATGCCGAATTGGCTGAACATTTAGGCGGCGTGACGTATCGCCTAGGCGAAGCCGTCGACGTACTCGCTCGCCTGCATGAGGCTCACGGAATCGACGGGTTGTGGAGCCACGAAGAGACCGGCAACGCGCTGACTTACGAGCGGGATAAAGCCGTCAAACGCTGGTGTCGGGCGAATAACATCCCGTGGACAGAAATCCCGCAGTTCGGCGTTTTTAGGCCGCTCGCCGGCCGAGACGGCTGGGCGAAGCGATGGGATGCATTCATGTCCGAGCGCATGGTTTCGGTGCCGTCGATGAAATTTGCGGACGTCCCGCACGAAGGGCGACGTGACGTCGCGGACCTCGGGATTGAGGTCTCGACAAAACATTCCGCCCAGGTCGGCGGGCGCGAAAACGGATTGATCATGTTGGACGGTTTTTTGACCGAACGCGGCGTCAACTATCGCGCAGACATGTCATCGCCAGTCGAAGGTTGGGAGGGTTGCTCTCGCCTTTCGCCCCACTTGGCCTACGGGACCGTGTCCATGCGCGAAACGTATCAAGCCACCAAACAGGCCGTCGATGCTTGGCGCGCCCGGTCCAAGGATGTCGACATCGACAAACGCTGGTTTGGTTCCCTTTCATCATTTGAAGGGCGTCTGCACTGGCATTGCCATTTCATGCAAAAGCTCGAAGACCAGCCATCCATTGAGTACCAAAATATGGCGCGGGCCTACGACGGCATGCGTGACCCTTATTGGAATCAGGAGTGGTTCGAGCGTTGGTGTGCCGGGCAGACAGGCTATCCGATGGTCGACGCCTGCATGCGATGCCTGCACGAGACCGGCTGGCTCAACTTCCGTATGCGCGCGATGTTGGTCTCATTCGCAAGCTATCACCTGTTTTTGGATTGGCGGCCGACCTCACGTTATCTGGCGCGTCAATTTGTCGACTATGAGCCGGGAATTCACTACTCGCAGTTCCAAATGCAGTCTGGGGTGACCGGCATCAACACCTTGCGAATCTACAGTCCCGCCAAACAAGTCGAAGACCAAGACCCCGAAGGCCTGTTCATCCGCAAATGGGTGCCCGAGCTGGAAAGCGTGCCGAAAGCATATCTGGCAAATCCCGAGACCATGCCAGGCCTCACCCAGCTCGAGGTCGGATGTGTGATTGGAAAGCATTACCCGGCCCCCATCGTAGACCACAAAACCGCCTACAAAACGGCCCGTGATCGTGTTTGGGAAGTTCGAAAAACGCCCGCGGCAAAAGCCGAAGCGAAATTAGTCTATGAAAAACACGGCAGCCGAAAAAAACCGCGAAACTAATTTTAGAATTAAAGGGTGAGCTCGGTGCCCTCTCGCAGATTGTCGAGGTACGTCTTGAAGACCACCGCCCGATTCTTCTTGCGGTCGTCGAGCGCGTGCAAAATGCCTGCTGATTCCAAGACACGCAGCGCCTTCGCTGCCGCAGGGCGCGAACAATCAAGCAGTTCCACGACTCTGTTCACCGTAAGAATCGGGTGTTGCGGCAATAGCTCGAATAATCGAATGCTCAACACGGTCGCGTCTTCCCGGGCGATGAGCCGCTCACGCGACTCTCCAACGATGGCATTCAGCCGACGCGCCGTCTGGACGGCTTCTTCGGCAACCACCGCGACGCCTTCAAGAAAGTATGCCAGCCAGGCCTCCCAATCGCCGTCGCTTCGAACTGCGCCGAGCAGCCGGTAATACTCTTGGCGATGGGTCTTTAGGAAAAGACTGAGGTAGAGCAGCGGGCGTGAGAGCATGCCCCAGTGTCGAAGGAGCAGCGTTATCAGCAAGCGTCCTAAGCGACCGTTTCCATCAAGGTAGGGGTGCAAGGTTTCGAATTGCACGTGAAGCAGGCCCACACGAACAAGCGGCGGAAGATCGCTTTCCTCGTGGATCGAACGCTCGAATGCGCTGAGCAACTCGCCTAGGCGATGTGGTGGTGGCGGAACGAAGCTCGCGTTTCCCGGACGTGTACCCCCGATCCAATTTTGGGACCGACGGACCTCTCCTGGCTGCTTTTGTTCGCCTCGAACACCATGCAGTAGGCGACGATGGGTTTCCGACAGAAACCGCACGGAGATCGGCAGCCCCGAATCGCTGCTGAGCTCATCCCAGGCAAAATTCAGCGCATCGACGTACGCGCAAATTTCCTCGACATCGGCATCGATTGGAGCTTCGTCAGAAGCCTCAACCTGTAAGAGATCCATCAATGTCGCTTGGGTGCCCTCGATTTGGGATGAAAGCACGGCTTCTTTACGCACAAACGCATAGACGAACCACTCGACGGACGGCACAAGGTCGCCGGCAAGGTCCAGCAGCCTTAGTTGCTCTTGGGCGCGGGCCAGCAGTGGCGCAAGCTCACCAGTCAGGTCGAGCTCAGGGTCGCGCGGCGGCAATGGAAACGGAATGAAAGCGCTGACTTCCTCTCCGCTTACCGAGCTTTGTTCAAAATCGCCTGTCTGTCGTTTCATGACCGTCCTAAACGAAAGCTTCACGTCACAGACCGACAATAAGCGATCGCTTCGTTTGAAGCCATTAAAAGAAGCGATCGTTTATTTCTACTTTCAAACACGTAACGATCGCTCTGTTTGAAGCGAGGCGTGAAACGCTAAACGTGTCATAATGCCGCCCATGAAATTGCCGATCGATGAAATCGAAGCCCAAGTTCGCGCCGCTGTGCGTGCACCCAAACCCCTGATCGTAACTGCGCCGACGGGGTCGGGCAAATCCACTCGCCTGCCCCTCTGGCTGGCGGCCGACGGTGCACAGGTGCTCGTCATCGAACCACGGCGGGTTGCGTGCCGGGCGTTGGCGACCTTCCTTGCCGGTCAGCGCGGCGAGTCTGTCGGTGAATCCATCGGCTACACCGTGCGATTCGACGACCGTCGAGGACCCAAAACACATATCCATTTTGTGACGCCAGGAGTCGCGCTGAAGCTCTTGGGCAACGACCAGCCCTTCCCTTACGACCACGTGATTGTCGACGAATTCCACGAACGCGGCTGGCAGGTGGACCTTGCGGTGATGTTGTTACGCCGCCAATACGAAGACCGCCTGATTTTAACCAGCGCGACGCTCGACGCTGCCGAACTTGCCACGCGCATGGATGCAACGGTTCTGCATGCCGGCGGTCGCACCTTCCCTGTCGATATTTCGTATCGCGGAGAAGTCGGTCAACCGACACAAAAGGATCTGGCCAAACGGATTGTTCGCGCAGTGAAAACCGCGTTGGACGCGACCGACGGCGACGTGCTGGTCTTCTTGCCCGGCAAGCGCGAAATCGGCGAGTGCGAACAAGCCTTGCGGTCCCAGGTTGGCGCGGCGGAACTTGTACCGGTGCATGGTTCGTTGTCCCCCGACCGCATGACACGTGCACTTCGGGACCGTGCACCCGGCGAGCCACGGCAAGTCTTCCTAGCCACCAATGTCGCCGAAACCTCGCTTACTTTGCCGAACGTTCGGGCCGTTATCGACTCCGGGCTTGTGCGCATGCAAATCCACCGAGGCGGCCGCAATGCGCTCGCATTGGTGCCGATTTCACGAGCGTCGATGGACCAACGCGCAGGCCGTGCAGGCCGTGTCAGCGCAGGTGTCTGTTACCGCCTTTGGGAGGAGCGCTGGTCGCCAGCATCCACCACTCGCCCGGAAATCGAACGGGTTGAACTCAACGATGCCGTCCTTGCCGCGACGCGCGCCGGTGTGCCGCTCGCTGAGCTCGCCGGAAGCCCTTGGGTCACTCCGCCACCCGAATTCAGTCTGGAACGTGCCTGCGGCCATCTGCGCGACGCTGGCTTGGTGGATAACGCCCAACAACTGACAGAATACGGCACGCGACTAAGCGAGCTGCCGGTATCGGTGTTCGAAGCGCGGATCCTGCACGACCCACCAGAAGGACTTCGCGCCACCGTCGCAGACGTCGTCGCGTTGATGCAGTCTCGTGGAGGCCTGCTTTTGCCAGCGCCCGAGGCCGTCGCCGCCCAACGCCGCGACCTTTTTGATGCATGCGAAAACGAAGTCGACGAGGCGCTCATCGCGCTGCGACACGGTGATGCGAATCGACACAGGCTGAACGCCTCGACACTCAAAGACGCACGCCTGGCGGCAACACGACTGCGCGGCCTGCTTGGGTGCAAACGCCTCGACCCATTCGGCGATTTTGATGCACCAGGGGCCACCGGCGAACTGGCGAAACACATCTTGAAGCGTGTGCCCGAAGCCGCATACCTGCTGCGCGACAGGGCCAAAGGCAAACGTGCGTTTGGAAGCGGCGAGCCATGGAGCAATGGTGAGGTCGAGCTGCGTTTGTATCCGTGGGAGCCGCATAACCACGAACGCCGCAACATTAAGGATCTTCCCGTCGCAGGCGCTGTTCTGGACCAATTCTGGATCGGCGACGATACCGGCAACGGCGTGAATGGCGTGGGTCGAATGCTGCTGCCCTGCCGACCGCAAGTTCTGGCTGAGCTGGGCCTGGGAACGGTCGAAATCGCCCAGGTCAAGGTCACCCACGGCCAAGTCATGGCGACCGTGCGCCGCGAGCTCGCCGGGGTCGTGCTGGAAGAAGGCGAAAAAAACCTGCGGGATAAAGAGCTCTGTGATGCCGCCGCCAAGCTCATCATCGAAGGTCGATTGATGAAACGCACCGACGCCCGCGAACGTATTGCCGATGCCTTCCATCTATGGCGAATTCTTTCGATGTGGCGGCCGATGGACGACACCGTAAATTGGAATTTGGACGAACTAAAATCGCAGCCCGTGCCCGACGAAACCACATGGCTGGCCGCGCGACTAAATGAAGTCGGAGTCGAGCGAACCGAAGACCTGTCATTGCTGGAAGGCCAAGACGTCGCACCAGATATGACGGCCCTTTCAGGCGTTCCCGACTGGGAACTCCAAACGCTGCGCGACGATTTCCCACGCACCTGGAAACACCGCGACGGCACCTATCTGTGCGAAGTCCGCCCGACGAGTCATAAGGTCATCCTAACACCGCTGGATGGCGCCGCGCGCCGCGTTGGTGTGCCCGATCGCCAACAATTGCCACGCTTCCGGGGCTTCAAGGTGATTTATTCAAACGCCAGCCGTGAAGTGGTGGTTCGCAACTAAACGTATTTTAGCCTGCAAATACGATATGGGTCGCTTTTTGTGCGGTTCTTTGGCAAGTAGCGTGCTGGGTTCTGGCATGCCGTTTAGGAAGTAAAAATGAAGATTTCGCAATTTGCTGCAGTTCTGATCGGCCTTTTACTGTCGGCTTGTCATTCGGACATCGCCGACCGTCGAGGAGCCGTGCACGAGACCTGCAATGCCGACGCCCAAGACTGCCGCGACGGCCTAGTTTGCGAACGCGGGCGTTGTGCCGATACCTCCAGTCGCACACAGTACTCATGTGGAGATTTCTGCTCGAACCTCGAGGGATGTGGAATCACGAGCGACTCGTGCGTGCCTGATTGCCAGCTGAAGATTCGCGACTGGAGCTATGACGCTGAAGACTATTTCACGCGATGTGGGGCCTCATTTAGATGTGAGACTGCTGATGATGGCGTCAACGTCGAGACATACTTCGATGTTTGCCTGGTGCTCATGCTGACACCTCAAGAGCATCTCCGAGATTGCGACGCCATCAACGAGGTTGCTACCGCATGTAATGGCGGCCGCAGCCCGGATG
>JBBKVQ010000135.1:0-4013 GCA_037968515.1 Bradymonadaceae bacterium
GTGAAGCAACTGCGCGGCCAACCTGTATCCGAGACCGAATACGAAAAGGACCTGACCCTGCTCAGAAATTCGGGAGACGATATGCTCGTGGGTACGGCGCTGGCCAAAACCTCTGAAGGTTTTGCGCGCGCTGGGGATTACACCCACGCGCTGGGGCTGCTCAATCAGGCGCAGGCCCGATTTGTTGCCGGTGGCTCAGTGCCTGCTCAGACGCGTAATCGCTTGCGACGTGCACAGGTCTATCAAGAAATGGGACGTTGGGCAGACGCGGCCAAGGAACTGGACGGACTGGTTCTGGATTTTAAAAATATGCGAAATAAACCGTCGCTGGTGACGGCGTACTCGCTGTCTGGGCGCCAGGCCGAGCAAAACGGCGACGGCAAAGGTGCAGAGTCCTATTTCGGCATGGCAACCAAAGTATCAAGCACCATGAGTAACCCCATGCTCATCGCCAACTCTGAACTCGCTGCGTGCGAGTTTTACGCACGTAACGGAAACGATCGCGCAGTCGGCCTGTGCAGCAGTGCCAAGTCTCGATTCGAGAAAGCCGGTGTTCCAGACCTTGCCGCTCGTGCCACGATCGCCGGAGCGAGAGCCGCGCATGTTCGAGGTGACCTCAAAAACGCAAGAGAAGGCTACGTGGCTGCGGTCGCGGCCCTTGAGACCCGAATCTACACGGACAGCGACAGAAAAGACCTGGCCACACAGTATGTGAACTTGTGCACGATCGAGTATCAGCTTGAGTCGAAGGGCGCTTTGACACGCTGTCGTGACGCGATCAAAGGACTGGAGGCCGTCCAAAGCCGTACCAAAGACCTAGAAGGCATGCTGGGCGCGGCAAACCTCACCGCTGGCGCCGCGGCGTATAAGCTCGATAACTCCAAAGACGCCGAAAAACATTTTCAGGCTGCGGTGACCTTGCTCGAGAAAGTCGGCGACCTTGAACGGGCGTCCGACGCCTATCTGCGGCTTGGAAGGCTGCAATACCGACTCAAAAATGAGGCGGCCTCGCAATCCTTCGAACGTGCGATCGAGCTTTCTAGGAACCAACCCGCGCTCGCCCAGACCACAACGCAGGCCCGCGTGCAATATGCTCAATTCCTGATGGATCGCCAAAAGTGGGAGCTTGCGCAAGCCCAGCTTCGCCCAGCCCTGATGGCCGCTGAGACCGCCAAAGAGTTTGGCACCTCGGCTTGGATCTACAGTGCTCAAGCCCAAGTCGAGCTGAAGCTCGGAAATCGCGATGCCGCGATATCTGCGTTGAAATCTGGGATTCTCGCCGCAAAATCTGCGGGAGATAAAGATATGGAGAAATCGCTCAAAGATAATCTGGCGAAGTTCGAAAAGTAGACCCGGTCACCTTGACAATCGTCCCACACGCACCCACACTTACCCACAGAATCATTCGGAACAAAATGTGATTGCGATTTCCTCTGGTACGCTAGAGGTTGAGGGAGAATTCGCCAAATCCACTCATCTATTCCCCTGCTGTGGAGGTTTTACCTCCGGGGGAAGCTAGTCAATTTTCGAACGAGGGTTACGCCCTCGCGCTCGTCAACTTAGATAAACCCACTTGATGCCAGACCTTGTGCGACCTGGTGTCCCACCAACAGAAAATCCCACCAAAGACGATTTCTTCCTCAACCTCAAGCGCCTCAGTTCCTTTGTTCCCTTGGTTCACTGAGTCTTGCAATCCGACCCCCAGTGAGTACAACAAGCTCACCAATCTCCAAGGTAGAACATGCGAACACCACTCGTGGCCGGCAACTGGAAGATGAACAAGAACAGCGCGGAATCCCGCGAGCTGGCCGCTGGCCTTGCTGCGGGCGCTCGCGACTTGCGTGGTGTCGACATTGTGGTCGCCCCGGTTAGCCCCTATTTGAACGTGGTGGCCGATGCCTTGCGCGGAAGCCAGATCGGTTTGGCCGCACAAAACATGCATTGGGCCGAACACGGTGCCTACACCGGCGAGATTTCTCCCACGATGTTGCTCGACCTAGGCTGCGCCTACGCGATCCTTGGACACAGCGAACGCCGCGAATACTTTGAAGAAACCGACGAACTGGTGAACCAGAAGGTTCGCTCGGCGCTTTCCCACGACCTGACCCCAATTCTTTGCATCGGCGAAACCCTCGACGAGCGCGAAGCCGGTAAAACGTCAGCGAAGGTGGTTCGTCAGGTCAAAGCCGCCCTCAGCGGCGTCTCGAATGAAGACGCAACACGAGTTGTGATCGCCTACGAACCCATCTGGGCTATTGGCACGGGGCGAACAGCGACTCCAGAGCAGGCTCAGGAAGTCCACGCCGAAATCAGAAAACTTATTGCCGAACTTTATGGCGCCACGATCGCCGGACAGATGCGCATCCTCTACGGTGGAAGCGTCAAATCGGAAAACATCGCCGAACTTATCTCTCAACCCGATATCGACGGTGCCCTTGTTGGCGGAGCCAGCTTGGACGTCACGGGTTTCGTGGCCATTGCGCGGGCCTGTGCGCGCTAAACAAGACCTATGATTCCTGATCTTTTTCGCACCGATGGTATCCATCGGATGCAAGCGCTTGGCTTCGAGATTGCCATCGAACGCCGGCGCATTGCCGATCTACACATCCGCAGTGGACGCCTCGTTGCGTGCGATCCGTTTGACTCGCCCGAGACCGAACCTTTCGAGGTCGAGATTGCCGTAGGGCGATATCCAGTTTTTGTTGTGACCGCTGATTTGCGGGACACGGGCAGCATCGCCTATTTGGTGGTAGAGCTGTCCGCCGAACCAGCCTTGCGCTGGGAACTCGCGCATCTGTTTGGCGACGAGCACGAGAAGCAACGGTGGAACGACCCCGCACATGCAGGGTTTCATATCGAATCAGGTTGTGCTGCACTCGTGGATGAGGACGCCGCACAGATTGCGATCGACCGCATGTCCACCGACGAAGGCGAAGACGAGTTCATCCGACTGGTTCGACGTGAGGTCGCCAAGACTCGACGTGCAAATACGGCACGATCAGGCTGGGCCAGCATCGAAATCGACGACATGAACCTGATCGTGCTTGAAGTCGACAACGGGACGTATAAAACCCATTTAGGAAGAGACGCGGATGGCATCCCGGCTCTTCTTGTCGTCGACTTCGGAGTCCTCGACATTCAGTTCACACCATACGGTCTGCGTTCTTGAACCCGTAATCCTGTGGTAGCTTTCCAACCCCCGTCATGCCCGAGAAAGGACCCATGAGCGAAATTTCCCACCTAGCAGCGCGACTCAAATCTGCGCTTGAATCACTCGACTGGCTTGGACGTCCGGTTTTTCCGAAACTTCGAGAACCCGCTACTCGCGAAGAGCTGGAAGCATTCGAAAAAACGATCGGTCGCAAGATTCCCCCGTCATACCGGGCGTTCCTCCGTCTTCATAACGGCATGGAAGGTCTCGAACAGTACGATTGGGGCATCGCTGGAACCACTCCTGGGAAAACCGGTGAGTCGTTCGACGATGTGCGCTCTGGCCATCAATTTGTCTACAAAGAGCAGGATCCAAAAGGGCAAGCACTCAAAGACCTGAAACGGGCCACGATCTGCGGATCCGACTTCGATTTTCAGGTGGTGTATTTTGCGCCTGAGTCATGGATTGACGACGAGCCACAGGACCGCCGAATCTCGTCCGACCAGCCCTACGACGAGCTTCCCCTCTTCGAGAACTTCGAGGAATTCCTAGAATTCCTTGTCAGCATCTACGAAGACCTCGTCGACATGCAGAACGATTCGTTCGAAGACGACGAAGAAGGTGATGACGACGACCTTGGCGGCGGACAGGACGACCTGCTCAAGGAACTCGCCGCGATCCTGCGCGCCGACGAAGCCCGTAAAAAGGCCGAAGCCGAGGCCGCGGACCCGCCCGTTAAGATGACCCCCGAGATGGAAATGGCGTCGCTGCTATGCCATCGCGCCCTCGAAATGCTTGTGGAATCCGAGATGATCGAGCTCGTAGAAGGCCCCGGGATGGTCGAAGCCCTTGAAGACCTGAT
>JBBKVQ010000136.1:0-41686 GCA_037968515.1 Bradymonadaceae bacterium
CGGTCGATTCGGCTCAACTAAGGTGTGTCATGCCAGCACGAGGACGGGTCGGAGCAACTCCTCCAGACCTTCATAAAGTTCGCCCCTACGGTGACACGCTAAACGACGGCGAAGTTCAGCTAGCGTTTACCTTGCCGGTGCCTTTTGGCCCCGAAGCCAAGGAAGCCGCAAAGATCGTGGCGCGGAAGATGGGGCTCGAATCGCCTCGGATTTACCACGCGAAAGATCTGACCGAAGGGTACAGTTACTTCGTTGTGTACGGTAAGTTTACGGAAAGCATAGACTTTACCAAGATTCGAGTCGCCAAGATCGAAGTCGAGCGCATGACGTTCTATGAGATCAACGACTATATCACCGAGAAAATAGGCCGAAAAATCACCGTCCTCGGTGCCTGTACTGGCACGGATGCTCATTCGGTCGGTATTGACGCGATCATGAACATGAAAGGGTTTTCGGGCGAATATGGCCTGGAGCGCTATCCGATGATCAATGCGTTCAATCTTGGCATGCAGGTTCAGAACGAAGACCTTGTGGCTGAAGCGGTCCTTAAGAAGGCCGATGCGATTCTGGTCTCACAGGTTGTGACCCAGAAGGACGTTCATATTCAGAACTTGTCTGAACTCGTTGATATGCTTGAGGCTGAAGGCATTCGCGAAAAACTAATTGTGGTTGCTGGCGGGCCTCGTATCAATCACGAGCTTGCACTGGAGCTCGGTTTTGACGCCGGCTTTGGGCCGGGAACCACCGCGCCCGACGTCGCGTCGTATGTGGCCCAAGAAATGGTCAAGCGTAAACTCGTTTGAAGTCGCTTGCTCATGGCGCGGTCCTGTCCTAAAAGGGTGCGCGTTACTTTAGTTCTCTGGAGATTCGAATGACGACAGATGTGGATGCGCCGAAGGCCCTGACGATTACGAACGGAGATATGACCCTCATCAACCTCAAAGAAGGTGCGATGGTCAATCCCTCCAACACAGGGCTGATCTTGGGAAGCGGAGTCAGCGAGATGATCGCGCGACGTGCAGGACCGTTTTTCCAGCAGCAACTCCATACCGTTCGAAGCGGGCTTCCAGGCAATCGTCTTGAGCCAGGCCGTGCGGTGGATACCGACCCGGGTCAGCTTGCGTGCAAGCGTCTGATCCACGTGTCGTTGCTGGGTAAAAAGAAAGTAGATCGTCGCCTCGTGAGCAGCGCGTTGCTTTCAATCTACGACCTCGCTGAAGAGCTTGAGATCAAAGAAATCGCAATTCCGCCGCTCGGAACCGGCGTTGGTAAATTTCCTTTTGAAGAATTCCTTGAAATCTTCTGGAAGATCACCATCGAAGAGCTGCCACGTGCCGAGCACGTTGAGCATGTGATTCTTTGCCTCCAAGACGAGGACGAGTACGTCCTGGCGGACGCTTATTCTAAAGAACACGCTGACGATGCCGAAGAAGAGCTCATCACGTTGGAGAGCACTCGCTCGAATATGTGGGCTGGCTTGGCCTGATGACCTCTGGTCTCACCGATCGGCCTGCCGGCCGTGGATTCGGAAAACTCATATTATTTGGGGAGCACGCTGTGGTCCACGGCGTTCCCGCGATTGTCGCAGGACTGTCGCTGGGCGCTAGTGCGACCGTTGTTCATGCAGCGCCCACGTCGTTGACGCTGATCGACGGTTCGGGCCGTGTGGTTACGACGGCGTTCGCGTCGACGGACGGTGAGCCCCTTGAGCGCGCGTTGCAGGCGATGATTTTTTCGCTCGGGGTGACTCAAGACGTTCAGGTTTCGGTGACACTCGATGTGCCGATTGGGGTCGGTATGGGAAGCAGTGCTGCCATGGCCGCCGCCGTTACTCGGGCACTCGTTGCCGAGTTTGACCTGGGCGAGCAAGCGATCGAGGCGGCCGTTTCTGCGTCTGAAGCGGTTTTTCATGGAAGTGCCTCAGGCATCGACCAGGCGGCGGCTCTTACCGGTGGGGTTTTTGAGTTCGAGCGAGGAGCTCCTCCAAAGATTACCCCAATGAAAATTCCATCGGTGCAGCTTGTGGTGGTCGAAGCAGGGCCGCCGGCGTTGACTTCCGACATGGTCACTGGGGTTGCCAACCGCCTCCGCCGCCGAAAAACCTCGGCGCGTCAGGTACTGGCGGCCATCCGTGAAGTTGTCGGCGAAGCTTCATCAGCTCTGCAGGCAGGTGATTGGGCAAGCGTCGGTGAGTTGATGGACATGAATCATGGTCTTTTGAAAGCGCTTGGCGTTTCGACCCCTGAGCTCGACCGTGCCTGCGAAGACGCCGTCGCCGTTGGTGCGTTGGGAGCCAAAATCACAGGTGCTGGCGGCGGAGGGTGCGTAATCGCCCTGACACCCAACCGTGGAGCCGAAGTGTGCGCACTGCTCGCCGCACGGGGCTGGAAGTCATTCACAGTCGAAATTAGTTAATCACAGCTCGAGAAGACAAATGCGTCATCTATTAATTGCCTCGCTGGTGTTCGTCGCGGCTTGCGAGACCAAAACAGAATCTCCGCAGCTGCCGATCGGTTCCGAGCAAGTTGCCGCAGGGCCGAGCGCAGCCAAGGAATTGCTTGAGGCTGTATCTGCCTCGCCGGTTAAAAAAGTCCTGAAATCACCGCTCCCAGAGGACGTGAAGCTGGATTTTCCACACGAGATCGTGATGGAGACAAACCGGGAGATCGCCGGTGTTCAGGTGCGCACACTCATGATTGAGCCGAAAGTGCCGGTTCAAGAAGCCGTCGCTTCACTGACGAAGGGCTTCGAGGGGGCGGGCTTTAAAAAAGGTTCGCCAAGCCAGTACACCGTTGGTTTTTCGAAAGGCGGCACCGGCGAAGGCATGATGGCGATCTCGTCGGGCGGAACCCACGTCGCATTGACGTTCAATGACTACAAACCCGATAATCCTCGAGTCAATGAGGGCTTTAGCGGGATGATTAACATGACGATCAATTCCGGCTCCAAACCTTAGCCGATTTTGATGTCATTTATCGAGCGTGGCGCCGCACCCGCCTTCGCCGCCAGTAGGTTTATCAGGCCCATGATCATGACGATTGCTGCGGGCATGCAAAATGAAGTGGCTAAACAAGTTGCCACTTCGCTTGATTTAGCTGGTGACACTAGTCCCCGATCTACGGTCGCCGTGGAAGTTGTAGCCTGATGGCCTATATTCTACGCTAGATGGAGACTTGGCATCGGCATTGCTATATAGTCGCTACGAACGGTTCGTTTGCCTTCGGAAGTTTGGAATATGAAGTTTAAAAAATCCCATCTCATCGCTCTATTTGTTCTGCTTGGCGCCTGCGCGGATGACGTCGCAGTGCTAGACACCGGCAAGTGTCCGGAAGGAGAGGTATACGAAGCCTCGACTGATACTTGCCGCACCGGTGTGGTGAATAATGGTCCGGGCGGCGCCGAATGGGCGGATACGGACGGCGATGGTGTTGTCGACAAATACGATAACTGCTCAGACGTGTTTAATCCGAATCAAGAGGACGCGGACGCAGACACCGTCGGTGACGCTTGCGATAATTGCCAGCTCACCGCAAATATCGACCAAACGGACGCCGACCAAAACGGTATCGGTGACACGTGCCAAAACGAAGATTTCTACGACACGGACACGGACACGGATGGCGACGGCAGGCCAGATATTTCGGACAACTGCCCAGCGATCGCGAATCCAAACCAAGCCGACTCCGATCTTGATGGTCTGGGCGACGCTTGTGATAACTGCCCGCAAAAAGCAAATCCGGGTCAGCAGGATGAAGACACCGATGGGACTGGGAACGCGTGCGATAGCGATTATGTCGGCGATATTTGTTACTCACAGACCTTTCGTGCAGACGTCAAAACGATCGAACCCTCGCTCTATGTGATCTTGGATTCGTCGGGTTCGATGGCAGACCAGCTTGATCCGGCTCGCCCTCACCCATGGCCTATCGAGGACGCACAGCAGGCGATTGGCCTAGTGGCCGACGATATCGCTGCCTCGGCTCGAATTGGCCTTGGTCAGTACCCGTTTGGCCCCACCAAGGCATCGACCTGTACGATGAAAAACTGGCTCGGTGTTGGCGCCAATACCGCTCAAAGCATCAAGACGGCAGCCAACAATATTTCCGCGATCGGTGACACGCCGACGGGTTATGCGCTCAACCAGATTCTGGACCAGACCCTCTTGACCGACGCAGCGGATCCTCTTGATGCACGTCGTCCGAAAGCCGTAATTTTGATCACAGACGGCGACCCAAACGTTGCCTGCAACTCCGGCTCGCCGGTGCTGAGCAAAGCGTCGGCGCAACCGGAGGCCGTGAGTGCGGCGGCCCGACTTAAGGCTGCCGGATTGCCTGTGTATGTCGTCGGGTTTTTGAGCGGTGCCGTTCCAGCCAATTTGAACGCCATTGCAACCGCAGGTGGAACGGACGCACCGGGTCCAGACAGCTTCTTCAAGGCCGATAATCCAGCGCAATTGGTGGCTGCCATTTCTGGCATCACTCAGCGCTCGGTTTCGTGCACCTACCAACTCGATATGGTTCCTCCAAACTTGGACCAAGTCATCGTGACGGTAAACGGTGCGGCTGTGGCGCAGAGCCCTGTGAACGGATTTACCTTCGATCGTTTTGCTGGATTCATTCAGTTTAACGGGGCCGCTTGTGATGCCGTGCGAAACGCCGCGGACCCTTCCGCGATTCAGATTCAGGTCGATATCACTTGCGTTGAAGACGACGTGACCTGCATGCCGACCGCTGAAGTCTGTGACTTCGTGGACAACAACTGCAACAACGAGGTCGACGAAGGTTGTGACGGTTGTCGTCCAGAGGTCTGTGACGGCGTCGACAACGATTGTGACGACCAAGTTGACGAGGGCTGTGCCACCTGTGACCTGATCGGTCAGGCGTGCGAACTCAGCGCAGATTGTTGTGTCGGAGACTGCATCAACGGAACATGTGAATTCGTCTGTCGTCCAGCCGAAGTTGCCTGCACGAAGAACCTTGATTGCTGCTCGGGCATTTGCTCAGGATCGGCCGTTTCGCCCGGGCTGTGCGTCAACCCTTAGTTCTCATCATGATCGAAATTGAACGGAAATTCTTGGTTCGGGGCGCCGCTTGGCGCCCCGATGTCCATAAAGCGCAGCGAATTGAGCAGGGTTATATCGATGCGACTGGCGCCACCGTTCGAGTCCGCCTTTTGGACGAAAAAGGGTTTCTCACCTTGAAAGGCCCCACGAAAGGGATTTCGCGGGTTGAGTATGAATACGAAGTGCCGGTGCAGGACGCTCGGGAAATGCTCGGTAAGCTCTGCGGCGTCACGCTCAAGAAGACGCGTCACCACATCATGGTAGGGCCCCACGAGTGGGTGATTGACGAGTTTGATGGCACACATCGTGGTCTGATCATGGCCGAAATCGAATTGACGGCAGAAGACGAAGTATTCGAGGTACCGGCGTGGGCGGGGCCCGAAGTTTCCGGCGATGCTCGATACTATAATTCGAATCTAATCGGGCAGCCAACGCCGCCGACGGAGTGAACATGAAAACGATCGCAGTTTTGATCGTGGTGCTGCTAATGGCCTGTGGTGACGACCCAGTGCTTCTTAATCCCAGCAATAACACCCCAAACAACGTGACGAACAACGCGTCCAATAATGGGACGAACGGCGAGACTGGGGGCAACAACGAAGTTGACGACAACAACTCAGTGGTCCTCAATAACGCGACTCCAACCCCCGATAATCGAGACTACTTGGGAACGCTGCCGACTCGGCCCGTCGGGGAAGTCCAGGGGTTTGTGTTCGATATGGGACAGGCGTATTGCGAGCGTTTGGTTGAGTGCCGAACAGATTCCCGCGTGCTTCGTTTTGCAAACGCACGACAGATTGCAACGGTCGGAGACTGTGTGGCGGATTTTGTCGCGCGTTTATCTCCGGCAGCATTTGATGAAGCGGTCGTGTCGACTCGTCGTGCCTTCGTTGCTGCCAACGCCCAGAGCTGCTTGGGAGCGATTCCGGGTCTTGCTTGTGGCGATGTCGCGGCAGGATACGAAGGGCCGGGAGTCATCATTGAATCATGTCGTACCGCGTTTGACGGTGACGGTCGTGACCTTGCGGATTGCACCAGTAACGCCGATTGCCTGACTGGTCTTTATTGCGACCGCAACATCGATGAAGGATGCGCCGGCGCTTGCGTTCCGGGGTATGTAGAAACCGTTGTCTGTGGCGATCCCGCGGTCCAATGCGGCGATGATTCGTACTGCGACCAAGAGACTCAGAAATGTGTTCCGGCGCCAGCGGCTGGGCAAGCTTGTGGGCAGGAAGGCATCTGCGTTGCGAACCATTTTTGTTACGACGACATCTGCACGGCGAGTGTCCTTGGATTTCAAGCGGGGCAATCATGCGACCGAATCTCGTCGCTGTGCGCGTTGGGGCTCTTTTGTGACATCGATGAGTCCAATACCGGAACCTGCAAGGAACTCGGCGAGGCGGGGGCCACCTGCAACAGCGATATCCTTCCTGGAGGATGCGCGGCGTCGAGTTATTGTAATGGCGGGTCGTGCGCAGCTAAATCCGCGTCAGCCCAGTGTTCGAGCTCAGACGAATGCCTTGGTGGATGGTGTGCGCCCGATGGTTGTGTGGACACCACGTTAGCCTGCAGCCTCTAAAGGTCGATTCTGCGGACGCTGACTTCGCCGCCAGGGATATTCTTCGATTCCACGACCAACACTTCGCTTACCGAAGCCAAGAGGGAATCGGTCGAGGTGGTCAACCACACGTCCACATCACCAAAAGTTCCCGTATCTGATGCGGGAATGCGCCCCGCAAACAACGAGCGGACGCCAAATTCATTCAATAGCGACATCGTGCGGGCGCCCTCAACGTGGTTTTTGAACCCCAGGTCCCGAATCCCATTTGGGTCCATCGGGGGGGTATGTGTGAAGGCGATGATGGAGCCCAAACCGTCGGCGAGTTGTTGCGAGCTTAGGGTGCGAACGTAGCGTTCAAGTCGTCCGAACCCGTCATCTGCCAGTCCCCTTTTTGCCGAGTAGAACACGGCAAACCGAGTGCTTCCGAGCGAAAATGAATGATCGTGTGGGCCGAATTTCCGAAGCGCATACTGTCCAGAATTGACGCTGTCTGCGTCTTCTCCGACCACATACACGATGGAGACACCTAAACGCGATAATCGCGTCTCGAGGGCATCGATAGCGGAGGAATCGCTGGATTCGATGTTTTCCCCGGTCAGCGCGATGAAGTCGATATCTTCCTGCTTCAAACGTTGGATGGCGGTCTCCATTCGGTCGAGCGATGACGTGGCCCCCACCACACCAAAACGGACGGTTTCAGGAATCAAGACGGGGGCAAGGCCATATTGTTTGGCCGTACAGGGTGCCGCTGTCACATCAAAAACCAAGGCGGTTGGGTCCTCTGCATCCCGAACGAACACTGGGATATCGCAAACGTCTAAGAGGGCCGTGGCCCTGCAGGTCGCCGCGGTGCACGCTAACCCTGATGGGCAATCCGACGCTGACACGCAGGGGTCGCCGATGGCAGCGCGTGAGGTCACACAGGGAATCGACGTGCGTTCTGCCACGGCTGGGCATCCCGAAAGGGCCGAATCGTTTAAAGAGTCGACCGCAAGAAGGGTTACCTCTGCTTCAGAATGAAGATTAGAAACCTTGACCGAGATCGTAGAGCTGGCCGACGGACCAGCCGCAACGCGAAAGCGCGCCACCGGTCCTGCGGAACGCGCCCAAACGCTGTCCGTCGCGACACTACGAAATGCTCCTGATGTGATATCAAGTTGCAGATCAAGGGCGTCGATGGATGCCTGAGAGATCGCGCGCTGACCTGTGGTCGATTCTCCCGCAGTATCAGCGCAGCTCAACGTGATGGACGTCGCCAATAAAAGAGGCAAACTCAGGTGTTGTGGGTTAACGTTCATATAATTTTGGTCCGCGCAGGGTGCGTCTGGTGTTGATGCATGACATCGAAGTTAAGGTATACCGGAGTTCTCTCAAGATTCCTGTGGCCTTCTTTGTACCTGGGGCATTCCTCGTCACGGTGTATGCGCTCACATATCTTTTCTTGAACTCCAATATCTTCCTGAATGTCCTGCTCGGCAAACTTGACGAGGTTTTCCCCGGAACGGTTCAATCCACAGAGTTGGTAATCTCACCTACTTTGACCGCCGCACACGCCTACGACACGCATATATACTCCCCGGAGGGCGTCGAGGTGATTCGGGCTGACGAAGCTCATGTGAAGCTGGCGCCGCTGCTGCTTTTGGCCAGACGGATCGAAATTTACGATGCCGTGGTTCGTCGAGGCGGTGTGCGGATGACGCTGCCGGAGCATTCTGAACAGACTTTTGACCTGCTTCGAGCGCTCGGAGTCGATAAACCCAAGGACCCCAACGACACCTCCGAGCCGCTGATCCGCGAAATCACTTTCCGAAACGTGCGTTGCGAGGAGTGTTTTTATTCGATCGATCTTGGTTTTTTCAAGGCTGAGATTCCAGAGGTAACGATTCCTGATGCAAAGGTCGTAATCGGCGACCCGCTTCGTATCACGGTGCCGGAATTGAACGTTGCTGCCTTGGACCTGACGTTTCAGCACTACCTGTTTGGCTTTCCCCAAGACCAAGGGCCTTGGAAGTTTCGAGCAGAAGACATCGCGATTCGTCAGTGGCAGTGGTCGAACGAAGGTTTTACGGTCGAACGAGTTTCGCTGATGGCTCAAGGCGTCACGGCAAGCGCCACCGGGGATATGCGCTTTCCAGACACAAAACAAGACGAGTCCACTCAGATGATTTACCGGGCCGGTGGCAGCATCCACATCCCAGTGAACACCAAGCTCGGAGACTATTTCTTGGACGAGGTTTTTCACGCCGAAGTCGACGCCAACATCTCGGTCCGCGGAACTTTGGACCAGATTGAAGGCGTCTTTTTGGCGGAAGCCCCCTACCTAGAAACGCAGAAGGTTAAGTTTCAACACCTCGAGGCCCGCGGATTCCTTCGGGATGACGTGGTTTTTATCGAGCACGCTGTGGCTGACTTGCATGGCGGAAAAGTCGACTTAACCAACGGTGTCTTCAGCATGTTCGAGGGCATTTTTGCCGCTCAAGCGACTCTGGAGGAGGTCGATCCAGAGGGTGTGCTGCGAGACCTCGGGTTCGATTATCCGTGGATGACTGGTTCGGCGAGCGGCGAGCTCACCATGATGGGCTGGATTCCCAAAGATCCAGAATGGACAAAGCCCGGCGACGACCCGTTTGCTCGGATTGACGAGGCCACCAAACCCGTCAGTTGGATTCACCTCGACGAGGACACCACGATTACGCGCGGTTCTCGCGACGTGTTGCCTGGCGGAAAAATTCGCTTGCTGGCGGGAGGCGAGGTCGCAACCAGCTTGGAAACCGCCCATATACCCAACATGACGGCGGTCTTTGACCATATGTCCGCACGGATTTCGAACTTCCATTTTAACTGGATTCAAAACCTGTTGCTTCCCGGGCTGCGCGGCAGCCCAGCTAGTGTTCGTGTGACGACCAATGATCTCGGTGGCTTAGGGCGGGACTATAAAGTCAAAGGGCTTGCCGGTGGTATGACCGCCGAGATTACGGCGTTGGGTCTTATGAATTACCCTTCGGTTGATGGTGACCTGCGCCTGAAGTCGCCGGCGACGACCATCGATGGAACCACCATTGCTTCGTCTGAACTGGCGACCCGATTTCGGATTCGCAACGGCCGGCTCGAATTCACCCCAGTGCAGTTCAATACACCACGAGGCAACCTCCGCGTGGCGGGCGCGCTGGCTGTTCTACGCGACCCAAGGGGAGTCATCGATCCGCTGACCGGACGTCAGACATCGGAGTTCCTACCGGCCCGAAGTGATAATGCCAGCATCGACTTCGAGGTTTCGGGGCTCGACTTGGCGTTGGCGGATCGTTTCCTGAAATCCGGTATGGAACTTAGTGGCCAGTTGAATGCGACTGGGTTGTTAACTGGGAACCTGTCGGATCCCGTCGTCACGGTCGACGCAGCGCTAAACGGTCAAGCCGTCGGTCAAGACTTCGAGCGAGTCGCTTTTGAGGGGGTTTTGTCGCGCAGAAGTGTCGAAGCGCGGCGGTTCGAAGTCGATGCCGGTGATGCTGGGCGTGTGAACGGTCATGGAAGTTACGATCTTCGAGCCGACACATTCGAGTTTGCGCTGTCCGGGGAGGGCGTCGTGTTCGAACGCTTGGTCCCGTTGGCGGCGATTTCACCCGTGCCGATTGAAGGCACCTCGCAGTTCGAACTTCATGGAACCGGGGCGTTCGCCAAGCCGCAGATTGCGGGGTACGTGCTCGTTGATGGGCTTTCCATTGATAACCGTCCCTTGGGTGGCGGGTCGTTGGTCGTGAACACCCTAGGAACGACCGTGCACATCGTTGGGGCGCTGCCGTCGCTCGCCACGGTATCGTTTGAAGTTCCGTTGGACGCTGAGTCGCCGTTTTACGCTCGGCTTGGGTTGGACCACTTGAATGTCCGTTCTGCCCTCTCGGAGCTGCGCGACTCTCAGTTGGTCGAGCGCCTTGATGTGACGGGCACCGTCGAGACCTTCGTCGACCGCGACTTTTCGCGGTATCAGGTGCTGGTGACCCTCGACGAGTTTTTGTTGGACACACTGGGGCGTCGATTTACCAATCGAGGTCCGATCATCGCCGGCTTGAATGACGGCAACCTGATTCAGATCCAGCAGGCCGAGATCGGTGCGCAGGGCCGTTACGTCATGGTCCAAGGCGGTATCTTCCTTGACGAGGCCCTGTTGGACATCTCGCTCGCCGGTTCTTTGGATATGGCGCTTTTGAACAGTTTTCGGGCTTCGTTTCCCGAATATTTCCCGGACGCGATTATCGACGGGCGTGGCGTCGTCGAACTGGATACCAATATTCGAGGCACCCCAGGCGGGACGCTGGTTGCCGATGGTTTCTTGAAATTCCTGCCTACCGAGGTTCAACTTCGAGATCTTCCGGACCCTGTTTTGATCAGCAGCGGAGTGGTGCGCTTTAGTCGCGAAGGGCTCAAGATTGACCCCGATGATCCGATTCGAGGCCGCGCATTACAGGGGATTTTCGAGTTGGGCGGCAGCATGGCGCTTGCTGGCTTCGAGGCACGTGACCTGGTCCTGAACCTTCAGGCCGTGAATATGTCCTACCGTATTCCAGAGGTTGCAAATTTGACCTTCGGGGGGGATTTGACCCTCAATGCGCCTGCGATTGACCGCCCGGAAACCTGGAAGGTGACTGGCTTGGTGGATATTGTCGACGGGCTCTACTACGAGAACATTTCGATCTTTCAGGAGCAGTTTACAAACCGAATTCTTGGCGCGTTTAGTCGCCAATCGGATGCCTATCAGGCGAGTTTGGTAGAGCGGTTCCCGATCCTTGAAGAGGTCAATTTCGATCTGAATATTCGCGCACGCGATTCCTTCAAAATCCAAAGTGAAATCGACCGACTTGGGCTCGACCTTGAACTACGCCTTGATGTCCGGCTTCAAAACACGCTGGCTCTTCCACGAATCGTGGGCGATGTCGATGTGATCGACGGCCGCGTGAAGTTTCAGGACGAGAAGTTCGAAGTTAGCAGCGGCACGTTGACGTTTTCAGGCGAGGCCAAGAATCCTTACGTGGACATCGTCGCGGATTCCGAGGTGAGTAACCGCTGTCGCAAGACAGACCTTGGTGATGACACGTTGACGAGCTTCAACCTTAGCGGCGACTCGTCGTCGGTCGAACAGCAGATATTCCGTATTATACTCAACGTTCAAGGGAAGTTGTCGAACCTCGATATTCAGCTTGAGAGCAACCCATTTGCTGACCAACGAGATATCCTGAGCTTGATTTTGACCGGTTGCACCGTCGATCAGATCACGGCATCCAGCGCCTCCAGTCCGACCTTGGAGGTCGCATTGGCCCCGGTGTTGGGATGGATTGAGGGCACGGTGCAAGACGCCGTGGCCGTCGAGGAGTTCACGATCACACCGTCCGTCGATCGTCTGCGAACGAGCGTCGGCGACCGGATCTCGCGACGGCTCAGTTGGCGATTGCAGGTCGATACCGGCTTGGCGGATACATCCAGCGGGCAGCTCTACCAGTTGAACTACAAACTTTCCGATGCCTGGTCTGCGGAGTTTAGCGAAAGCACAAAGACCGACGATAATAGTTTTGTGATCGATTTTAAGCTGAAGTACCGACTTTTCTTGGACTGATGTGCTCATTCGCCTCATGACATACGTTGCCATATCGTGGCTTGTGTTGTCCTTTGCGATGCCCGATGGCGCAGCGCAGACGCCAGCTCCCGGGGCAAAGTTACGCGCAGTGGCTGAGGCTGAGCCGATTCCAGTTCAAGACCAGCGTGCTCAGGTGGATGCGGAGCTTGCTGGAAAACCCATCGGTAGAATTTCGTTCTCGTGTGATCTCGAGATCTGCGAAAATCCGGCAAACAACGCGGAGTTCGTGGACATTTCGGGCCTCTACGTCGGGCAAGCGTTCACCCTGTCGTTTCTAGATGTGGCCGAAATGCGACTGGCGAAGACCGGCTTTTTCGACAAGCTATCGATTACCAAGGAGCTCATTGGCGGGTCGGTCTTTATCGACATCAAAGCCCGTGGCGCGACTTTGATTCGGAATGTGGAATTCCAGGGCGCCGAGACTCCCCCTTTTGAATCCGAACTCCGAAAACTACTCATCTACCGACAGGGCCAAGCCTACAAGGCGGACCAACAGAAGGCCCTCACCCAGATTGAGAGTCTGCGAAGTCTTTACGAAAAAGAAGGCTATTTTGGGACGCGGATCAATCTGCGCGCAAAACGCGTCGAGGGCGCAACTCATCTGGTTGACCTCTTCCTGGACATCTCTAGGGGTTCTGCACGGAGGATCTGCGACGTGGGTGTAAGAGGCGTCAAAGCCATGCCCTACGCCGAGGCGCGTGAGCTTCTGTTGAGTGACGGGTCGTTCTTCTCGAGGCGCCTGCAGTTGGTCGATTCGACCTTCACCACGCGCGGCTTCAAAGACGGGCAGCTTGCTCTGGTCGATTCTTATCGGCGTCGAGGGTATTTTCAGGCTCGTATCGTGGATAAGGGCGCGCAGTTCGCCAAGAACAGCTCGTGTGTGACCCTGCTCGTTGACGTCGTTGAAGGCCCCCGCTGGCAGCTCGATTTTGTCGGTAATAAACGTTTCACCAGCGACGATCTGACCGAAAATCTGCCCTTTTATGAGTCGGGATATGTGGATAAGGAAGAAATACGCCGCGCCGAGCGGGCGATCGAAAAACTCTATGAAACGCGCGGGCATCCGTTTGCGATCGTCACGGGAACCGAAACCAAACGTGATGATCTAGACCGCACTGTGGAATTTGTTGTGGTGGAGGGGCCGCAGCTTGAGATTCGCGACCTGCGTTTTTATGGAAATGTTCAAATTTCGACCGACGAGCTTAAAGACGTCATGAGCACGCGAGTGTTCGCGCTTTTTGACGTCGGTGGCTACCTGCAGACCGACGAGCTTCTGGGCGACTTGGGCCGAATCGAGAGCCTCTATCGAGAACGCGGCTATCATCGGTCGCAGGTGCCAAAATTTGAGATCGCGGTCGAGGGCGATGGCCTGAAAGTCAGCATTTGGATTGAAGAGGGCACACCAACGGTGATTTCCAGAGTGGATGTCGATGGCAACCGCACGACTACGGACGGTGAGCTCTTGAGCCGCCTTCAGGCCGTGGCAGGGCAACCCTTCGTCCCGATATTCGTGAAATCCGACCAGACACGAATTGTGCAGCGGTATTCGCGCCTCGGCCATCCATTGGCCCAAGTGAAATCGCAGTGTTTTCTGCCTTCAGGCGAAGAAGTTGTCTGCGAGGCCCCACGGATGCCCCGTGGGTGTGTGGCGCGACTCGACGAGGACCTTGAGGGACGCTGCAGATGGACCGACGAGAAGAAGACCAAGTACAGCTGCCTGCGGGTCTCGAAAAGCCCTGAGTGTGTCTATGGCGGCGGCGTCACGACCGATGAAATGCGCCTAAGACACGCCGTGGTCGAAGGTCCACAGGTTTTTGTTGGGGCGCGGCTGCTGAAGGGCAATTTCGAGACCCGCAGTTCGGTGATTAATCGCGAGATTGAGCTTGAGCGTGGTGACCTTCTGGATACCCGGCGTTTGATTCAGGGGCAGGGAAATCTGCGCCAGCTCAACGTGTTTGATTCGGTCAGTGTCGAGACCATCGGTTTGGATGAGCGGGCACAGCAGTCCGACACCGCGCGTGCCGCCTTGCTGATCAACGTTGAAGAGGCCAGCACGTCGTACTTGGATTTTAAGGCCGGTCTGGAGCTGCGGGAACCCTTTGTCGATAGCCGTCAGCTGCTGATAACCAGCGAGGTCCAGTACACCAATCGTAATTTGTTTGGTCTGGCTCAGGGCCTTCAACCCCGAATCATCGGCGCTTTCGATACGCTCCAATTGGCCGAGACGACCGGCGTCAGCACCTCAGACCCGCTGGCAGCGGCTTCAATCGATACGCTGGATTATGTGTTTGGCGGCGAGATTCTTTACTCCCACCCGCGGTTCCTGAAGCAGCAACTGGATATCGACAAACTCTACTTTTCGGTCGGACCCTTCTATTTGTTGGACTTGCTGGGGGTCATCAACTCGCAAGTTTTGCGTGAAGAATGGGGTTTGCGTTCGGAGTTTCGAAAAGACCTATCAGGGCTCATGGAGCGGCTGTTCTTCAAGCTGGGCCTCGAATTTAAACAGATCGCGACGTTTGGCGTCGACGGGCAGTATGTGAACGGCAATCGACTATTCTCGCCCCGGCGAACTGTCGCAAAAATGGAACCGATTTTTACGCTCGATCGACGGGATAGCCCCCTAAATCCCAAGTCGGGATACTTGTTGCGCCTAGAGCCCTCGTTTGTCAGCGGTGACGCGCTTGGAAGCGGTGGCGGATTTGTCGCTGATGCCTTCTTGCGGTTGCAGCTTGGGGCGTCGCATTTTGTGCCGCTCTGGCGAGGTGAACTGGTCTTTGGGCAGGCAATCCGCGCCGGTCAGGTGGTGCCACTCGCCACCCGAGAAGTCTTGATTCCGCTCGAAGATCGCTTCTTTTTGGGCGGGATTCGCAGCGTTCGCGGTTTTGAAGACGAAACCCTTGGGCCCGTAAGTTCTTCGCAGTCTCCCACTGGTGGCGAGTTTTTCCTGAATTATAATGCGGAGCTAAGGTATCCGCTGATTCGGCGATTTAGTTTATACGGGGCAACCTTTTTTGATGCAGGCATGCTTTCGGATTGTTTTCCGGAAAACTCAAGATCGCGAAATTGTTATGAGGATGCGTTTGGTTCTGGAGTCTTCTCCGAAGTTCGAACTTCGGCCGGATTAGGATTTCGTGCGCTGATCCTTGACCAGATTCCAATCGTGCTTGATTACGGCGTGATACTTAATCGCCGTCCGGGCGAGCGTTTTGGTCAGGTTCACCTGAATGTGGGATATACTTTTGATTAGATATTTCATTGCCGTGATGTCGGTTTTGGTCGTCATTATGTCGAGCTCTTTGGGAATGGCGTCAGAGCCCCCATGGGCTACCGGTGACAGTCGTGGGGAAGATCTGGATATCGAATTGCTCACGTTCAGCGCTGGCGATGATATTCCGTCTTGGTTTGGCCATACAGCCCTGATGGTTAGAGACCGCCGGCTGGGCGTGGAACGTGTCTACAACTACGGCATGTTTTCGTTTGGGCCCGACATGCTTCCCAAATTTCTGATGGGACGGTTGGAGTTCTGGGTCGGGCAGGCGAGCTACCCGCGCACCGTTGCGATTTACGAATCGCTCGATCGCGATATCACGTCGCAGGTATTCAACCTGTCTCCCGCGCGCAAAGTCGAGGTTGCCAAGTTTCTGGCCTGGAACGTCGAGCCAGAAAACCGCGAATACCTCTACGATCATTATTTCGATAACTGCGCGACGCGAATTCGCGACGTCATCGACAAGTCGACCCAAGGTCAATTCAAGAAGGTCACGATGGTGCCAGCGCGCATGACGTTGCGTGACCATGTTCATCGCCACACCCAACGCATCGGATTTATCGATATCCTGCTGACTTTCTGGATGAACGACCGCATCGATCAGCCCATTCATGAATGGGATGAGATGTTCCTTCCCTCAGAACTCGCCTTGCGTGTTGGCAAGCTACACTATGTGAATGACGACGGCGAGATCGTTCCTTTTGTTGCAGAAACGAAGGTGATTTACGCCTCGACCAATCGTGAACCGGTGCCCGAATGGCCGTTCACCCGAGTGCCGTGGTTGGTGTTGATCGGTGGTCTCTGGGGTGGTCTTGCATTCTGGCTGGCGCGGCGGCTCGCTGAGGCTCGCGCCCGGAGGAAGTCGGAAAAAGGGCCTCGCATCTTGTTTGGCATGCTGAATCTGATTACCGGGATTGTGATCGGTATTCCTGGGCTTGGAGTGTTGCTCTACAACTTCACAGATCACCTGATCACTCATAATAATCCGAATATTTTGCTCGCGAGCCCCATTACGTTCCTAGTTCTGCCACTTTCTTTCGGAATCCTCTGGGGCTCGCGCCGAGCCGAAAATTGGGCTGGATGGTGTTGGAAAATCATGACCGTTTCGTCGTTTGCTGGCATGGTTGCGGCACTATTTGTCGTTCAATCAATGCTGCTATCGATCGCTCTTTTGGTGCCAATCAACGTTGGTTTTGCGGTGGCGTTCTGGCGTCTTGAGCGCAACTCACCCTGAAGTTTTCTGGCCAAAATCTGGTGCTGGCCTATCGTGTCCGTGCCTTGACGAGAGCCCAAAGATGAAAACCCAGCGACAGACCTTCATGACAATGATTGGTATCGCGATGCTCGTGCTGATTGCATGCGATGACGACCCCATGCGGGTTGGCACCGCGGCAGTGCTCAGCGGTCAGGCGGAGGTTGCTGAACTGAATCTGCAGAAAGTGCTGAAGAAGGACCCGACGAATGCCGAAGCAGCGCGCCTTATGGCCGAGGTGCATCGACTCCGGGGTAATTTTCAGGCCTCCGAACATTCGCTTAACGCCCTTTGGAAATCCCACGATTTTGATGTCGATACGCCGGCACTGCCTAGCGATAAGGCTCTGCGCAACCGCATGGAGCAGCAATACAACGACCTGTATGTCGAATGGGTTGAAAAGCTCGACTTTCGCGACGATCCCGAGACCTATGAAGCAGTTCTCCGTCGAGGTTTGGCTCGTGCTGAGCGTTCGAACCGCTTAAACACCTTGATGGTGGAGTTTCTTTTGAATCGTGCCGAGCGGTCGCTAGAGGCGAACAAAAAGGCGGACGCCGCAGAATTTTATAATGAAATTCTGAAGTTCCGAACCTTGCCAAATGTGCGAAGCGAGGCCGAAACCAAGGGCCGCAATCTACGCTTGGAAGTTTTTTCGGACCAAGTGCGAGCACGAATCGACAAAGAGGTGCGGCCTAGGCGCGAGGCAGCAGGCGAGTGGGCCAATGAATACGACGGCGTCACTGTGGTTGCGCTCGACCTTGACCGAAAGCTACGTCCCGAAAACCCAGAGGATCTGCTTGCTGCGCGCAAGCTTGCACAGCCGGAAGTTCAGAAGGCCGTCGCAGCGATCGTCACGGACCTGACAGGAGTTCCGATTAGCGTGGCTGATGTCATCAAGAAATCGCCGGTCAATCAAACCTCGGACGAGCTGTTCAAACGAGGCACTTACACGATTCGTGTGGGTGTTTCGACCGACATTGCGACTCGTTATGCTTTCGATCTTAGAGAAGCAATGTCCAAAAAAGTCGCCGCCGTCGAAGAAGCTCCGGTGGACGTTGACGTCGCGGATGCCGGCGGAGTGGATCAGTGAAACTCAGGCTCGGTGGCGTATCCGAGAACGTCAATTTGCCCTGGTATCTCCTAGTCGAGGCCAATGACCTCGCCGGGATCGAACTTGAGTGGACCGATTATCATGGCGGCACCGGGGCGATGGTCGAGGCCTTGGATGCGGGCGAAGTTGACGTTGTTGTGGCGTTGACGGAAGGCATCGTCGCCGCCGCAGGCAACGGCCATCCTGTGAGATTACTAGGGAGTCACACGGCATCCGGTTTGATTTGGGGAGCCCACGTATCGGCGCAAAGCCAGTGGCAAACCTTGGAAGAAATGAGTGGGGCTCGTGTCGCGATCAGTCGATACGGCTCGGGCTCACATATCATGGCTGTGGTCGAGGCTAGCCGCCGTGGTTGGCCGTTATCAGCGCTGACCTTTGTTCAGGTGGAGAACTTGGACGGAGCACGTGAAGCCTTCAAGGCCGGCGAAGTCGACATGTTCCTTTGGGAGAAATTCACCACCAAACCCCTGGTCGATCACGGCGAGTGGAGACGGATTGGTGAATGTGTCACCCCTTGGCCGGGATTCTCGGTGGCGGCTCGGTCGGTCGTTTGCGAACGATATCCAGACGCCCTGAATGCTATTTTGAGCCGCGTGGCCACAATCTGTGCGGAGTTAGACGCGGACGCCGAAGGCACCGTTGCCCAGATTTCCGACAGATTTGGCCTCGAACGGACCGACGTGCGTACGTGGATGTTGACCAATCAATGGTGCACGTCCGCTTCGATGTCTAAATCCATGCTGGCAGACGTGATTACCACGTTGCAATCAGTCGCAGTCCTTCCTGTTGCCGACGCTGAACTGAAGCCCGCGGATCTTGTGTGGTCGGGCTGTAAGCTGACCTGAGACGCCACTTCGAATCGTTTTCGTGTCCGGCGCGTCCTAATCCATGATTGAAATCATCGCGTGTATCGGCTACTCAGAGCCGTCCGCTGGAGTTCGCTTAACGAACGGAGAAATCATGAAGTTACGTCGCAAAGTATATGTCGTTGGTGGTGACCTCACTACCTTTATCGGTAAGAGCCACCCAGATTTTATCTGGAAAAAACACCCCGACTTCGGGACCCGGGAAAATCCAACGCTCGAAGAATTTCTGACCAGCGCGATCAACGGTGCCCTTGAAAAGACCGGTGTAGATGCCGCCGCAATCGATCGCGGCTATGTCGGTAACTTCGCTGGCGAGTTGTTTTCGAACCAGGGTCACCTTGGGTCGATGGCGGTTCGGGCCAACGAAAAATTTGCTGGGAAACCTTTCCTTCGTCTTGAAGCCGCATGCGCTTCGGGTGGATTGGCTGTGACCTCGGCTGTTGATGCGATTCAGGCTGGTTGTGACGTCGTGATGGCTGTCGGCGCCGAGGTGCAAACAACCGTCAGCGCGCGCGACGGTGCGGGCTTTTTGGCACGTGCGTCGCACTGGGAAACCGAGCGGGACCTCGACGAGTTTACCTTCCCAGCGATGTTTGCTCGCCGCGCGAAACACTACGAAGAAAAATACGGCGTGACCGAAGCCGATATTGCCCACGTCGTGGTCAAGGCTTACGCCAACGCCAACAAGAATCCTTATGCGCACATGCGTGAAGTTAAGGTCGACTACGACATGGCTTCGCAACCTGGCGATAGCAACCCGCAGTTCCTTCGTAATGAAGAACTCAAGGGCTACCTTAAGGTGACGGACTGCTCGCAGGTCAGTGACGGCGGCGCCGCGCTCATTCTTGCAAGCGAAGAAGGTCTTGCGAAACTTGGCAAAACGCCAGCGGATTGCATTGAGCTTCTGGCTTACGCAATTACGACCAGCCCATTGGGTCAGGTCGAAGACTTCACCGAGCTTTCAAACACTAAACTTGCGGCAGCGCAGGTGTACGAGGAAGCAGGGCTGAAGCCAAGCGACGTCCAAGTCTGTGAAGTCCACGATTGTTTTGCTGTGACCGAATGCTTGATGTACGAGGCCCTTGGCTTTTGCGAGCCAGGCAAAGGTGCCGAGCTCGCGAAGAGCGGAGCGACAGCCATCGAAGGAACCATTCCTGTGAACACAGGCGGTGGACTCATCGGGTTTGGCCATCCAGTAGGCGCGACAGGAATCAAACAGGTTCTGGAGATTTTCCGCCAGATGAAGGGCTTGTGCGGCGATTACCAAATCAAGAACAAGCCAACCATTGGCTTCACCGCGAACATGGGCGGTGATGACCGCACGACAGTCTGCATGGCGTTCCGCGCTTAAAGCGAACAGACCACGCAATAAAAAAGCCGTCCTTGGACGGCTTTTTCTTTTCTTGGACCCCAAAGATGGGTCGAAAGAGTGCGGCTGGATTAGCGGTTACAGGCCAATCGTTTGAAACCTGTTTCGAACAGAATCTCTACCTTGGTCGGCGAGAGTACCTGAGCGACAAATCCAGTGCCGAAGAGAGGGTGGCCAACGACTTCGTTTTCCACGAAGTTGTCGCTCACACTGTAGGGCTTGTGCACCGAGGTGTTTGTTTCTCCGACAAGTGTCTCCCAAGCCTTGGCAACGCCTTCGGGGGTTGAGAGGTCACTTCGGTCGAGGATGGTTTCGATCAACCCAGCACGTTTTTGCACCATGGCAAGTCGTTTTGGGTTGGCTCGGACGGCCTGATCGTACGTCTTTTCGGTCAGCTCAGCAGCGAAGTCGTCCTTGGACTTTTTCGATCCGCCAGAGCTTTTGCTCTTGGGAGCTCCCTCTTCGTCGTCGTCGTCTTCGTCGTCGTCAACTTCGACGTCTTCGTCGATATCAACATCGACGTCGGCATCCTCGTCAAAGTCCTCTTCGAACTCTTCAAACCCTTCTTCCGGTTCTTCGATATCTTCGGCCATGCTTATCCCTCGTCAGAACGTGTTTTGGCGCGCCTTTATCGATCGAGGTGCCGTGGAAGTCAAGCGGGACGGGAAAACCACCGTTTACGGCCAAAACCGAAGATGGCCAGAAGCCACAACAGGCCATTGGACGGGGACGTCGTCCCGCATCCATCGCAGTCATCCGGTGCCGTCGGGGGTAGGGGGCCTGCGTCTGGTTCGTCATCACCCTCGGTAGGAATCTGCCATGCGACTACGGCCCCACGAGAAGCACCAAACACGTCTCGAACCTGAACTCGTCCGAACTCGGCCTCCACGTTTTCGCCCGTCCACATGGGCGCTTCAGTCCAGTCCGTGTCGTATTCACCGTCGTGGTTCCAGTCGTACCGGTAAGAGACCTGGTCGCCGTCGGGGTCGTTTGCGAGGATGTTCAACGTGAATTTCCCGTTCGTGATGTCGACAAATGCTTCGACGTCTGGCGGTCGGTTTGAGGCTGGAGGCGCTGGTTGATTACCCAGCGCAGCCAAGAGATCGAGGCGTCCGTGGCCAACCACTTGGTTTGGGAACGCAGCGCCAAATGAGGGGTCAAGTCTATCCTTTGAAGCGCTCGATAACAGCCGCAACTCGAGCTCGTCGGGAGTCTCCTGCGGATAAGCTTGCATCAGCACCGCAAACGCTCCCGCGACGTGCGGGCCCGCTCCGCTGGTTCCGCCGAACGTGGCCAGCCATTGCCTTTCATAACCGGCATCAAGGAACTGTGAGGTCGCTGAAATCGCTGCGTAAGGGTCGTCTGGAGCTGCGATGTCGAGGGCCAGGACACCGTCCATTCGAGGCCCGCGGCCCGAGAACGCCCGGACGCCGCCAGAAGTTGTCGGCTCGCCGTCGATGTCCCATCGCCCTGCGTAGGCGGCCACGCCTATCGAATCGTCGGCTGTCGATGGGTGAACCAGGGTGCCTCGGTCCACAGTTGGGGTTTCCCAGCCGACGCCCGCGCCCCAGCCACTGAAGTAGTCCGTGATTCGCCCGAAAACGACGGTGGCGGTGGGAGTCGTGACGTGAAAAATCCACGTTCCTGGAGGCAGATCGCCTTGGGTCTTCCAAACCAGGAACTGGGTGTGGGCGAACCCACGAGAGGTCGTTTCAAACGTCGTTTGAATGAACAGGTCAGTGTCGATCTGAACGGGCTCGCCTGGAAGGACATCAACCCGAGTCCCAGATGGGCTGGTGATTTCGAGCGCGCCGGCGGGGCCTTTCCACATCAATGAGCCGAACGCTCGGTCGATCACTGGGTCTGAGGCTGGCGGCACCTTGAAGCGCAAATCCGTCGATTCGTTCGCAAGGATTGCTGCTTCGAGGTGTTTGCCGCTCAGGTTGAGGTTTCCCGCGGGTGTGACGTGGATCACCCCTTTCGAGCGAGACGTCGTAATCGCCGCTTCGAAGAGCGTTGATCCATCCTGAGGCGAGCGAAACGGGTCGGTCCACTCATGCAATACGATTTTCGCCCCACGCTCGCCGGCGTCCGCGAGAGCGTTGAATTGACGGCTCGTGTCGAAGTTTTGATTCAGGTTGGCGAGGTCGCTCGCGGCGTACGCGATAAGCTCTGCTCCGGGCGCCACGCCTTGTCGCGAGTGAGGTGTCTGTCCGCCGAGCAAGATGCTTGCGACCCCGGTGCCATGATAAACATAGTCGAAATCCGGGTGGTCGCTGGCATCGATCAGGTTCCGCCCACGCTCAAACGTCGAGTCCTGCGTCACCACAGCGCGGACCTTAGAAGTCCCCAGTCGAACCAGCAGCTCGGCCGGGTCCAGCGCGTCGTTGCCGTTGACATCGTCGATAACAAATATGGGCTCTCCCCAGGCGAGGTCTTCTTCGGCAAAACCGGCAAGAGAGCCAGTATTTCGGAACCGGTCGCCATTCTGATCGGCGAAAAGCCAGTCTAATTTGGCTTGAAAGACACCGTCAGCGTTTTGAGTTTGCCCTCTGTGAACCGCTGCCCCATCCAGTAAAATCAACGTCTCGTTGCTATCGGCCTTGCCGTTTCGATTTAGGTCCACAGCATCGCGATCGCTGTCAAAGACGCCGTTCGCGTTGACGTCGATCCATCGATAATGCCCGCCGTCGTCGCGGAAAAAATGCGGGTGGGTCGCGTCGATTCCAGAATCGATATCTGCGACCAGCACTCCAGTTCCATCAAAACCCAGCGCCGGCAGTTCACGTGCGCTGATCGCCCCGATTTCAGCAGTGGTGATGTCGAGCGGCTCTAGTATGAAGGGCGACCAACTGGCTTCAGCCCGTTTGAGGTTTGGGTTGTTTTTGAGTGCGTTCAACGCCGAAAACGGTACCCAGGCACTGTAGATTGTTCCGATACGAAGTGATGCGGAGTCTTGTCGCGCAAACACAACGCCGGCGAGCTGTAGGGCGTGGAGCTCAGCCGCACCCAGAAGGCGTCCAAAATGCAGTAGGGCTGCCGTTCCATCGATGGGTAATTGGGGATTCAGCCCGCGCCCAAACGCCGGGGCATTGCGCCCATACAGTCGGAGCTGGATTTCTAGAAAGGCGAAAGTCGGGTCAATGCGCGTTGAGGAATTCCCAGTCGATGGCACGCAGGTCTGGCATGGACGCACCTGTGCTGTCGATTCTGCCGAACACAAGAGTCCCAAAAAACATAGTAGCCATCGCATATCGTGTGACCATGCCCGAGGCGGAACCAACGAACAAGTATAACCAAAACGCGGATTTCTTTCACGTCTATTGGCGCTCGTGGTAAGTTCAGGAATCACTCATGAAGTTCAATGGATGGCACCAGAAATGGGCGAAGAATTCGGCAAATACGAACTCATCGAAAAAGTGGCAACGGGCGGTATGGCCGAGGTCTTCCTCGCCAAACAGACCGGTGACGGTGGGTTTTCGAAAAAAGTCGCGATAAAGCGGATGTTTCCGCACATGGCGGACTCGCCTGAAGCGACCAACATGTTTTTGGATGAGGGTCGAATTGCGGCCAGTTTCAACCATCCAAATATTGTTCAGATTTTTGATTTGGGACGGCAGGGGGACAGCCTCTACTTGGCCATGGAGTACGTCCATGGGCGCGACCTGAAACGAATCCTTGAGCGTGGCAGCGAGGCAGACTCGACGCTGCCCTTGAGCATGGCGGTTCATATCGTTTCTCAGGTGGCTGCTGGGCTTCATTACGCTCACGAAAAACATGACGAACGTGGCAAGCCGATGAACGTGATTCATCGCGATGTGTCGCCGCAAAACGTGTTGGTGAGCGATCAAGGGCATATCAAGGTCTGCGACTTTGGGATCGCCAAGGCCGAGGAACGTCTGCAACACACCAAGCAGGGCCAATTTAAGGGCAAAATTGCCTACATGAGCCCCGAACAATTCGAAACATCGGTCCTGGATCGTCGCACCGATATTTATTCGCTCGGTGTCCTTTTGTACGAAACGACCACTGGGCAGCGAGTCTATGACGCCGACACGGATCTAGAGATTTTGCGCCTGATGTCGATTGGCGAAATCAGGCTTCCGTCTGAGGTTGTCTCGGGCTACCCCGAGAGGCTCGAAGCCATCATCTTGAAGTGCATCAGCAAGGATCCCGCCGATCGGTTTGCCACGGCTGAAGACCTTCATGTCGCGATGGAAGCGTGGTTGGGCGAAACGTCGAGTCGACCCAGTGCGACGCAGATTGGTCGCTATATAAAAGCGCTTTTTCCCGAACTTAGTGGCGCTGAACCACCCCAGGACTCGTTCGAACACGAAGACAAAACATTGATCATCGAAGCACCGTCTTCGAAGACCGCCGAAATGCTGAATGTTGCCGAGTTCGCACGCTCGTCCGCTGAAGACCCGAAGGTCGTTGTTTCGGAAGAGCTTGGGGATTGGGACGAGGGCGAAGAAGACCAAACCGTTATGATGGAAGGAGCGAACGACCAGACCGCCGAAATGGACGCGTTTCAACGCGATCGACTCAAGGCAGCCTCCGAGCCGGTCATCCCGAACCTCGAATTGCCCGTCTTTCCTCCAACAGCCGGGGTCCCAGAACCTGCGCCAGTGGCGCCGAAGCCGGCTCCGAGCCCAGTTGAACCTGTCACGCAGGTCCCGCCTGCGCCCGCGCCTCTGGCTGTCCCCCGAATTGGCGCAGCTGCCGCATTCGTTGCGCCAACCCCTCAACCCGTTGTTGATTCGGCTCCTCCGGTCCAAGCCAGCAATGTTGTGGGGTCAGTTCCGCCAGGAACCTTAGCTCCACCGCCGAATATCACGCGAAGTGCGCCTCCCCGCACACAGGCTCCAAGACCGGCTCCGACGGCCAAACCAGCAGCGAGTTCGCCTCGTGAACCCGCAGTGGCCGACGCAGATGTGTCTTTGGATGGGTTTGTGGTGTCTCGGCGCAAATCATCGTTTTTGATCCCCATCGCCTTTCTGTTGCTATTGGCCATTGCAGCCGGGATTTTCTACGTTCAAGTCAATCAGGAATCGGATCTCGAGAAAGCGGCGATTGCCACAAATATCGACCCTGCACTGCTTGAGGATGACGCCGTTCCGCCCCCACCAACGGTCACGGTGGCGTTTAACAGTGACCCTGCTGGTGCGGCTTTTATTGTAAACGGTCTTCCAGCGCTGAGCGACGCTGGCGGATTGGTGTTGCGCGAGGGCCGTCCAAATCAGGTCGTGGCGCTGCTTGATGGCTTCGCTCCGGCGTTTTTGACGGTCGACGGAAAGGCCGCATCAAACCCGCACACCATCAAATTGGATCAACCGGTTCCTGCTGGGTCAGCTGCGCGAACGGCTTCCCTGGCGGTGGTCTCGGAGCCGCGTGACGCGACGGTTTGGCTTGACGGACGAGAAGTCGGCCGCACGCCCATGACGTTGAATGACCTTTCGGCCGACGTTGAACATTACGTTTATCTGACCAAAGACGACTTTTTTGGATATGCCGGTTTCATCGGGCTGGTACCAGGGGCCGAAAACGAAGTGCAGGTAGAATTTGCCCGCAAGGACTCGGCCCGACGAAATTATGTCGAAGTGATCTACGCCGCGATTCCTAGAATGACCGGGGTGACTCTGGACGGAGAGTCCGTCGGCGCTACGCCCATGCGGAAAAACCATGAACGTGGACTGCTTGTTGAAGTCGACTTGGACGAGGCCGACCGCGCGCCACAATCGTACATCCTTGAAATGGCCGAAGTAGGGACGATCGAGGTCCGACCTTTTCTGAAAGAAATGAAACGAGAAAAAGGTTCTGTTTCGATCACCCTTGAGCCCGCCGGAGGCACACTATACGTGGGCGCGAACGGTTTTGGAACTGAACCCGTTAGCAAGTAGGAGCTCAAGCAAGGCAAATACCCAGTCGTGGTCGAACATCTTGGCCAGCGACTTCGTGGAAGCATCGAAGTTCTGCCCAACGAACACGTGAACTACGTGCTCGCGATCGCAAACGGAGCCATCACTGCGCGGCGTTCACCCTGAACTCGTGTGTATGTGCCCCGCTAAACGTCCGAAAGTTCCCCGGGGCGCACAGCCACCCGCAGGGAATTCAGAATCGCGACCAAGTCGATGATTTCCTGAGCGATGGCTCCCATGACCGGAGTCAGAACGCCAAACGCCGCAAATCCCATCCCAAAAATCGAAAGACTCATTCCTCCGATGGCAGACTGCAGCGCGATCGAGCGAAATCGGCTTGAGATATGAAAGAGCTCGTCTAAACGTCGCAGAGACGGATCCAAAATCACCGCTCCGGCAGCTTCGGTAGTCACCTCATTTGTTTGTCCAAATGCCACGCCACAGGTCGCGACCATGAGCGCCGGTGCGTCGTTGACGCCATCACCGACAAATAGGGTTGGCGCCAAAGCGGTTTCGGCTCGAACGATCGCAACTTTTTCCTCGGGTGTGCAGCTGGCATGAACGATGTCGATCCCGACCTGTTCCGCCAAGTAGGCAACCTCGCTCTCGTGGTCTCCAGACACGATCATCACCCGAGTAAACCGGTGGTTTGGTCCCAAGTGGCTGATGAACGGCCTGCCTTCCTGCCGCGGCTGATCATGCAGGTGAATCGTGGCTGCGTAGGCGTTATCTAGCAACACAATGCACTCCAGCCCCGACCGCGTTTCAGGTAGCTTACCAGCATCCGGGTGGCCCGATTTGGCGAGTTTTGATCGACCGGTGACCTGAACTTGAACCCCCTCCACGACCCCGCTGAGCCCTTCTCCGGGACGTTCGCTCATCGACTCGACTACAAGGTTGTCAGCCCGACCTTTGCTGGCTTCGACAATGGCCGGGCCCAGCGGATGTTTCGAGAATCTTTCCAGGGCCGCCGCGTAGAGCAATCCTTGGTCAACACTTGGCCCCTCGACGTTTGTTACGGACGGCGAGCCCAGAGTGAGGGTCCCGGTTTTATCCAAAATCAGCGTGGTGCAACGATCGATTTGCTCCAAAATCGCGGTGTCTTTGATGATAATGGTGCGCGACGCCGCCAGCGAAATCGCGCCCAAAAGCGCGACGGGGATGGCAATCAAAAGAGGGCAGGGCGTCGCGACAACCAGCACCGCCAAAAACCGCACGGGGTCGCCAGAAATTGCCCATGCCAAACCCGCAATGACCAACGCCAGCGGCGTGTACCAGGCTCCCAAGCTATCTGCGAGGCGTCTGATCCGAGGTTTGGTTTGTGAAGCGTCCTCCATCACAGTCATAATGCGTGCATATCGAGAGTCGGCCGCCACCCGCAACGCTTCGATCGTCAGTGCGTCGACGCCGTTTATCGCGCCCGAAAGCACCGCTGCACCAGGCGCTTTGGAAACCTTGTAGGGTTCGCCAGTCAGGTAGCTTTCGTCCATCGTGCCGCGACCTTCGCGAACGACGCCGTCCACAGGGGCAACCTCGTTGGGAAGAATCACCAAAACATCGCCAACATGGACCTCGGACACCGGAATATCGCTGATATCGGAGCCAACCTTCTTATGGGCGATTGTGGGTGAGCGCTTTGCCAGAGCAGCCAGAACCGAAGACGCCCGCTGCATGGCGTAGGATTCGAGCGTTTCTCCGCCAGACAACATCAAGACAACGATCGCCCCAGCAAGGTATTCGCCCAGCCACAACGACGTCAGGATGGAAACACCCGCGAGCATGTCTGCGCCGAACTCTCTTCGCCAAGCGCTGCGGAGCAGGTTCCAGATCAGGGGCATTCCGCCCAACACGATCGCCGAGATAAGAGGCACCTGGGCGTGGTTAGCGTCGAGTCCCCATAAAAATAGGTGAACCCCGATTGCAAGCGTTGTGAAAACCGCAATCCAAAACACCAAAGAATGGGTGAGTCGTTGATTAGACACGTGATCGCCGTGAATTGGTGAAGTATCTTGTACCACATACCGGTCCGCTCTATCCTCAGCGTCAAGAATAGTTGCACAGGATTTAAAATGAGAAACTGGTGGATTGTTTTGGCGGTAGTTGTGTTGGGTTGTTCATCTGACGACAAGAGCGCCAATAACAAGGAATGCTCGGGAGCGAACTGCATCACGGATACAGGTAGCGACGTGACATCGTCCGACGCAGGTCCGGATATCACCGTCATCACAGAAGACTGTGTTGCTGACGGTTGCGCCGGCGGTCTGCTGTGCAACGAAAACACCAAAGAATGTGCGCCTTGTGAATTCGACGAGGCCTGTGGGGTCAACTTCGTGTGCACGGATTTGGGCAGCTGCGAATGCGAAAGTGGTTTCCATGACTGCGCAGGCGCGTGTGTGTCAGATAACGATATCGCCACTTGCGGCACCAGCTGCGAACCCTGCCCCGGTCCTTCCAACGGGAATATTATGTGCGACGGGACGGCGTGCAGCTTTACCTGCAACGATCCGCTGGTTCCGCTAGACGATGCGTGTGTCGGTTGCGCGAGCAACACGGACTGCACTGGCGCGGTCGAACCACGTTGCGACGCGGGCACGTGTGTCGCGTGTGCGCAGGCGTCGGATTGTTCGCATATTCCAGGTAAGGCGATTTGCGACGAGGGAACCTGCGTCGAGTGCGGATCGTCGGCAGATTGTGGCGGCAAGGTCTGTGACCTGATGAACGGCGTTTGCACTGCAACCACCATCAACTCGGTAGACACATGTGAGCAGTGCACAGCTTCGGATGCTTGTGCGGTGGGCAGCGCGTGCATGCCGCTCCAGTTCAAGGGCGCCGATTATGGCAACTACTGTCTACCCATTAAGTCAGCCGAAGATTGCCCAAGCCCATGGGCTGTCGAAATCAACCGGGCGCCAATTGATGGCAGCATGACGACAGTATGTGGCCTCAACGAGACCAACGCGACCTGCGAAGCGATCCTCGGTTTCGGGAAGTTTTGCCCCTCCGGCTTGGCCTCAGACTGTGGTGCGGTTGGGGTCAACGACGGTATCTGCGAGCCTCTCGGTTTCGACTTCACGCTGCAGTGTACCTACCCATGCACCTCGAGTAGCCAATGTGTGCCTACCGACGAGTTTGGCTGCCTCAGTGGCGACTACTGCGGTGGTATCTAAGTCATGATTTTTCGTGTCCTTGCCCTTGGTTTATTGTTCGGGCTCATAGCATGTGACGCGCAACGGCCACTTTGTTCGAACGACTCGGATTGTTTCTTGGGCGAGAAGTGCCTGGAGCAGGCCTGTGTCACTGCTGTTCTCGATATGGGCACAGACGTGCGGGTCGACATGCCAGTGACCGTGGACTGCCGCAACAACCCAGGAGTCTGTCTGTCGCAGGTTTGTAATACCTCGACCGGTAACTGTTTCGATTGCACGTTTGACAAACAATGTGGCGTCAACGGCACCTGCAATGAAGGCCGCGGCGAGTGCGAATGCGACTCGGGCTTTCATTCGTGCGGCGGGGCCTGTGTCACTGACGACGCCGACGCCACCTGTGGCGATCGATGCGATCCCTGTCCGGCGACGATCAATGGGTCCGGCATCTGTGAGGCGAAGTCGTGTTCGTTCAAGTGCGATGCGGATTTCTTTCGGTGCGGCGAAGGTTGTGAAATCTCACCGCTCGAGTGTGTTGAGTGCTTGAGCAACGCGGACTGTCCCTCGGACGAATCGGTGTGTTCAGGCGGCAACTGCACCGGGTGCCGCATAGACAACGACTGCACCGAGCACCTCGGACTGCCAGTGTGCAGCAATGGGTCGTGTGTCCAATGCACCGAAACCAAGAAGAATCAGTGCAACGGTAACTCTTGCAACCCTGCTACCAACGAATGCACTGACACGCTGTTGTCTTCTGTGCGGACTTGCCAACGCTGTGTTTCGGACGATGAGTGTTCGAACAACGACCAAGACTGCGTCAAAATGAATTTCCGTACGGTCGAGCGAAACGATGGCTATTGTTTGTACCGAGCCTCGGAATTCAACTGTTCACGTCCGTACCCAATTCGGGTGGAGCGACAATCCCTAAGCGGAAAGCCTGCGACCACGTACTGCACGGTCAACGAATCAGAGGTGACCTGTGAGGCACTTCTGCAATACGGCGAACCGTGTGACTTCCCGGAAGAATGTGGCGTGCCGAATGTGAACGACGGCCTTTGTAAGCCGTTTTCTGGGGTTTACCGCTGTTCGTATACCTGTGAGAGCAACGAAGATTGCCCGCTCCCTTTTGGCGCCGCAACTTGTTCAGGGTATTGCGTCACACCCACGTCGGGTTAAACGACTTTTGCCTACCACCACGAATTGCGGTGTATTCAGGTTTCAGGATGAGTTATGCAATCATCTTGAATCATCGATCGAAGCGTCGACTGCGTGACTTCCATTATGTCCACAGAGCTTCCAAATAGTGAGCCCGAAGAGCCACGTGTTCTGCTGGCGGCCGAAGACCTGATTGGATTTCAGATCGCCGCCCGGTACAGGCTTGATGCGGTTGTGGGTGAAGGCGGCATGGGAATTGTCTATCGTTCTCACGAGCCCAAGCTCCAGCGCGATATTGCTATTAAACTCCTCAAACCTAGTGGTGTTCAGGGTGCAAAGCGCATCGAACGCTTCCAGCGCGAAATCTCGATCATCGCAGGTCTTTCTCATCCTAATATCGTTCGTGTGTACGACTCCGGCGTCGATGAGCGGCTCGGGTTGAATTTCATCGCGATGGAGCTGGTAGAGGGAGTCTCGCTCGACAGGGTGCTGAAGCACAAAACCGTGATTCCCGAACTTGCGCTTGAGATCGTCTATCAGATGTGCGCGGCCCTTACTGAGCCTCACGCTCTGGGGATCATTCACCGCGATATCAAACCTGAAAACACGCTGATCACTGTGATGTCCGACGCGACAGTTCAGGTGAAAATTTTAGATTTTGGTATCGCGCGTTCACACGATGCAGACGGTGGGCGACTGACGACGACCGGTGTGGTGATGGGGACACCGCGGTACATGGCGCCAGAGACTATCCAAGGGTCCTCAGTAGACGCCCGAACCGACCTGTATTCCATCGGTGTGATACTTTACGAGATGTTCTCGGGACGTACGCCTTTTGCTGGGATCACGCCGGTTGCGACCATGATCGACCACGTGACGAAACCCGCGCCGCGACTTGATGAAACCGTGCACGACTTCGCTTTCCCCAAGATTGTCGAACTTGTGACTCGATTGCTCGCGAAAGACCCCAGTCATCGCTTAAAATCAGCACGTGATGTTCGTGAATCGATCGACCAGATTCGCGACCAATATGGATTCGGACGACTTAGGGTCACGCCCGGCGATACGATGACCGCGTTGCTCCCTTATCTGCGGGACTCCTCTGAGCGATCGCAAGAGATCGACGACAGCCCGGACAGTTTTGAGTCCACAATGCCCATGGATTCGGGTGAAATCGCTCGCGAAACCGATTCCTCGATGATCGCCGTGCCAGCGGCCGTGGCGCGCACGCATTTCAAAGACATGGGATGGTCAAAACCACTTCCTGACGTGTCGGACGAAATCGCTGCCATCAAAGACCCGCTGACCACCTCGTCGTACGAACATCCACTTCCGCCGGCACAAAAACCGAAGCTTTGGTGGTTTTTGATTCCCGTCGTCCTGATTGCAGGACTATCGGCGTGGTTCCTGCTTCGGACGCCGCCGACACCTGTGGATTTGAGTGCTCCGGCGAAACAGCCAACGGTGGAAGTTGCTGCGGAGCCCAAAGAGGTTGTTGCAATGCCGATTGCCGAGGAAGTCGCGCCCGAGGAAGTTGTGCCCGAGGAAGTCGTGGCCGACGATACTGACGACGACATCCCAGTCGTGGTCCCACACAAGAAGCCCGCTTCGGACAAAGTGGCCAAGCACAAACCGAGTCCGATAGAACCCAAGACAGACCCAGAACCGGACTCGGTTCCAGCGGTCGATGAGGTTAAAGAGGGGCTCGATTGGCTAAAACATTAGCGATTCTGATCTCACTTTCGATCGCGTTGTGTTCCCCTTTGGCGGTGGCTCAATCGGTCGAAAATCTGTCTACCGAGCAACGCGAGCTTCTGGGACGGCTGTTCACGGACGCCCGCACTGCATATGACGCACACGACTACGCCACTTCGATCTTGCGCCTCGAAGAAGCCTACGCGGTTTTTCCTGAGCCAAACATCTTGTATCGCATCGCCGAAATGCACGAAGAGCTCGGTGCGCGTGAGTCAGCAGTCAAGGCGTACACCCAGTACTTGAAGGAAAAACCAGACGCCTCCAACGCCGCAGTGGTCCACACGCGCCTCGAACGGCTTCGCGCAGAACGCGAGGCGGAACGCCCCAAGACCGCACGATTAACCATCGACTCGGAACCTAAGGGGGCGATGGTTTACCTGAGTGATGTTGAGCGCCAGGGGGTTACGCCCCTCGAAATCGAAGTGCTCCCCGGCGTGTACGAGATTCGGTTGGAGCTTGCGGGGTACCAAGGCAGCGAGCGTCGGATCAACGTCACGGCCGGCGACTTGCGAACCTTCGATTTCCGGCTCAGTGCAGCTGAAGTCGCTGTGAAGGAGGCCTCAATCGGGCCGTGGGTACTCGGTGGACTGGGTGTGAGTTCAGGAATCGCGTCGGTGGTTTTTTTGCTGGTGGCCACAGATCGTAAGGACACACTTGATGCGTGGGACGCGGCGCGCGTCGGCACCGCGCGGCCGGCCGATTATGACCAAGTCTTAGACCAAGAGCGAACATACCGAGTGATGGGATGGGCCGCCGCCGGAGCTGCAGCGGTCTGTTTGGTGGGCGCGGGCGTTTGGTGGCTATTGGACGACTCCGGAACGGCCGTCAGCATCGGACCGACAAACGCTCAGATTCGAGTGTCGTTCTAGTTCTTTTTGCCGATGGCGCGTTCGACCGTGCTCAGAACGGTCTTTCGAGCTTTGTGGGCTAGCTCGTAGCCTTCGATCTCCTGAAGCTGGTCAAGGCTCAGTCCGTCGATAAGCGGTAGGATGTCTTTAACGCCAAGCTCATCGTAGCCCGAAATCGCCAGCAGATCGGATTCAGTGCGCTTTGCCTTCTCAAGCCGTTTGGCCTCGCCGCGAAGCTTGCCTGCCTGCGCCTCGAGTGCTGGGAATCGCCCGGCAACGTCTGCTGCGGTGTGAATCGCCTGCTGGCCAACGTCCAGAAGTGTGTTCAGACCCTTTTGCCCGCTTTTTTCCAGATCATGAGCCAGCTTTTGCCCGCCTTTTTCCAGGTCTTGAGCGAGCGAAACTGCGCGGGTGCGGGTCTCGTCTTTGAGCGCGACCAAGCGCTGCTTTGATGTGTCTAGGGCTTTCTCAACTTGTTCAAATTTCAGTGTGTTCATGGATAACCTCCGTTGTGTCTGAGTTCTAATCTAATCATGACGCGTCGCGTTATCAAGTCATTTTTGACGCGCCGCGTTATTTAGGCGTCCGACGGCGTGGTCCGCGCTTGACACGGGCTTGGTATTGAAGGAGGCAAAGAACTCAAAAATGACTTCTGCGAGGTAAGTATGACGGAACGGCATGGTGGCGACATTATCGCGGAAAGGCTTTCAGCACGCGGAATCAAGGTGCTGTACACACTGTGTGGCGGACATATCTCTCCGATCCTTGTGGGAGCAGAAAACCAAGGCATCCGGGTTGTGGATGTCCGCGACGAAAAACACGCCGCTTTTGCTGCCGATGCCACTGCTCGGATGACAGGCCTTCCCGGAGTTGTTGCGATCACCGCCGGCCCAGGCGTGACCAACACCGTGACTGCCGTCAAAAACGCCCAGATGGCTCAATCGCCGATCCTCGTTCTGGGTGGCGCCACTGCTACGGTTTTGCGCGGGCGTGGTTCGCTTCAAGACATCGATCAGATTGCGCTGATGGCACCCGTGACCAAATGGGCCACACGCGTGACGACCGTCAAAGCACTCGGTCCGACGATTGACCGCGCGCTTGAGGTTGCCATGGAAGGAGTGCCTGGACCGGTATTCGTCGAGATTCCGGTGGACCTCTTATACCCAAAAGACGTTGTGAAGGGATGGTACCTCAAGGAAGCAGGGCTCGATAACCCAACGACGCTCACGGAAAGAGGGCTGGAACTGGCCATGAAGGGCTACCTTAAACGTCAGTTTGGCCAACCTCATATCCATGTTGACCTCGACCTCGCGGTGCCAAGCCTTAGCCAGCTGCCGTTTTTTGATGACCTAAAGGAGCAGGTCTCGAAGGCCGCTCAGATGTTGAATAAAGCCAAGCGCCCGGTGCTTGTGATCGGAAGCCAGGCGCTCGTGAATTTCACGCCCGCACAGGCCGATGAATTGGCTGCAGCGATTACAACCTTGGGCATGCCTGTGTTTTTGGGCGGCACCGCTCGCGGACTGCTCGGTCGCTTCAATGATATCCAGTTTCGCCACAAACGAAGCGCTGCACTTAAAAAAGCCGACGTCGTTTTTGTCGCGGGTTTCCCCTTCGATTTTCGCTTGGGATACGGGCGTTCGATTTCGTCCAAAGCCAAGCTGGTCTCGGCGAATCTGAGCGCGGCTGACCTCAAGAAGAATCGTCGACCGACACTCGGCGTTCAAATGCATCCCGGCGAGTTTCTGATGCAGGTGTCAAAGACCGCAAAGCCGGACAAGGCATCATGGTCTGGTTGGTTTGACGAAATCCGAAAACGTGAAGACGCACGCGACGCAGAAATCGTCGAACAGTCCAAAATTCCCAACAGTGAAAAGCTGGTCAACCCTCTGGATTTTTTCCTGCAGATGGAAGACCAGATGGCCGACGATGCCGCGCTGGTGGTGGACGGCGGAGACTGGGTCGCGACTGCCGCCTACGTGCTGCGTCCCCGCAAACCGTTGGCATGGCTTGACCCAGGCGTGTTTGGGACTTTGGGCGTCGGCGGAGGTTTTGCCGTCGGAGCTTCCGCCTGTGTCCCCGGCCGCGAAGTGTGGATCGTTTGGGGAGACGGATCCTCGGGGTACTCGATCTCCGAATTCGACACCTACGTTCGCCATGGCATGGCACCGATCGCGGTCGTTGGAAACGACGGTTCGTGGGCTCAGATTGCCCGAGAACAGGTCGAGGTTTTGGGAACCGCGCTGGGCACCGAGTTACTGCGAACCGATTACCACAAGATCGCTGAAGGTTATGGCGGTGTAGGACTCTTGCTCACCGACCCCAAGAAAATCGGCAAGACCATCGCCGAGGCTAGGAAAATAGCGGCGAGCGGCAGGCCTGTGCTCATCAATATTCATATTGGCGGCAGTGACTTCCGGAAGGGCTCAATCTCGATTTAAGGCGTCAGCCTTAAGGACCTAAAATGTCAGATGTGAAAGATGTTGGTTTTGCGCTGATCCAAGAGATCTGCCGCGATATCGGACCCAGACTCGCGGGCAGTCCCGAAGAAAAACGCTCGCAAGAGGTGTTTGCACGCGAATTCGAAAAGGATGAGCTGAACCTGTCTTGGCACGCCTTTCGATACAACCAAAGCCTTTATGCCAACCTCGCCCTTCACTTTGGAATCGCGGTTATTGCGACGGGTTTGGGTTATGCGTGGCCCTTGGTCGCGGCGGCTCTACACGTGCTCGTGGTCGTTTCTTACACTCTGGATACGACCAAACGCGCCATGCTGTTGAGGCGCTTGTTCCCCTTCGTCGATTGTCAGAATCTGCTGGCGACTCGCCCAGCAAAGACGGATCTTCGTCGCCGCCTGGTGGTGATGGGGCACGCGGATTCGGCTTATACGGGCTGGCTCTTTCACGAAAAGATGCTTCGAAATGCGACTCAGTCGCCGGGCCCGCTCAAAAAGTCCATGGCTCTGATTTTGTTTACGCTAACCGTGCTGAGCATCTTGGAGGTGCTCCGGTTTGCGATCGGCCTCGATTATTGGGTGTTTTGGGCGGTTGCGCTCACGATTCCGACTTTGATTGGCCTGATTCTGAATATCCAAGTCGTGATCAAAAACGAAGTGGTACCAGGAGCCTCCGACAACTTAAGCGGGTGCGCGGCGCTCGTGGTCCTGCATCGCCGCTGGGCCGCAACCATTCCCGACGATGTCGAGGTCGTCTACGTGGTGACCAGCGCCGAAGAGGTGTCGACGGGCGGGGCGTGGATGTTGGCGCGCGATATGCGACAGGCTTGGTCGACCAAGGACACAGTTATTCTGGCGATCGACACGCTCACCGGTGGCACGATTCGCACCCTGGTCAATGGTGAGATCATCACCGGGTCGATTCCTCCTGAATTATCGCTTGCGGTGAACGAAACAGCCGCCGCTCATCCCGAGTTTGGCACCGTGGAACGCTACGATATCCCGTCTGGAGCGACCGATGCTGCTCCTTTTGAGCGATACGGTTTTGACGCACTCAGTATTGGCTGCGTGGATCCTGATATCGGGGCACCTAAAAACTACCATGTGCCCGCCGATAACCCGGACAACTTCGACGTCGATCAATTCGAACGAACGGTGGGATTCATCGATATGCTCGGCCGAAGGCTGATGGCGCGATGAAGGTTTCGGACCGCGACACTCAGAATGTGAGGGAGCGTGAATACGTCGTCGATCAGAACTTCGATGGATGGCGTTTGGACCAATTTCTGGCTAATCGAATCGGGCGCATGTCGCGTTCGCGTGCAGGAGTAGTCGCCAAATACGGCGATATCTCGGTCGTTCCTCCGCGAAAAGTCAAAGCAGGGACGCGGCTTCGGCAGGGCGATGTGGTGATCATCCGTGAGCATCTGCCGGCCGAGGAAGTTAACGACGCTGGCGTGGTGGTGATTTTTGAGGACGAAGCTTTGGTGATTCTGAGCAAACCCTCAGGAATGCTGGTGCACGAGGCAGGCAACGTGCGGTTGCATACGGTTGCTGGATACTTAGAGCGTCACGGGTTTGAAGGGGCGGAAGCCGTCCATCGGATCGACCGCGAGACCAGCGGAATCATGGTGTGTGCGCGCCGTCCTGACTTTGTGCCGGGTTTGCGGGCTCGTTTTGCATCTGATCATCCTCAGAAAACCTACCGGGCGATGGCCATCGATCCGCTGAAGCGATGGCCCACTGGTTGCCGCGCCACCCTGGACACTCCGCTTGGTCTCGATCCCTCAAGCGACTTGGGCGTGAAAATGACCCGCGGTGACTTGAAGGCCCTTACCCACGTGACCTGCCTGCGACGCGGCACATTTCAACATTCCGACCTCGGAGAAATCGCGCTCGCCGACCTGGAGGTCGTGATCGAGACGGGCAGACAGCATCAGATCCGAGTTCACCTTGCCTTGGAAGGGACGCCAATCGCAGGGGATAAGCTCTACACGCATGATGACGAGTTTTTTGCCAATATTTGTGATTATCCAGATGACCCCGATCTGTGCAAACGATTGCCGTTCGCGAGACATGCCTTGCACGCATGGAGGCTGACCATCAACCACCCGATCACCGATGAATCCGTTTCGTTTGAAGCACCGCTTCCCCTGATCTGGGACGATGTCCTTTTTGAATCATGACCGCCCTTGTTGCGTCTGTATGCATGAGGTTCCCATGCGCATTCTTGTTTTATTCATCATGATTTTTATCGCACTCCCGCTGCAGGCCGCTGATTCGTGGCTGCTTTCTGCCGAAAAAGCCTTGCCAAAACTGGCAACCGCTACGGTTTTAGACACTCGAGGAGCGGCGGCGTTTGGTTTGTCGCATGTCGACGGTTCGACTCGCGTGACTTGGCAGCAGTTCTCGAAGAAAAAGTCAGCAAATCGCGGCGAGTTGTTGTCTGATAAAGCCCTGAAAACCGCGATTGAAGCAGTCGGTGTTCGCAACGACCGGACGGTGATTGTCGTGGGCGACCCGCACGCCTGGGGAGAAGACGGGCGAGTGGTTTGGATGCTGAGGGCCGCGGGTCACAACGCAGCGTTCTTGGTTGATGGCGGCTATCCCGCGTTAAAAAAAGCGGGGGCGACCACTGGGCCAGGATTTTCCGCATCAAAGGCGGTCGGGAATTTCAACCTTCAGTGGAACCCAAAACTCACGGCGAGCGCCCAAGATCTACAAGCCGCATCGACTTCAAAAACCGTGGTTTTCGATGTGCGTGAAAAGCGCGAATACGATGGCGAAACGCCCTACGGTGAGTCGCGCGGTGGACATGTGCCCGGTGCGAAACATCTGTATTTCAAAGACTTGATGGATAAGGACGGCAAGCTGCTGCCTCGCGAAAGCATCGAGAAAACTCTTGCGGATCTCGGCGTGGATCACAGCACGCCCGTGATTGCCTACTGCACGGGTGGGATTCGGTCGGGGTGGTTGGTCGCGGTTCTTGCCTCGATGGGCTACGAGGCTGCAAACTACGCGGGTTCCATGTGGCAATGGTCCAGCCTGCCGGCGAAGGATTTTCCACTAGAGTAGAGGAATTGGTTTTCGGGGTTCCAACTTTTGAGCGGCTTCGTGTTATCGTTCGCACTGGACTCAATCCGAAGTGATTTATGGCTACGATTATTTGCTCGCGCTGCGGCACCAGAAATGCCGACGAAATGGAAACCTGCCGCCGGTGTGGCGGTGAACTCGGTGGACTTACCGATTCGATGACGCTTATCGGCGACAAATGGCGAATCACAGGTTCCTTGCCCGAGAATCCCTCCGTTTTTGTCGGCAAAGACGTCGAAACCAACGAGCGCGTCTCGATCAAACGCTTATCAAAAAGCGCTTCGATGGATCGCACGATTCGGTCTCGATTTTTGGCTGAAGCTCAGCTGTTGCAGACGATATCGCACGACCACGTGGTCAAGGTTCTGGGGGTTGTGGCGGATTCAGCCACGCCCGCGATCGTGATTTCAAGCCCGGAGGGCGAGTCGATGAGCGCCGTGCTCCACCGCACTGAACGGCTTCCGATTCCCATCGCGATTTCCTTTGCCCTGCAACTGCTGAACGCTCTGGACTATCTGCACTCACGCGGCATCGTTCATCGCAGCTTGTCCACGGACACGATTCACGTGACTTCCCATCCGCAAACGGGGCTGCCTCATCTGGTGGTCACGGATTTCGGGCTGGCCAGAGCCATTCATTTGGACGCGGCAGCGATGGGCGACACAGGAACTTTAGTCGGCATGCAGGTTTCGGACGGTACATCGCACCTTGCACCGACCGGGTACATGGCCCCAGAAACGGTCGACGGTGAAGCTGACTCGCGCGCCGATATTTACGCGCTGGGTGTACTTCTTTTCGAGTTTGTCACCGGACGCAAGCCTATCGGTCACGGGTTGCAAGGCGATCGTCTTATCGAGGCGATCCACACGCAGCCGCCGACTCGTTTGCGATTATTGCGGCCAGAAGCAAGCATTGAGCTTGAAGAGACGTTGAATCGGTTGATGGCCAAGGATCCGGACCGCCGCTTTTTTGATGTCTCGGAAACCCGCTCAAGACTGCTAGCGGTATCTGACGCGACGATGGTCAAGATCCCATCTGGCCCTTTCATTCGCGGGTCTGAGCGCGGTCAACCTAACGCCCGTTCGGAAGAGTCTCCTCAGTGTACCCTGAAGTTGTCGGCGTTTTTTGTCGACCGGCTGCCCGTGACGAGCCGACAGTTTCGGTCCTACGTGGCGGCGATTGGCGGCGAGCTGCCCTCGGGCTGGGACCGGCATAATCCAGAAGACGAGCCCGACTTGCCGGTGGTTTATGTGACCTGGGACGAGGCCGCCGCGTATGCAAAATGGGCAGGCAAACGACTGCTGACCGAAGCCGAATGGGAAAAGGCCGCACGGGGCACCGACGGAAGAGAATATCCCTGGGGTGACCATTTACCGGATGATGAGCTGGCTTGTTTCCAATCCGAAGGGCGCCAGACCGTGTTCTCACACCCGATGGGCGCGAGTCCTGGCGGTTGCTTGGATATGGCCGGAAACGCTTTTGAGTGGGTCCAAGATTGGTACAACCGAGACTATTATTCGGTGGCCCCTGAGACCGACCCAAAAGGACCCAATGTAGGGTCTAAAAAGGTGCTGCGCGGTGGGTCGTTTGTCCACGAAGCTTTTGCCCTTCGTGTGGCAACCCGTGGCCGGTACGCGCCGCACGAGCGTCGTGCCAACCACGGATTCCGATGCGCTTGGTCTCTCGACTAGTTGTAGAGGCGCTCTTCGACGATGCGATCTGCCACCACATCCATCGGCAGGTTTTCGCTCATTCCACGCTCAAAAATCGTCATCATCGTGTTGTAGATGAGGCCGACCTTTTCCTGAACTTTTACAGGGTCGTGACCGGCGTACTCCTGTGCAACGTTGATGAGCCCGCCTGCATTGAGCGCATAATCGGGCGCGTAAAGGATATTGCGTTCTTTCAGCACCAGGCCGTGACGGGCCTCGGCCAACTGATTATTGGACGCCCCAGCGACGACTTCACAAGATAGACGCGGAATTGTTGAGTCGTTGAGCACTGAACCAAGGGCACACGGCGCAAACACGTCGCATTTCACGCCATAGATTGCGGCGGGTGCCACGACCTTCACGCCAAAGTCTCTCACACATCGTTCAACGTTTTCGTTGTTCATGTCGGCGATGGTCATTTGAGCGCCCAAAGCATGGAGCTCCTTGGCCAGGTAGTAGCCGACATGTCCTACGCCCTGAATGGCCACGTGAAGGCCGTCAAGGTCATTGCGTTGCCAACGGAACTTGGCGGCAGCTTCGATGCCTCTGCGGACGCCTAGGGCGGTCAGGGGCGAAGGGTCGCCCGATGAACCCGAGTTAGGATCGTAGCCCAGCACGTGGTCGGTGTGTTGTTTGACCACGGTCATGTCGGGAACCGATGTGCCGCTGTCTTCGCAGGTGATGTACGACCCGCCTAACGAATCGACGAACTTTCCAAACTCCGAGAAGATTCTGACGCGTTGTTTGTCGGTCAGACCTTTGGGGCGGACGATCACGGCCTTGCCTCCGCCGTGGGGCAACCCAGAAATCGCGGCTTTGTAGGTCATCCCTCGCCCGAGCCGCATCGCGTCTCGTATGGCTGCAGCGGTGTCGGGGTATTCGATGAATCGACAGCCACCGATCGAAGGACCAAATTTAAGGTTATGGACTGCAACGATCGCGTGCAGGCCACTCTCAAGGTCGGTTTTGAGGTGAAGTTCGCCGAATTTGAGTTCATCTGAATAGCTAAAAAGATCCACGAGTCCTCCTGTAGACAACTTGGGTACATGGACCACTCTATAGGTCGGGGATCTGGTTACCGCAAGGGTCTCTTATGACGCTCTGCGTCAAGAAACATGCGCCCCTCGCGCCGTTGGCGCGCCGGCGGTGAGCGGCCATCATTGAGCAGAGATCTCCGCAGGACTCCACCGCATGGATCTTCTGCGTCGATACGCGGGTCTTAGAGAGGCTGTCGCATGGGGATCGATGACGAGGTGGTTTTGCGATGGGTCCGCGAGCCTTATGGCTCGCATGTGTCTGAATAATCGCAGGAATCACATGCAGGCCATAGGGAGGCTGTCGCATAAGGGGTCGATGACGAGGCTGATGTTGTGATTGGTCCGCGAGCCATGTGTTTGGTCCGCGAGCCTTATGGCTCGCATGTGTTTGGTCCGCGAGCCTTATGGCTCGCATGTGTCTGAATAATCGCAGGAATCACATGCAGGCCATAGGG
>JBBKVQ010000137.1:0-8309 GCA_037968515.1 Bradymonadaceae bacterium
CAATTCACAACATGGGTTGATCAGGCGGAAGTCAGCATGCCGGACCCGGTTCGGACCGAGTTACTAGGTGGCCCAGATATCGCGGCGGCGTGTGCCTCGCTGAGTGCGCGACTTGCGGAGTGTTTCCACGAAGCCTGGCTGGATATTGAGTCAGTGGACGGGCTGAAGAACGCCATCATCTGGTTCGATTTGATTCGGCGCGTCGTACTGACCGTTGGGCGATTCGCGCCAGATTCCGTGCCACCGCTGGCCGTGGCGTACTTTCGGATGTGTAAATGGTCGGACGTGGGGCTTGATGACCTGTCAGGACTTCGCCGTGCCCTTGTTCGCACCGACAGCGTCGAGCTCTCGGTGGCGTGCATGTTGTTGGACGTCGAGCTCGGCTTTATTGGGCGAGCCCGGGGTTCGCATGTCGATTGCCTGCTGCGTTTGAATCGCTCGCGCGAATCAACACCAGAATGGGTGGGGCGCGCGTTGCAGACCGCCGGCGCGCGGCTGGCGATGCATGTGGATGCGATTGCCGCGGTGGAGCGCTTTGAAGATTTGGCGCAAACTCATCCTGCGATGGACAGGCTGGAAAACCTTTTGGACCTAGGAGCAGCAAGGCTTGCGGCATTTCGGATCGCCGATGCAAACGACGCGTTTCAAGCTGCGATGGACGTCGCTCACGGCCTTGATCCTCGCCTTAGCGTGAGGGCAAGGCTTGGATTGGCGCAAGTGTCGTGGCGACTTGGCTACACAGAACGGGCTAGGGCCCAGTTTGATATTGCTTTGTCACAGCTGCCTGAAGGGCCGCTGGCGGCTCAGACAGCGCATGATTACGGGGTTGTTTTGCATCATCTTGGTCAGCTCGATGACGCTCGTAGAAGCCTTCTGAGAGCGTGGAAAACCTGGAGCGCTTTGGGCGATGAGGTCCGTTTATCGGCCTACCATATCCGTCGTGGTTTGCTCGAAATTGAAGCCAATGACCATGTATTGGCCCGAATTAATTTCGGAAGTGCAGTGGAATCCGCAAAAGCCGCAGGCGACGTGCATTTGCTCACGATCGCCCGAGCCTGCGCTGCGATCAGCGCTGGTGAGTTCGACGAGCGGGTATTTAGGGCAGTCGAAGAAAACGTGATTATCAGCCGAGACCCGGAGGCCGTTGCGACCTTTTCGGTGATTTTTGGAACCCAAACCAATGTCGAAAAAGCCCGTTTGGCCATCGAAGCACTGCAGCGACTGCTTGGCCTCGAAGACGTCGCGGTTCGTGATATCTGCGATGCAGCGGTCAATATCTTGCGTGGCGACGCTCCGCCCTTGGGGCCTCTCGCACCGATGTTTCGCACGCTTGTTCGCTACACAAAGCCTCTTCACGAAGTTTCAGCGAACGCGCGCGAGCTGCTTATCCATCACGAAGCACATTGGTTTTCGCTAGGCGGAGAGGTTGTGGATTTAATTCATCGAAAACCGCTTCGCCGAATACTCGAGGGCTTGTTGCAGGATTGGCGCTCGGGTGGCGACGGAATGACCGTCGACCAAGTCATGGCGGCGGGTTGGCCCGGCGAAATATTGGGGGCCCGGTCGGGCGCAAATCGAGTCTATGCGACGATTCGTTTGCTTCGAAAAGCCGGCCTGGAAGACGCGATTTTGACTGAAGAAGGGCTTTACCGACTCGACCCCGGACTGGACGTCCGGGTATCGATGGTGTCGGAAGCAGGGAAGGCTAATTAAGACTTGTACTTGACGCTGCAGCCGTAAGGCTTGGTCTGCGAGGTTTCCACCGCTGCTCCAGCAATAAGCGAAGTGACGGCTTTTTCGACGTAGTTCTCGGGGGTTTCTTCTTTGCCCTTCGCGTCGTTATCGATCGCGCCTTCGTAGCGCAAGACACCGGTCGCATCCACCACGAACATATGGGGAGTGGTTTTGGCCTGGTACAGCCGACCCACTGCACCGCTGGCGTCCTGAAGTACTGGATAGCCGAAGCCTTCTTCAGCCTTCCATTTTGCCGAATCTTCAGGCTTCACGAAATTCGACGAATCGACTGCAAGCCAAACGATCTTGTCTTCGCCCAGAGCCTTGAAGGTCTTTGCCATAGTGTCTTTTTCGTAATGTCGAACGACATATGGGCATTCGGGGCTGGTCCACTCCAGAACAACCACCTTGCCTTTATAATCGCTAAGTTTGTGGGCTTTCCCTGCTTCGTCTTTGAGTTCGAAATCAGGAGCAGCCTGTCCGATCGCTACAGGAGCAATCGCTGGTTTTTCCTCAACTGCCGCGGCTGCCGCTGGTTCGGCGGCCTGCGCTGCGTTTTCAGCAGGAGCTTCTGCCACTGGAGTTTCAACGGTTTTGTCACACGCGGTTAGGCCCACGCCAAGTAATGCAATAAGTGCCAAGGTTTTCATTTTTTTCCCGGTTCATTTTAGGTGAATAACTATTTTTCTAAAGCTTCTAAAATCATCGATTGTGTCAACAACTCGGGCAAAAGACGTCCGGTTGGCTCGCCGGGATGGAATACCAGATACATCGGTACGCCTGCTTTCCCGTATTTTTGGAGCTGCATTCGAATCTTATCGTCTCTCAGAGTCCAGTCTGCCTTGAGGACTATGATGCCCGGATCGCGAAATCGATTCAAAATTGTTTCGGATGCCAATACCCCGTTTTCGTTGACCTTGCAGGTGATGCACCAGTCTGCGGTGAAGTCGACAAACACGATATTCCCTTTAGCCGTTTCGTTTTGAACCCGCTCTTCGCTCCACTGTTGCCAGAGTTCGTCTTGCACGGCTACTTTTTGCTGAGGAACCATTTCGGGGAGCAGAAATGAGCCGCCAATTCCGACAAGAATTCCAAATAAAATCCCCAGCCATTTTTTTCGGGTCGACCCAAATTGATTTAGTCCAAAAATCCAGGCACCTAAGACCAGCAAAGTGACAAACGCCAGGACTCGCGAGGACGCATCGGCACCTAAAACTTGTCCGATCAGCCAAAGAATCCAGATCGCGGCACCCAAAAGAGTGAATCCTAAAAACTTCTTAAAAGTCTCCATCCATGCGCCGGGTTTGGGCAGGACTTTGGCCCACCTGGGAAACGCCGAAAGAAGCACAAATGGCGACGCAAGTCCGAGTCCCAGAAGCGCAAAAACCCCAAAAATAACAGGGGCTGATGAGCTTAATGCAAAGCCAACCGCAGTGCCCAGCATTGGGGCGCTGCAAGGAGTTGCAAGCACAACCGCGATGAAACCTTCGGCCGCGCTTCGTTTGAGGCCAGTGGATTGAGTTTGTCCAAACGAGGCCGATAGCGTGATTTCAAAGACGCCAAACAAATTGGCCGCAAAGAGAGTGAGTAGTGAGGCGAGTGCGACCAAAAACCAAGGTTCCTGGAATTGAAATCCCCAGCCAACTTGGGTGCCAGCCGACCGCAATAAGACGACCACGCTAGCCAGAATAAGCATCGTTGCGATGACGCCCGCGGAGTACGCACCAGCATGTTTTAGAGCATGGCTTCGCCCCGCGCTTGCGTTTTGAACCAATGCAAACGACTTGAGTGCCAGTATCGGAAACACGCATGGCATCAGGTTGAGCAGGATTCCACCCAAAAAAGCCAACAGGAAGAAGTACGCCATTGGTGCACTTTTTTGGTCGGCTACAGGAGCAGCGCTTGTCGTATTGACCGCGATTTCTGGCGTGTCGTTGGTGCAGTCCAGCGGGAACTTGAGCGCGACGGCACCCTGTGCCGTCCATACAACTCCAGACAGCGCGCATGGGCTTTTAAAGGCGTCAGCCGAGGCGATTCCCTGCAAATGAATCGAAGATTCTGAATCGATTTCTGTGTTGGTGACCTTCCATTCGATCCCTGGAGTTTCGTCAGGAATGAAGGTGAACCGGTCTGCGGCCGCGATGACCACAGGTGATGAAATCTGTAGGGTGGCATCAAATGTTTCAGAGCGATGGACTGTTTTGACGGAGCTTTGAAACTCAGTTTTTAAGCCAGCTTCGTCGGCTGTTTTGGGAAGTCTAGTTCGAGCCTCGTCAAAGATAGGAGCCGAGATTGATCGCTCCGCAGTCCCGCGTCGCAGCTCGGTGACAAGTTTGGCGTCACCCGGAATGCACTCGACTTTGCACGAAAGCCAGTTAGCCTCGACCTCAAGATTGGCCGTGTTTGGCATATCACTTGGTATGACGACATCAAACCAGATCACCTCGGCGTCGCTGTAGCCGAAGGTGGCCACCTGCCCCGATTTATCCACAAATACCGACGGAGCTGGCCACTTCAGGCCAGAGGTCTGCCAGTTCGGGGCAGTCAGCTCGACGTCAGTTGCCATGCCTGACTCGCCCGAGCTGCGCCAATAGACATGCCATTCTGGGTCGATATGAAAGAGGACTCCGACCGAGACCGTATCGCCGGGCTCGGCGCTGACATGATCGGAAATCAGCCGAACTTCGACACGTGGATCGTGGTCATCCACCGATCCTACGTCAAACGCTGGCTCTGGTACGACGACGCGCGGGATTTCTGCGCCGAAAGACGACGCAGAAAATATCCACCCTAAGATGATCGGGAAAATCTTCAAAAAATGACCGCGAGATTAATCCTTACGATTATCTTCTTTTGTCATGCATTCGCGAATGTTGAACAACTTCTTGGTCTTGAGGATGCATTCTGATTCGCGTCGGTACGAATTCACACCGTTACGCTTTTTACGGCTGTTGAACAGCTCGGTGCAGGCCTCTCGGGACTTCAGATACGCAGGTGGTTCTGCGGAGTTTTTGTAGAGCTCTTCGAGGTGAGCGCAGGTATCATTGGGGTCGGGAGCGCAGCTCGACAGCAGCATCGCTGCACCGACAAAAACTAGAGATTTCAACATGTACTTCATCTGGTCTCCTTGACCGAACAAAATCCGAAACGCGCGCGATGCTAACAAAGAACTCATTAGAAGCGAAAGTCATTCCTGACTTTTGTGGCCCGAATCTTGATACAGTAGCATAAGACATCACAACTCTTGCGGAGAAACAAGATGGCGTTTGCACACGAAATTACGTCGAAAGCCGAAATCGACGAAATCATGAAGGAAGGTGGCCCGGCGGTGATGATTGATTTCTGGGCATCATGGTGTGGACCATGTCGGATGATGGCGCCTCATTTTGAGGCTGTTGCTGAGGCTATGGTTGATGAACCGGTGCAGCTGATGAAGCTGGATACCGAGACTTACTCAGAAATTGCGCGCGCGTTTAATGTCCGCAGCCTGCCGACTATTCTGCTGATTCACGATGGCAAAATTCAGGACGTAATTATTGGCGCAAAAGACGCAGGCACGCTGAAAAAGAAGGCGGAGTGGCTGTTGTCAAAGGCGCGCGGCGAGGGGTTCTTCAAGCGGATATTTGGCTGATTCGTTGCAACGGTTGTAGCGACGAAGTCGGCACCGCTCACCGGGTTTTTTTAAGCCACTGGAGTTAATCGACGCAGTCGTAATGCGTTGGTCACGACGAATATGCTGCTGACTCCCATTGCCGCCGCGGCCAACATCGGTGAGAGCAGCGTCTGGGTAAATGGGTACAGAACGCCCGCTGCTAAAGGAATTAGGGCGGCGTTGTAGGCGAAGGCCCAGAATAGATTCTGTTTGATGTTGCGCATCGCCGCTTTTGATACGTGAAGCGCGTTGGGCACGCCGCGAGGGTCTCCTGACATCAATACAACGTCCGCCGAAGCGATGGCGATATCAGTCCCGGTTCCGATGGCAATGCCGACGTCGGCCTGCGCCAAAGCCGGCGCGTCGTTGATTCCATCGCCAACAAACGCCACACGACTACCACTCGCCTGCAGAGCCTGAATCACCTTGGATTTTCCGTCGGGCAAAACCTCGGCGTGGACGGTGTCGATCCCGAGGGTTTTGGCCACCGCGTCGGCGGTTTGCTGGCGGTCACCGGTAATCATGGCGACCTTAATATCCAACGCATGCAGCTGCTTGATGATTTGGGCGGCGGACTTTTTGGGTGGATCAGCCACGCCAAACACCGCAACTGCAACTCCGTCCACGGCGACAAGCACCGGAGTCTTGCCTTGGGTCGCAAACTCTTCAGCCTTCGGTTCGAGCGCGGCGGCGTCGATTCCCAACTGGTTTAGGTGACGAGCCGACCCGATTTGGACGGCGTGGCCCTCGACGTTGGCGCCGACTCCGTGGCCTGCGACCGACTTGAACCCCTCGATTTCAGGCAGCTTGCCGTCGTACGCTTGCGCAAAGGCGCGGCCCATCGGGTGTTCTGAGCGGGACTCGACTGCTGCCACCCATCGAAGCAATGTCGTGGAATCTTCACCTGAAAGCATATGAGTGTCGGTGACTTGCGGTTTTCCCTCGGTCAGCGTCCCGGTCTTATCAAATGCCACGATATCGATTTCAGACAGAGTCTGGAGCGCGTCGCCTTTCCGAAACAAAACGCCCATTTCTGCGGCTTTACCGGTGGCGACCATGATGCTGGTGGGGGTGGCTAGCCCCATTGCGCAGGGGCAAGCGATGATTAGGACTGACACGGCGGCCACCAAGGCCATTGTTAATGCGGGAGCTGGCGCTGCAAACATCCAAACGATGAACGTCAGCGTGGCAATCACCAAGACGATCGGAACAAAAACCGCGACGACTTTGTCCGCGATGGCCTGGATTTCTGGTTTGGAGGCTTGGGCGTCTTCGACGAGTCGTACGATTTGCGACAAAACAGTGTCTGCGCCAACGGTGTCAACGCGAAGGTCGAGCGAGCCACTCTGGTTGATCGTGCCGCCGACGACGTTGTCGCCGACGTTCTTTTGAACGGGCATGGGCTCACCCGTGATCATGGATTCATCGACATAAGACTCGCCGTCGGTAACCGTTCCATCGACCGGTACTGCATCGCCGGGTTTCACGCGCACAAAGTGGCCGACTTTGAGCGAGTCCACGGACACGGTCGTGGTTTCTCCGTCGACGATCGCGGTAGCCGTCGATGGGCGCAGTTTCATCAGCTGGTCGATCGCTGTGCTGGTTCGCCCTTTGGCGCGGATTTCGAAGTATTTTCCGAGCAACACCAGCGTGATGATCGTTGCGGACGCTTCGTAATAAACGTGAGTGGCGCCAGCGGGTAAAATACGCGGAAGGAATGTTGCGATCACCGAATACCCATAGGCCGCACTGGTCCCGAGCATCACCAAAGTATTCATGTCGGGGGACAAGTGGCGAACAGCTGCGATGCCTTGCGCGTAGAACTTACGGCCTGGGCCAAACTGAACGCCGGTAGCGAGCGCAAAAGAGACCAACCATAGTGTCTGCTGGTTGACGACGGACATGAGCCAGTGATGAAGCGGAGGGATCATCATCGGGACCATCTCGAGCATGAAAATCGGGATGGTCAGTGCCGCGGCGAGCATGAGTCGACGACGCAATATCAGGCGCTCGACCTCTCGAGCGTCGCGCTCGGCGGCGTACCGTTCGTCTTCTTCACCCTTGATATCAAGGACGTCGTAACCTGAGTCACGGATGGCTTCGGCCAGTGAATCGACGTCAATCAGACTGGGGTCAAACTCGATGACGGCACGTTCTGTCGCAAGATTTACACTTGCGTGGGTAACTCCCTTCGTGGCCGCGAGCGCCTTTTCAACGCGTGACGAACACGCCGCGCAGGTCATTCCGCCTACTGATAGTGTTGTCTCTTTGCTGCTCATTTGAACTAAACCTCGGTGTAACCTTTGGCCAATTTGGAGCCAAAAAGCTTCTTAGCATCTGCAAGCGCTGCTGCGTCCGTGGAAAAGCTCTTTTCTTTGGCCTGTCCGGAAGTGCCGATACGCCCGTAGGTTACGGTGTGGGTGTTTCCCGAAACGGTGACTTCCCAAAACTTGTTAGAAGACCCTTCACTGAATTCACAGCGCCACGATGATTTTTCGTCATCGCTGTCAGATGTCTCTTGGATGACCGGTGTGGCTGTAGGTTTCTTGGCTGGAGCTTTGGCAGTCTTGGTTGGGGCCGAGCCCGGCCAAGCTGCTGTGGCTTGGGCAACGTGAACGGCGTCGCTGGGCCATTCCGCGTCAGCGCGAACCCCGATATACGAGGGGAATCGAGGCACCCCGCCGTCGGTGAGCTCTTGGAACCTGTAGGTCACCACGGTTCCCAAATCTGGCGGATTTCTGCGGTCGTCGTCCGAAAGTCCCGTTCCACATTTAAAGGTGATTCCGTCTGGTCTTGCCAGTATCAGGGCGCCGATTCGTCCGCGATGTCGGCCAGCGCCGTCGGTGTAACCCACCACTTTCGCTTCCGCGTCGTGAAACGTTTTTACTTTCAGCAAAGTTGTCGATCGGCTGCCTATATAGGC
>JBBKVQ010000138.1:0-3668 GCA_037968515.1 Bradymonadaceae bacterium
TACGCCCGCTCGACAGCCGTCCAGACCAGCCCCGGCATTGAAAGCCAGAGCCAGATGGCTTCTTCTAGGGTTTCAACCTGATGCCCCTTGGATGAAATGTAGGTGGCGCGCACGTCCAGAACCTGGTCCGCGCGCTTGATTCGCCAGGTCGCACCGGGAAAAGCCCTGCCTGTTATGCCAAGGCGTGTGACGTCCCAGCCAGCACCCGCCATGCATTCCTCGGGCGAGTGCAGGTGCCTGACCGGCGAGCTTGTGCGCACCACGAGCAGCCCAAAAGCTCCGTAGTTGGCGCGAGCAGCCCCTCCCCCATATGCAGTAAAATAGCCGCTTTCCATCGGCGTCAACTCGGCCATTCTGGCACGGTATCCGTAGGCAAACTCCGGCACGGTTGGCACCTCAACCACCCCCGAAACATCGAGCGGTTTTGACGGGACAAACGCCATCGATCCCAGACCCACCACCACCAAAACTGCGGCCAACCTCGGACCAGGAGGGCGAACCACCCAAGCGCTTGTCGTGGGTTGTACTCGACGAGACCACCACAAGAGCGGCAGCAAACCGATGAAGAGGCAAATCATCCCGACGATGTCGTGCCAGGGCTGAGCCATCACATCCAGACCAAGCGCGCCCCGGTGCACGATGCCCTCTGCCAACAAAAACACCCGGACCGTGTTCGAAATAATCGCCGAGGCCAAAACCAACATCGCGCCCTGACAAGCCGAAACCCAGTTGGGCCGCCGCACCGCTGCCAGCAAAACGAATACAAGCGCAAGCAGAGTGAGCCCGCGAGCCCCGGAGCAAGGCAAATCAACCAGGACCCGTATGCCGTTGACGGTCAATTCCATGCCATCAAGGCGAGTATTGGATTCAAAAACACGCAGCATGCCAAAAGCCCCTTGGGCGGATATCCACTGCAACGCATGCCCCAGCAACCTTTGAAGAATGCGTTCGACCGGCAGGCAAAACGCAAAAGCAATCGCCAGCCACGCGGGCGAAACGGCGCGCTCACGCGACTCGAGCCGAAAGACCCGGCCAATCGCATAGACGTCTACACACAGCATCAACGCGCTTAGAACGTTGACCGCGAGCAGATTGCCGACGGCGCGCACGACTGCCGAGATACCAAGCCAGGTCCATGAGGTGTGGGATTCATCGCCTTTGGGCCCGGCACTCGTTGCGGACCACAAAAACACCAGGAATACCCCGAGGAATGCGAACTCTCCTTCACTGTTCCACGACGGGTCGGTCCAGGTTTTCCAAAGCCATGAAGCAGGCTCAAAAGCCAGCGCCAAGGACGCGACCAAAAGACCCAATATAGCGAAATGTCGAAGTTGCATGAGTGCCTACTCAGCTCAGTTGTAGGAGCACTCTGCCTTTCTGGTTTTGAGCGGTGATGTTCGGTCGATGGAAAGAACGTGGATCAAATTTGCAGATTCTGTGCACAAGGCCGCAGCGTCTTGAACGACGCCGGTGTCGCTGCTACAAATGCGGCAAGTTTAGATAAGTAAATTTCTACAAGGAAAACTGATGAGAAAACTTTCAATTCTCGTGCTCTTCGCGGCACTCGCCGCGTGCAGTGACGACAGCACTTCGTCGAATAACAACACCAATAATGGGTCAAATAATGGAACCAATAACGAGTCGAATAACGGCTCGAATAATGGTTCGAATAACGGCTCAAATAATGGGTCGAATAACGGCTCAAATAACGGCACGACTGGGACTAATAACGGGACCAACACCGCACCGATTGGCGACGTTCAAGAGATTGAGCCTAACAACGACGACGAGAGCGCGACTCCGTTTGAGATCGGCGAATCATTGAGCGGCAACATCGCTGCGGGTTCGGGCGACACCGCTGACGTCGACGCCTTCACGTCGATTTTGGCTGCTGGAACCATCCTTGAGATTGAGTTTACGCACGTCGATCCTTCGCTGAACCCTGTGGTCGGCGTTTACGACGAAGACGGTTATATCGAGCGATATCTTGAGGGCGAAGGCACTCGGCAGATCTTCATTCCTTACGATGGCGTTTATTTCATCTACGTTTTTGATGACCGAGGAGACACACAGCATGGTGGAGACTCGGCCACGTATGTCTTGCAAACGCGATTCATCGACCCAGTCGTGACTCCCTACACGATTCCGAGCGTGGTTGATGCCGACGCAAACGACGGCAAAGTGGACGTCTATTCGTACACTCCAGCGGCTGACGTAGCCGCGGTCGTAGAATCGACAGCTGGCCGCGCGCCCATCAGCTCGCAGCTCGACACGATTCTGTGGGCCTATCACGCCGAGGACGGCGCGGTCGGGTACGACGACGATATCGACCCAGATGCAGAAAACTACGACTCCAAAATGATTTTCCCGGCCAAGTCCGGGAAAGAATATTGGGTTGTGGTCGACCATTTCTCGAACACGACCGATGGCGCGTATCGCCTGGGCGCATCATTGACCGACGACGATATCGCGGCTCCTCAAGACATTTCCTTGGGCGCCTCGAAGAACGGCGTCATTGACGCGATTGACGGGCCTGAATTCGATACGGACTTCTACTATCTGACGGCACCAGCGGGCAGGACCGTTCGGTTGGAACTTGCGGCGAATTCCGCAAATTTGCAGCCGACGCTCACCGTTGCGATCGACTCGATCTTTGGACTGTTTCCGATCGCGACTGCGCTCCCGTTCAATAACCGTGCGGCGATCGAGCTCGGAACCTCCACTGCGGATGCTCAAGCTTACTGGATCTTTGTTGACGACGTCCGAAATGTCCCCCTCGACGGCGGCGATGCCGAGGATGTTGGGGACGCGCTGGCCACTTACTCACTCACTGTTTCACAAACGACCTGGACCCCAAGTGCTCAGACGTTGCCTCTGTCGGCGACCCCAACCGTGGCGCAGGGCTCGTTCGCATTTTACTCTTTGGACCAGCCGGTCGCGTCGATCATAACCGTCACCACGACTGCGGCCGCGACTCGTCAGCCCATACTCGCCTCGCTTATCGACGGAGTCGACGACACCATCGCGCAAAACACGGTGTTCTTTAACCTCGCCTCGGATGCGGTCGCCAAAACCATCGTGTTTGGCGTGCGCGACGAGTTCTATCGTCCGATTGTGCCGACCGTAAACGCAAAGCTCATCGACGTTAGCGGCGTGGTCTTTGGGGCATTGGCCGAGGTCGAGCCTAACGACACCATCGCTTTGGCTCAAGCGGCTGTTGCCCCGCTGGCCATCACCGGAACGACCACAGGTGTGGACGAAACCGATGAACAGCCTGATTTCTTCTCGGTCGCTCTGACTGCCGGACAGACTTTGGTGGTTTACACAGCAGCGGGCGCCGATGCAGCTGCAGACGACGCTGATACAGTGGTTCGAATCCAAGACGCCGCAGGAATGCAGCTTGCTGAAAGCGACGATTATGCGGGTCAAGAGGCCACGAACTTCAGCGCGATTGTTTACGAAGCCACGGCCGACGCTACCGTTTTTGTTCAAGTCGTCGCATACTGTGATGACGTGGATTGCGCCAACGGCGACTACACGGCCAATATCCTGATTCAGTGAGACTTTTCGATGCCCCGAATCCTCGTGGTGGATGACGACCCACACATCCGTGAAGTCGTAAGATTTGCTCTAGAGCAAGCCCACCACGAGGTCATCGAAGCGGCCAA
>JBBKVQ010000139.1:0-2883 GCA_037968515.1 Bradymonadaceae bacterium
ATCCTTGAGCCTATTCCGCCGAAAATCCTGTCCGTCAAACGCTTGCACGCAGCCCATCCTAGTATGCTGTTGGCGTATGGCGCGGACCCCGCCAAACACACCTCGCTTGGCCTCATCACGTGTGACCAAGACGATTCCACGTATGTGGCGCTCGACGAAGCCACCAAGCACGCAAACGTCGACGTTGTTTTTGCCCGCTCGTTCTACGCGGGAGCAGCACACGCTTCTGGTCGGCTTTCCGGCGAAATTTTGGGCGTGATTGCCGGGGCAAATCCGGACGAGGTCGAAGAAGGGCTGAAAGCTGCAACACGTTGCCTGGAACACGACGCCTGTTTTTATACGGCCGACGAAGCCGGCTCGATTGCAGTATTCCCGCACGTCGTAAGCTCGCTCGGGCATTATCCGGCTGCGCAAGCCGGGCTGAAATTCGGCGATTCAATGGCTTATTTGGTCGCGCCACCGATGGAAGCGTCCATCGCTTTGGATGCAGCGCTTAAGTCGGCCAATGTTCGTGCTGCTAAAATCTTCCCACCCCCGACCGAGACCAACTTCGCTGCGGCTTGGTTGACCGGTGACCTGACCGAATGTCAGGCAGCTGCTGAAGCCTACGCTTACGCTGTGGTTCAAGTCGGCCGCGAGCCGCTCGATGGACGTGGCTGGTAACGCAAGATTTTCGTCACGACAGGTGGTGCGCGATTTTTGCGCGTGGCTCCAGCCGCGCTGTGATTGGTACGCGTGGCTCCAGCCGCGCCTGCGATTGGCCTTCGGTTGTTATCGGCTTTCAGTTGGTCGGTTTTCAGTCCTAGTCTCTGTGATTGGTCCGCGAGCCTTATGGCTCGCATGTGTTTGAATAATCGCACCAATCGCATGCAGGCCATAGGGCCTGCGCACCAATCGCATGCAGGCCATAGGGCCTGCGCACCAATCGCATGCAGGCCATAGGGCCTGCGCACCAGTCGCATGCAGGCCATAGGGCCTGCGCACCATGGCACGTACTTTGCGACACCTGCCCGGTAATCATAAATGGAGAACGAAATGAAGAAGTGGCTGTTGGTAGTGTTATTGGGTGGTTGTTCGGCGGCTCCACAAAAACCGGTCGAGCCCTCGGTGGCCGAGGAATACGATATCGTCGAACAAGGACCTAGCGAAAGCACGGTTGCGACCCAGCTCGACCAAGCCTGCGTGGGCGGCGAAGCGGCCTCATGCCTTTTGTTGGGCATTCGGTACGAGCGTGGGAATGAGGGCGTGGCTCACGACCACGAAAAAGCGCAGGAGCTCTACAGTCGGTCTTGCACCCTCGGGAACGCGACCGGCTGCTATCAGGAAGCCCTGATGCTGATGTACGACAAGAACGACCCGATTCGCGCACATTTGTTGTTGGAACATACCTGCAAAGGAGACCACGGACCCTCGTGCGTGATGCTCGGAGACCTTTACCGCGACGGGCGCTTGCTCAGAAAAGACGAGGCTGCGGCCGTTAAGTATTACAAACAGGCATGCGATTCGAACTACATGAACGGCTGCAGCGCCTACATCGACTTGGTCTGGACGGCGTCGCGTCAGGTGACCGACTTGGAAGGATTTTCAAAATATATGGGGAAATCCTGCGAGCGTGGCCACGCGATGAGCTGCGAGGAGCTCGGGAAGCTCTACGAAACCGGCACCCAGTGGCTGGGGTATGAGCTGGAGGCCGACCAAGAAAAGGCGCAGACGCTCTTTGCCAAAGCTGGCTATCTGCGCCGCGTCGCGGGACCTCGCGGGTTCTGGGATGAACTCAAGACCTCGGCGCCTGTGAAGCCGTCCGATGATATCGTCGATGTCCAACCCCAACAGGACCTGTCGAAACCGGGTTTAGTCACGGTGAGTGGACCCAAGGGGACCATCGTCATTGATGGCGTGGACACTGGCGCTTCGGTACCCAGCGAGGTGCTGATTTTGAGTCTGGGTCGACATGAGGTGGCGATTAGGCAGGCCAATGGTAAGCTGACCCCCAAGAAGGTGGTTTTTGTCGGCGCCGACCAGCGAATCGACTTAACCTTCTAGTGCTTATCCAAACTGACGACACCTTATGAAGATTGCGATCATCGGGTCTGGCTTTGCCGGACTGGCCATGGGAATTCGGCTTAAACAGGCTGGTTTTACGGATTTTGTGATCTTCGAACGCGAGTCCGAAGTCGGTGGAACCTGGAGAGACAATCATTACCCCGGTGCCGCGTGTGACGTTCCTTCGCATCTGTATTCTTTGTCGTTTGCCCAAAACCCAAACTGGACACGGCTTTTTGCGCCTCAGTCCGAGATCCTCGAATACACGCTAGGTCTTGTTCGCGATTTCGGGCTCGAACCGTTCCTGCGCCTGTCTGAGGGGGTCGAAGAGGCCGTCTATCAGCCCGAAACTCAGAACTGGAAGTTGACGACAACCAAGGGCGTTCACGAATTCGACTTGCTGGTGTCGGCCTGCGGTGGACTCAGTCGGCCAACAATTCCAGATTTTGAAGGGTTGGATCAATTTAAGGGGCCAATCGTTCACACCGCTAAATGGCGCGATGATATCGATTTAAAAGGGAAAAAAGTCGCCATTATTGGGACAGGGGCTAGTGCGATCCAGGTTGTCCCCGAGATCGCCAAAATCGCGGGGTCGCTTGATGTTTACATGCGCACTCCGCCCTGGATTATCCCCAGAAACGACGCGCCGATCTCGGAGCGCGTGCGTGCAGGGTTTAAAAGATTTCCAGCGCTGCAGCAGGCCCGTCGATCCGCCACGTACGCTCAGTTCGAAACGCAAGCGCTCGCCTTTTTTAATCCGGCTTTAATGGCGATACCAAAACGGCAATGTCTGGCTTTTATTAAAAAAGCGGTGGCCGATAAAGACCTGCGCGATCTGCT
>JBBKVQ010000140.1:0-6912 GCA_037968515.1 Bradymonadaceae bacterium
CTCCCGCCGCGCTGCGATGTGTGCTTGGTCCTCGTGGCTCCAGCCGGGTCCGCGTGGCTCCAGCCGCGCTGCGATTTGTGATTGGTCCTCGTGGCTCCAGCCGCGTCTGCGATTGGTCCGCGTGGCTCCAGCCGCGCTGTGATTTGTGATTGGTCCGCGTGGCTCCTGGAGGTTGTCGAATAAGGATCGATGACGAGGATGTTTTTGCGGTTGGTTCGCGCGCTTTATGGCTCGTATGTATCTAAATAATCGCAGGAATCGCATGCAGGCCATAGGGCCTGCGCACCAAGCGCAACTTCCAACACGGTTCCAAGAAGCTGTCGCATAAGGATGGATTCGCGAGCTTTATGGCATGTATCTGAATAATCGCAGGAATCGCATGCAGGCCATAGGGCCTGCGCACCAAGCTCAGAAGTTGATTCCGATATCTTTGATCACGAAGTAATTCAGGCACATTTCGTCGTAGGTGCCTTCACCCCAACGAACGTCGCGCGGCATCTGACCCGGTGGCTGATTCTGCGGTGAGTTGTCGTACCAGCACTCCAACGTGATTTTGGTACCCAGCGGCACATCAAGGGGTTGCTTATAGAGGTAAATATTTTGCCAGTTGAAGTCCCATTGGGGCACATCAACCAGGCAGGAGTCGTTGCCGCCCTTTGAAGTGGTCACACGAATTCGTGTTCCAAGCCGATGCATATGAGGAAACACGCCGTACACTTTGGCTGGAATCGGCAGGGTCACGTCCAATTTGGCATAACCGTTGGCTTCACCGGCTGGCACAAAGAGGTCCTGCATCGGCATGGGGTACATGGCCAGCTTTTCGGCCGGTGTGCCCTCGGTGAAATGCATTTCGATCTTGGTGCGATCTGGATTGGTGTTGTTCAGGGTATTATAGTGAATCTGAACGATGATGTAGGAATCTTTGGCGATCTTGATGCCGCGATCTTCGCCGTATTGAATACCAGCCGTGCCAGGAACCCAAGCGCCAAGCATGCCGCGGACATCGTCTACACGGTTACCGCCGAAACAATTCCAACCTGGAGTCGTCTCATCCTCGGCTTCCAACATCGCGATTTTGTCGGCTTCACCGGGGCCAGCAGCCCAGAACAACATATGATGAACCGTGGCGATATTGCCGGGTTTTGTCTCGTATGAGCTCAGGTATTTGTCCACGCCAAACGAAGTTGGAATCGCGAAGCAGTGGTAATCGTCGATGCGATTGTCCAAAGGGTTTGGAACGTAGTCTGTGCCAATATCGGCAATGAAATCCGGGGTTCCCAGATCAACAACGGTGGCGCCCATAGGTGCGCGGTATTCGGAGGGGTCGCCCTCTGGTTTGCCGTTATCGGTCCACTCCCGAATCTGCAGAATTTGATCTGGAGTCAGATGTTTTGGATCACGGAAATCACCACAGGTCTCGTCAGGTGGCCACGGCGGCATCGTTCCGGACTCAACAGTGGTCGAGATCAACTCGCCAAGACTTGCCACTGACTCGTAGTCGGTCAGCGGAAACGGCCCGATGCTGCCAAGTTTATGGCACGAGACACAATTGGCCTCTAACATGGGACGAATCGTGTTGTGATAGGTGAGCTGGTCGAATGTGGTGGCATTATTCGTCGAGTTATTCGTCGAATTATTCGAGGAACCGTTCGTTGAATTATTGGTCGCGTTATTTGTTGAGCCGTTGGTTGCGTTATTTGTGGAGCCATTCGTGACGTTGTTCACGTTGCTCGTATTATTGGTGTTACTCGACATCGGCGCTTTGTCTTCGCCACAGCCTGAAATCACCAACCCAACCAAACCTATCCACCACAATTTCTGCATCGTAAGACCTTTGGAGCACGTGTATTATTACTAACGGTCGTATTCTAGCGACTCGGGACGAATTCTCAATGACAACAACCTTTTCAACAGATCTATCCGAAGTTTCCGACGTCGAAGACGTTTCGGTGGTGGTGGCCGAGATCTACGAAAAACTGCCAAGTGACTTTCAGGAACAGTGGGAGGCCATTCAGGGGCACGACGCCAAACGATTGGCCGAACGAGTATCACGCGATTTTCATGACCACCCAGAAGAGCGCCGTGAAATCCTCATCGCCTATCTGGCGCAACGGTTGGGATTCTCGTGGGCGTTTAATCGTCAGGAGACCCTGGTCGAGAAGCCGCTCTGGCTCTTGCTTGACCAAAACACGTTCTGCCGGCTCTCTCGCGAAGACCTCGAAATCGTAGTTTTGATTGCGGCTTCGTCACGCCGAAGTCGCCCTGCCCTAGAACCAATGGCGGCTCTTGCCGCGATCGCGTTGTGGCGTCATGGCGATGACGACATGCATGCCCGCGCGCGCCAGATTCTGACCGTTCATCCTTTGCCGTCCGACCTCGATTGGCTTTTTGAGTTGATGCGGGTGCTGGCGGCGAGGGTCACGGATCTTGAGGTCGATTCGTCACGTCGCCTTTACGACTTGCTGGTTTTGCAACATCAGGCTGGATTCCACAGTCTCGTAGGATTGGCGCTGGGGCTTTATTTTGCTCGACGTTATGGCGCGTTCTGGCGGGGAACGAGTCGGCCCAACGTGATCCGCGCGTGCGACGAAGCGGCAGCAGATTACTCGCCAAGAATGCTGCCTTGGCTTCAGCTTGCGGCCGAAGTCTCGGTGAGTGGAAAGCTCACCTTGCCTTGGCTTGAGCCTTTGGTAGGCGCCGCTATTCGCCACGAGCCGGACCGCGAAACACGCCAGAAGTATAGAGACTTTCATCGGCTGCGAACCTATCGAATCACAACCGCCCGTGTTGCGCAGTTGTATTTAGGGCCGCTTCGTCTGGTTCGAAGTGGCGACCAGCGTACCGGGGCGTTCTTGTTGAAGAACGTCGATTTGATGTGGGACAGCAATCCCGCTCGCGCTCGGGACCTACTCGAGTTGCTGATCGCGGAAACCGGCACCAGCCGTGGCCACCGGGGGGCACGCCTCACCCGTGTTTTGAACGCAGTGGAGGACGTGGATCCTTTGGTAGAGCGGCTTTTGGCGCTCTACGTGATCACTTTCGATCTGCGAAACAAAGCCGTTGTGATGACTCGTCGCCTGCGTGGCCGGGTTGACTGGGCACGTTATGGCGTCACGGATCTGGACCTCGATATTTACCTGGCCGGCGCTGACTACAACGCGTCGTTGCGCGGCCAGATGGTCAGGTACGGTGGCCTCGAGATCGAGCATATCGACAAGGACGCTGCGGCGTTAGTGCACTATTTTCGGACCAAACGAACTAAGGTCTCCGCGATCACAAGTGTGGTGCAGAGTTTTGTGGCCCCGCCAAATTGGATTGCCACTCAGCTCGGAGAGTCGAACTTCGTGGACACGCTTTTTCATCAGACGATGGTGGCCTTTGAGCGCATGTCGTGTGAGCGCGACCATGGTCAGCACGTCCTGAAATTGTTGCGAGCCGAAGGGGAATTTAAGCATTTTCACGAGATTCAAAACGCTTCGGCCCAGTCTGTCCTTCGAGTGGCCCAACACGCACGCCACAAGGCGTTGCTTTCGGCCGCTGCTATCGGGGCCGCTGCCGGGGCGCTCGCGCCCATGACCGCAGGAGCGTCAGTGGTCTTTGACGGACCGATAGTCATGGCGCTGACGGCGGAAGTTTGCGCCGCGACGTGTTGGTATTTCGGAATCGACCCCTCGGAAGACCCTCAATTACCGACGATCATTTTGTCGGTCGCCCTTTCTGGCTCAAGAACCGAGGCTCGTGAACCGCGTGAAGTCCATCGCCGCTTACACAGTTTCTTGGTCCGAAAATCCATGATTTTGGCGGCATTGGGCCAGGGATCTTATCGGTCCGTCGTCGGCCCAACCCTTGGCGCAGGTTTTGAATTGGTGCGCGAGCGAAGCGGACGGATGGCATCCGAGGGGCGCTTCCTGCGAATCATCAAGCGCGGCGCAGACACCGACTGGTCCAAACGACTGCTACAAGGCATGAATGTCTACGGCTTACCAGTCATTGAGGGTGTCGCTGGAGCGGTGCTGAACACGGCTTTGATGTACGATGTTTGCGAGTCTGCGGAAGCGATCCTGACCGATCGTTTCCTTGCCCGGAAGTACCCCGACTGGAAACGATCATGGTGAGTGAGGCACTGACAACCCGTGCGCGACGAATCAAAGGCAATGCTGACGCGATTTTTGATTGGGTTGCTTCCAGCGACCCTCGCCGGGAACACAGTCTTTGTCGACCCGCCGACATCAAGTTGCGCATCGGCCATATCACGGACATGCACGTACCAAGCGAGGTTCAGCTCCTTGAGCGGTTGCGTGACTTTACGACCAACGATTCACTAACCGACTTCGCCTACAAGATATCGGCGTTTTCAAACGCGTTCCTTCACGAATATTCGGATGCGCGCGAACTCTACACCATGATTCTGCGCAAGACGTTGCTCGGCATGAGACGCGCTGGCGTTGACCATCTGTCGATCACTGGGGATTTGGCGCATTGCGGTCTGGAAACGGAATTTCTAGAGATGCAGTCCATCCTTCGAATGACGGGTTGGTGGGACTCGGGTCAGATGAGCGTCGTCCCAGGAAACCACGACCGTTTCAACCTCTACGAACGTTTTGCTCGCGAACCGATGGAGACGTTTTTTGACGTCCCAAGCAGCCGAAAACCTAGGTTCCGAGAGCTCCCAGGTGGAGTTGTTTTGTTCGAAGTCGACTCGAACGCTGACCGCGTCGACGACCGTCATTTCATGGAAGAGTTGTTTCCAAATACCGTGGGCAGAATTTACCCTGAAGAGCTGGCGTTTTTTGAGGCGCAAAAAGAGAAATGGGCTGGCTATCGGGTGATTACTCTCATGCACCATCACCTTAGCGATGATTGGTACGATATCGGTGCCGAGACGATCTTGGGCTCATTGATGGGCCCGGTGGACGGGGCCGACGTACTGATGCAAGCGACTGAACTCATTGACCCCAACACCGTGTTTTTGCACGGGCATAAACACGACCTCATGGTGCCAGACTATACGATCGGCTCGCATCAGATATCGTGTCCGGGTGGTTTTGCCGAAACACTTGCCGTGAACTTTGTTGATGTGACCGTGAACGACGAAGTCGTGATCACTCAGGCGCGTGTTCGGGTGTAACGGGTCACTGCTGACCGCTCACCCACCCAGCAACACGTCGATGATGCTCTTCCCCCGCCCACATGCTGGCAAAAGGCTCCAGCTCCGCAGCGATAGAATCGGCGCGCGGCAAGGTTTTCGCCCGCCGAATACCCTCCTTGAGAACTTGAACTAACTCGGGTTCCATCATGGCGAGTTTGTCCGCGCGTAGCTGCACAGCCTGCCGAACGTGGTCGTGCACTTCGTGCACGAGGCCCGCCGAGTGTGCCTCTTGGGCAGATATGACCGAGCCAGTTGCAAGCCAGTATTGGGCTCTAGAGGCACCAACGGCCTCGACCAGACGAGTCAGTCCGCCCCAACCAGGAGGCAAATGAAAGCGAGCCTGGGTGAATCCCAAACGGACGGTTGGCGCGGCGACCCTCAGGTCAAACGCCAATAGTGTCTCTGTGCCGCCGCCATAGGCGTCGCCGTTGATGCAGGCCATTGTCCAGCACGGCAGGGCCTCGATGCGCGACAGAATCGCGACCATGCGCGAGGCCATTTTCCGCGCGTCTTGGGCAGTGACGAGTTCGGAAAATTGTTTCAAATCGCCGCCCGAAATGAACGAGCGATCTCCAGCGCCACTCAGCACAAAGACCCGAGGAACCTCGCGTTCGGCTTCATCCAGCGCTTGCTCCAACCCGGTCATGACATCGAAGTCGACCGCGTTTAATGCGTCGGGTCGATTGACCTCGACCCAGAGCACCTGACCATTTCGGATTTGAGACACTTTCATGATGATTTCGTTAGATGATTTCGTCTTCGTCGAACAGCGGATCAGCAACAAGTTGGCTTTCCATGCTGTCGATCATAGCTTCGGCGTGGTGGGCACTCTGGATCGTGGCGATATGGAAAAGTGCATCACCTTCGTTAACTACCGGGAAATTACTCCGCCCAATAATTAGGCCTTCGATTGAAGCGAGGACATCGACTTCGATCTGACCAAAGGGGTCCGATATAATCCCAAGAACGTCGCCCCTTTTTACCACTTCCCCAGTCGTGCGAAACATTCGCACAAGGCCTCCAGCTGGTGCGCGCACCCACGTGCTAGACTCAGCCCGAGCCGAAGTCGCCCTGGCGTTGGAAATGCCTTTCTTGGGCACCATATTGAGGGCGCGCATCACACGCAGTACGCCGGAAACACCCGCCCGAATCGACATTTCGTCGAAGCGTAACCCTTCCCCAGCTTCGTAGAGCAACATGTCCACGCCGACCTCTTGAGCCGCCTGACGCATCGATCCATCGCGGAGCTTGGCAGTGAGGATCAGTGGCGCTCCGAAAGCTTCGGCAAGGGCTAGTGTGTCTGGCTTCGAGGGCGAAACACGGATCTGCGGCAAGTTGGTCCGATTGATCGCAGCGGAATGGAGGTCGATGCCAAAATCGGACCGTTCGACAATTTCTACCATGAACAAATGCGCCAAACGGGCTGCCAGTGAACCTTTAGCACTGCCAGGAAAAGAGCGATTTAGATCGCGTCGATCCGGCAGATATCTCGAATGGTTCAAAAACCCGAACGTATTCACAATGGGCGCAATCAAAAGCGTCCCGCGCAACGAATCCAAGGCCTTCGCCCGCATCAAACGACGGGCGATTTCGACCCCAATAACTTCATCGCCATGAACGGCCGCGCTGACAAACATCGTTGGGCCGGGCTTTCGCCCGTTAACGACATGCACCGACAAGGTCACCGGTGTGTGATCCGACAAAACACTGACCGGCAATTCGACGGTTTGGCGCGTGTTGGGCGCGACCAATACGTGCCCAAG
>JBBKVQ010000141.1:0-8767 GCA_037968515.1 Bradymonadaceae bacterium
CGCATCACGTACGACGAAGCCATGCTCAAGTATGGCGTCGACGCACCCGATCTGCGATTCGGACTTGAACTCACCGACGTTACCGAACTTGCTGGAAACACCGGTTTTCAGGTGTTCAAAGAAACCGTCGCAAACGGCGGCTTCATCCGCGGTATCCGAGTTCCTAACGGCGCCAACATCCTAAGCCGCAAGATGATCGACGACATGGAGCCTTTTGTGGGCATCTATGGCGCGAAGGGTCTCGCCTGGGTGAAAGTCAACGAAGACGGCTGGAACGGCGGTATCTCGAAGTTCTTTACGGACGACGAAAAAGTCGCGTTCCAGGCAGCGTTCAACGCCGAACCCGGCGATGCTCTTTTGATGGTTGCTGCCAAACCTTCGGTTTGCTGTGCTGCCTTGGGCAACCTTCGCAAGAAGCTTGGCCACGACCTAGGGCTTATCGACGGCGAAGTGTTCAACTTCTGTTGGATCACGGACTTCCCAATGTTCGAATACGACGAAGATGAAGGCCGCTACTACGCGATGCATCATCCGTTCACGAGCCCGCGAGCCGACCAATTCCATCTTCTGGAATCCGACCCGCGCAACGTGCAAGCCCAGGCCTACGACCTCGTGCTCAACGGCAGCGAAGTTGGCGGTGGTTCGATCCGTATTCATAACGAAGACGTGCAGAAGAAGGTCTTCTCTCTGCTCGGACTCACCGAAGAAGAAGCGCAGGCGAAATTCGGGTTCTTGCTGGACGCTTTGACGTACGGAACTCCTCCTCATGGCGGCATCGCCTTCGGAATGGACCGACTCATCATGCTTCTGACTCGTTCCGAGAGCATTCGTGACGTGATCGCGTTCCCCAAGACTCAACGAGCCGCAGACGTGATGGCGTCTGCACCAAATCTCGTCGACGAAAAGCAGCTTGCTGAACTCTCGATCAAAGTCGTGGGCGTCTTCGACAAAAAGTAGTTATCGCCGGCGTGCCTCTTTGTGGTACCCCGTCTTTTTCCATATCTCTGCCCGGCGATATTCGCGGGTCCCAACGCTCTGAGTGGTCCTCCCATGCCAAGAACGTTTAAAGCTACCGTTATTCTCATTGTCGCGATTTGCGCGCTGGCATTGTTGACTCTCGTCAACCTCTTCCAGACCAACTCGGCTGAGCGAACGGTCCTCGACCTCAAAAAACAGGTCGACCTTCTCAATTCTTCCAGCGAACGCATCCTGAAACGACTCGACGATGGCGTCGCGGTTCAGGGCGGCAATGGGTCGCAAGGAGCGTCAGACGGCAACGCAGATAAGTATGCAGCCGCTTTGAATGAACCGGGCAACCTCTTGAAAGCTGCGAAGGATCTCCAGATTCCCGCTGACGCCAAGATGGGCGGCACTCTCCGGAATTTCCTGAGCGACACACCAAAAGGTTACAACTGGCTGACCGAGAACTCCGTTGATGTTTCAAACATCCAACGAATGGTTCACAGCACCTTCGCGCGTCGTGACTTTTCCGATCCCGACACCTGGGTTCCGGACCTCGCGTACAAAGTTGAAGTCAGCCCCGATTTCCTTGAATACACCATTAGCATTCGTGAAGGCGTCTACTGGCAAACACCTGCAGGCGTGGACTTCTCGGACCCGAAAAACGCTTGGTTGAAAGAGCCCCACGAACTCACGTCTGAAGACTGTGCTTTCTACTACGAGCTGATTCAGAATCCACAAGTTGAAGCCGGCGCAATTAAGAACTACTTCGAAGACATGGATCGCGTCGAAATCATCGACAAATATACGTTCAAAGTGATCTGGAAGCGCCGGACATATTCGTCGCTCGAGACGACGATCGACTCCTACCCGTTACCAAAGTGGATTTACTCCAAAGACGAAACTGGCGCGGACCTCGCTCCAGAAACTCTTGGGCTCAAGTTCAATTCGCACTGGGCAGCCAAGTACGCCTTGGGCACAGGCCCTTATCGACTGGTTGAAGCTCGTGCCGGTGAGCATGTGATCTTGGAGAGAAATCCAGGATACTACGGCGACCGTTACCCGATCGAACGCATCAAATACCTGATCGTCAAAGATCCTGAAGCGGCATATTTGAAGCTGAAGGCCGACGAAATCGATGTGCTGCCAGGACTTCCTGCCAATCGCTTTAAGGCTGATATCTTGGATGCTAAAGACGGCGAAGCTCCGTTCAAAAACGGACAACTTGAGCACAAGGTCGTCGATGTTTTTGCATTCTACTTTTTGGGATGGAACGCTGACGGCAAATTCTTCAGCGACAAACGAGTTCGCCTCGCGATGACTTACGCTTTGAATCGACAAGGCATCATCGACAACGTGCTGTATGGACTTGGTTCGATCCAAACGGGCCCCTTCTACTACAAACATCCGGCGATGGACCCCAACGTCAAGCCCTTCCCTTACGACCTCGAAAAAGCCAAAACTCTTTTGGACGAGGCTGGTTGGAAAGATACAGACGGCGACGGTGTTCGTGACAAGTTGGTCAACGGGGAAAAGGTAGATTTCCTGTTCACTGTGACTTCGTACGACAAGCCTGAGGTCAAATCATGGCTGTCTGTCTACAAAGAAGACCTTCGTAAGATCGGTATCATGATGACGCCGCAACCTGTCGACTGGCCTACGATGCAAAAGAAAATGGATGAGAAGGCCTTTGACGCCTACACCGGCGGTTGGGGACTCAGCTGGAGCAACGATCCGTATCAGATTTGGCACTCAAGTCAGGCCGACGTTCCGAAAGGATCGAATCGCATCGGTTTCCGCAACAAGCGCGCGGATGAAATTATCGAGCAGCTTCGCATCGAATTTGACGAAGCCAAACGTTTGGAACTTTATCACGAATTCCATCGCCTTCTGCATGATGAGCAGCCCTACACCTTCTTCTACGCACCACAGAGCATCGCCGCATGGCAGCCTCGCGTGAAGAACTTCGTCATCAACACCACCCGTCCGCAGCTCTACTCGCTGCCATGGTGGATCGATGCCGACGCCGAAGGCAAAAAGTCCAAATAACGTTCGGAACATTCCCGTACTCCTAGCAGGGCGACTCGATGGCAACGTACATCATCAAACGCATCATGCTGATGTTCCCGACTTTGTTTCTCATCTCGGTGATCATCTTCCTGGTGCTTAATCTGGCTCCCGGCAAGCCGACCTCGTCGTCGGTTACGGCCGAGGGCACACAGGACTCGAAGTCGTCGGAGGCTCGTGAGAGCTACCGAATCTTCAAAGAGCAGTTCAATTTCGATAAACCCGTGATGTTCAACACACGTTTCTTGCTCACCCGTGCAGACGTGTTCGAAGAATTGCGGGTTCTCGGGGACTTTGCTCGTCCAACCTGCACTGCTGCTAACACTCCAGTGAACTGCCTGAACGCGGACCAAAAACCAAAATCCGGCAGAGTCATCGAAGCGCAGGATGTCATCGAAGATTGGGGAACGTACGTCGTGCCGCAGCTTGTCGAAATTGCGCAGACCGATACGCGTGTCGATATCCGAAAGCTCGCCATCAACCGCCTGTCGGTCAACGCCAAGCGACGCCTTTTGAACGAGTACGGGAAATCCCAAACACCTGAACAGCGGGTGTTCAATCGTGAAGTGGCCGCTGAAAATGAACTGATCAGCGCTTGGACCGCGTCGGACCAAGTCACCATGCCCGAAATCGAAACCCTCATGGCCGAGAAATGGACCCCATGGTTTGCATCTCATGGCGATCGTTGGAATTGGGACATGGGCGACAAAGCCTCAATGATGTTCTTCGACACACGTTTCTCGAAGTATTGGGGCAATCTGGCCCGATTCGATTTTGGCGTAAGCCACATCGATAAACGGCCGGTTCTCGACAAAATTATGGAGCGCCTGCCTTACACATTGACCCTCAATTTCCTGGCGATTTTCTTCGCCTATTTGTTCTCGATTCCGATTGGTGTGTGGAGTGCCTACAAACAGAACTCCCCTGCTGACCGAGTGGTCACGGCTGTGCTTCTGGCATTCTACAGCCTTCCAAGTTTCTTTGTGGGCCTGCTGCTGCTTAACTGGTTTGCCGACGGCGACCCCTACGGTCTGTTCCCTACTGGTGGCTTCGCTGGCCAGTTGCCAGCGTGGTACGGCGAAAGCCCTGCCAGCACCGCCGATATGACGACCATGGATTATCTGGTAAGCGCGAGCTACCACCTGCTCCTGCCGGTGTTCTGCATGACGTATGGCGGCATCGCCAGCCTTAGCCGTTACGCACGAACGGGCCTCTTGGACACCATTCGCGCCGACTTTATTAGGACCGCTCGTGCGAAAGGCTTGTCGGAGACCATGGTCATCGTCAAACACGCCGTTCGAAACGGTATGATTCCCGTATTGACGCTGCTTGGAACGATGTTGCCAGCGCTCATCGGCGGCTCGGTGGTCATCGAATACGTATTTAACATCCCAGGAATGGGACTCTTCATGTTCGAAAGTATTTTCGCACGTGATTATAACGCGATCATGGGAGTGCTCTTGATCTCGACCGTTTTGACGCTGTTCGGACTTCTCGCGTCCGATATCAGCTACGCCATCGTTGACCCACGTATCAGCTTCGATTGAGGTAAAAGATGGACGACATCAAAAATACCGAAACCGCTAAAGCTGCTGCGCGAGCCAAAGCCGAAGCTGAGTTCAAGTCGTATGGCGATATTATCTGGAACCAATTCCAGAAGTATCCGCTGTCTTACTACAGCATGTACGGCGTTCTCTGGCTCTTCGTGATTGCTGTTTTGGCGCCCGTGCTCGCGCTCAACGTGCCCTTCTATGCCAGCGTTCCTGAAGGAGTCGGCGCCGCCAATTTGGCAGGCGTGCATTTTCCATGGTTCAGCGCACTGTTCGACCGAAACTTCTTCGAGAGCGGCCTCGATATCTTTTTCAACATGCTCATCTTCACGATGCCGATTAATTTCGTCATTTGGATAGGGTTGAAAAAGTCCAAAGGGGATATCAAACGACGTGATTTTGTCAGGTTACGCACACGATTTGTGTCGTGGTCTGCGCTGGCCCAAATTCTCGTGTTCACAGTGATTTACTTTTGGGAATTCCGCGAACCTTATGTCGATTGGATCACGATGGCCGGGAACTCCTCGGTATCGACGGTCTTTCCGCTTTTGCAGTTCTCGTTCCGCGATGTGGATTTGACTTCAGTGATCTTGGATCCGGATTGGAAACACTTTCTGGGAACCGACCGTGAGGGCCGCGATGTCTTCACACGCATTCTGTATGGCACTCGTATTTCGTTGACGATTGGTGTTGTTGCAGTCGCGATTTACACGACGATCGGCGTGATATTGGGGGGGCTCGCGGGCTACTTCGGGAAGTGGGTCGACATGGTTGTGCTTCGATTGGTCGAAGTCATGATTTGTTTCCCAACTTTCTTCCTGATTCTGACGCTTCGTGGCTTCATCGACGATCCCAGCATTTTCCATATCATGCTCATCATCGGCTTGACCGGTTGGACAGGCATCGCACGTTTGGTGCGCTCCGAATTCCTACTACTTAAACGCCAAGACTTTGTTCAGGCCGCGATTGCGCTTGGACTGACCGAACGCAGAATCATATTTCGGCATGTGATGCCAAATGCCCTTGGTCCTGTGTTTGTTTCTGCGACCTTCGGTGTCGCTGGAGCCATCTTGATCGAGGCTTCTCTGAGCTTCCTTGGCTTGGGACCAGCCACCGCACCCAGCTGGGGGCAGATTCTCACTGCCGGTCGTGAGACCGGAAAAGACGTGCTGATTTTGGCCCCCGGTCTGGCAATTTTTGTGACCGTCATTCTTCTAAACTTGGTCGGTGAAGGCGCACGTGACGCACTCGACCCCAAACTGAGGAAGTGACGATGAGCAACAAGCCACTTCTAGAAATCAAGGGTCTCAAAACCCACTTCTTCACTGACGACGGGGTTCTACCCTCTGTCGATGGCGTGTCTTACTCGATCAACAAGGGGCAGACTCTGGGGGTCGTCGGTGAGTCTGGTTCCGGAAAGTCCGTGACAGCGCTTTCGATTCTGCAGCTCATTCCGAGCCCGCCAGGAAAGATTGTGGGCGGACAGATTCTGTTCGAGGGTAAAGACCTCGTGAAATTCTCGGACGACGAGATGCGCGGGATTCGTGGAAACGATATTTCGATGATCTTCCAAGAGCCGATGACCAGCCTTAATCCGGTGTTCACGGTGGGTGACCAGATTGTGGAAGCCATCACGTTGCATCAAGAACTCGAGTACCCCGAGGCTCGCGAACTGGCGATCTCGATGCTTGAGCGGGTTGGGATTCCATCGCCCAAACAACGGATTGACGAATATCCGCACCAGATGTCCGGCGGTATGAAGCAGCGTGTGATGATCGCGATGGCGTTGGCGTGTCGGCCCAAACTACTGATTGCCGATGAACCGACGACCGCGTTGGATGTAACCATCCAGGCCCAGATTCTCGAACTCCTTAATGAGCTTAAGGCTGAATTTGGCATGTCGATTCTGTTCATCACGCACGATTTGGGCGTCGTCGCCGAGACCTGTGACCACGTTGCAGTGATGTACGCGGGAAAAATCGTCGAATACGCGGATGTCTTTTCGCTGTTTGAGCGCCCTGCCCATCCCTACACACTGGGCCTGTTCAAGAGTCTTCCCAGCTTCGAAGCTGATGAAGAAGAACGCGACCGGCTTTACGTGATCCCTGGGATGGTTCCGCGTCCCCAAGACTTCCCGACGGGTTGCCGCTTCCGAACACGATGTCCATTCGCGACAGAAAAGTGCGCGGAACTTCCACCTGACGTCGAAATTGACCCGGGCCATATGGTCGCCTGCTGGTACGCAGACGACGTGAGGTCGGGGAAACTTAAGTACGATACCAAGCCGGGAACGGCCGCCTGAGTCACGAGAGACAGAGCATGACGGCTACACAAACACCGCTTCTAGAGGTCAAAAATCTCAAGAAGTACTTCCCTATTACTAAGGGAATTCTGGGTCGCGTTGCGGGTCAGGTCAAAGCTGTTGACGACGTGAGTTTCACCGTCAACGCGAACGAGACCGTGGGTCTTGTGGGCGAATCCGGTTGTGGCAAAACCACAGCTGGACGGACCTTGCTGCGATTGCTGGAGCCGACTGCTGGTGAGGCAATCTTTGAGGGCCGCGATATCTTCACGTTGCAACGTGAGGAACTGCGCGCCGCACGCCGTGACATGCAGATCATCTTTCAGGACCCGTATTCGAGCTTGAATCCTCGAATGACCATCGAAAGCATCATCGGCGAAGCCATCGAGTTTCACGGGATTGCTAAAGGCGACCAACGTCGTGAAATGGTTGAAGGACTTCTGGAGCGAGTCGGCCTTCAGCCGTCCTACATCACGCGATATCCGCATGAATTTTCCGGCGGTCAACGTCAGCGTCTCGGCATTGCACGCGCTCTAGCTTTGAACCCCAAATTCATCGTGTGCGACGAGGCTGTCAGCGCCCTGGATGTGTCGGTTCAAGCCCAGGTCATCAACCTGCTGCAAGACCTGCAGCAAGAGTTCAATCTGAGCTACCTTTTCATTGCGCACGACCTTTCGGTTGTGAAGCATATCTCGGATCGCATCGCGGTGATGTATCTGGGACAGATCGTGGAAATGGCCGGCTGTGATGACCTGTTCGAAGGCCCACGCCATCCGTACACCCAAGCACTTCTTTCGGCGATTCCACATCCCAATCCGCGGCGCCGTGCTCAAAGGGTGATTCTGGCGGGCGACGTACCCTCGCCCATCAACCCACCATCGGGATGCCGATTCCATACGCGTTGCCCGGCTAAATTTAAGCCGTGTGACACGATTGAACCCTCAACCCACAAGGTTGAAGGTGGGCACTTGGTGAAATGCCACCTCTACGACCCGCAATATACGACGGTTGACCCTACGGTTTTTGATCGCTTGCCTCTGCCCGTGATCGAAGATCCTCGGTTCAAAGAAAAGACCGCCGCATTGGAAGTCGTTCGTAAAGAAGTAGTGGCCTCTGAAGCCGCGGAAATATTGGCCGAAGCTGCAGCTAAGGCTGAGGGCTCGACTGATGGGTCTGTGAGTAAAAATATCGATGAAGTCGAGAGCCCAAAAGGCCAAGACATCGAAGAAGCCGTCAAAACACAAAGTTCTGACAGTGAAATTGTCGAAAATAATTCGGGGGACGTTGAAGCGGACAAAGAGTAACGGGAACTCGATGATGCACGGCATTTTGCGCTGTTTTGCGAAAGTGACTCGTGCGTCGATTTCTTGACACTTTTTGCCCCCTCTGACACGATCCCGAGCATGGCTCGTTGGCGACGCGCGCAATTGCGTTTAGGATGTCGTAGCGAATTTTAGCCAGAATACCTGAAACGGAGGTTCTTCCGCCCATGTTCACCGTTATCGTCAGTGAAAAGGGAGGGCAACAGTCCACGTTCGAGTTCTCTAAAGCAGAGATCACGATCGGGCGCATGAAAGGAAACGATATTGTCCTACCTAAGGGCAACGTTTCCAAGAAGCACTCACGGATTGTGTTGCAAGATGGTGGGTTCTCGGTATCCGACCTCGGTTCTACGAACGGGACTTATGTCAACGGTCGTAAAATCGCAGGGGAGCAACCGCTCACCGATTCAGACAAAGTCTATATAGGCGACTTTGTGCTTCAACTTGAGGCCCACGGCCAGGCAGCGGCAGCTCCGCCTCCTCCGCCACCCGGGCCTCCAGTCGGTGCACTTCCGCCAATCGACCTTGCGGATCTTGATATCGAAGCCGAATTGGACATCGAGCCG
>JBBKVQ010000142.1:0-3550 GCA_037968515.1 Bradymonadaceae bacterium
GATCCCCCCCCTTCAAGTGGTTTCTCGATTCCTGAGAAGAACGGCGACGGCTCCATGCGCGTCGAAGGTCTCATTCATCATCAAGACAACCACATGGACCAGAAGGTTGATGTGAAGGGCTTGATCGTGAAGATCTCGACTCCTTGCGACCCGAAAAAGACGAAGAAGTCTGGCGAGCCGTGCCCAGAACCCAATCTCTTCATCAAAGATGATGCCGACGCCCAGAAGGTCCTCCGCATCGTTGGATTTGATGACGACTTCGTTAAGCGATCGAAGATTGAAGAAGGTCAGGAACATGTTTTTAAAGGCACCTACTCGAAGGTCGCCCAAGGCTTCGTAGCCACCGAAGATGGACTGCTCCTCCTTGATTTTGTCGACGAGATCGCAGTCATTGAAGCCAAATAGACCTGACTCGACCAGATAAAAAAAAGGCGCCCAAGGGCGCCTTTTTTTGTTGAGTCGAGTCAGACGATTAGCGTTTTTCTGCCAACAGAATCATGCTGTGACTGTTGGGACCGAGGAAGCTGCCTCGATGGCACAAATCGCCCGTCACTTCGAGCAGATCAAATCCCGCAATACTGAGAATCTGATTCAGTTCGTGCAATGAGTACAAACGGATATAGCTGTTGAACTCTTGGGGCGGTGAACCGTCTTCGTAGATAAACGAGCGCTTCGTGTGGAGGACGCTCGATTCATAATCGAACTCCACTTCCTCCAAAAACACACACTCCACACCTTCCCACCAGGTGCGAGACGGCATTTCGGCGACGACGTAGTCACGGTTGACCATGTCGATCAAAACGCGGCCACCACTCTTCAGCGCACGATGAACGCCTTGGAGCACTTTGAAATTTGTTCGATCGTCGAAGTACCCGAACGACGTTTGCCAAAGGAAACAGGCGTCAAATATTTCATTGAAGTTGAGTTCACGCATGTCGCCATGAATGAACTTAATCGACAGAGCGTGTCGCTGTGCTTCGGTCAACGCCCGCTGCAACATCGCCATGGATAGATCAAGTCCAGCCACTTCATAACCGCGTCGAGCCAGGTTGATCGAATGGCGGCCAAAGCCACAAGCGAGGTCGAAGATACGTGCCCCTTTCTTGACCCCGAGGGACTCAAGGATGAACTCTGTTTCGACCTCAGTCTGCCTCGCAATATCCTTCGGAAGGGTACGCAGGTACTCTTCCGTAAAGACATCGACAAACCAGTTCGCGCGCTTTAACTCGGCTGCGTTCGGAACTTTTTTGGGTTTTTCGTCGAGCAACTCCTGCACGATCCCGCTGATATCGTCGCCTGTATCGAGTGCCTCAGGTCGCTCGCGGCGAGCGGGGACGGGCTGTGTCGTCTGACGAGCACGACTCGTAGTGCGGACTTCGACCAAATCAGGTTTCGGGGGAGGTTGCGGCAATGGCGTCGCATCCTCAAGGATCTCGCTGTCGAGTTCCAACTCCGGAAGGTCTTCTGACTCCATGTCACGGTAGTCATCGGAAGGATCGCTCGGAAAAACTGATTCCTCGACATATTGGGGCACGACCGCAGCCGCTGCTTCTGGAGAGTTCACAGGGTCGTCCATCGGCTCCTGTTCCGGCGTTACGTCAGGATCTTCCGGCTTCGCGACAGGATCTTCGGGCATCACGACAGCATCACTTTCACGCGGCGGCTCGTTAGCCGCCATCGCGCGTGCAACATCTTCTTCAGTAATGGTGTTGGTTTGAACCGTTTTCGCTGACGAAGTTCGGGTATCAGAATTCCAGGTTCCCGGCTGAGCCTCGTCAGACGAAACGGAAACCGAATCCTGCCATTTCTTCGTGAGCACACGTGGAGGTCCGACCAGAATATCTGGCGCGAACCGCTGGTCGCGCAGATGCGCACTGATCGACCACTTGCGGACAGCGTCGAGGAGTTCCAATTGGTGACGATCGAATGCTTCCATTCTCACGGTTCGCACGAGTTCTTCGCGATCAAAGCCTTCTTCCGGGCCGTCCTGAAACTCATCCTCGTCCGACGAAACCACGCTGGTTTGTCCGGTTGGAATCTTGAACTCAGGAATAGCGAAAGCTAGGTCGTCCATAACGGGCGCCGCGGAACCGACTTCTTCAGTCAGTTCAATCACGTCACTGTCTTCGTCGAGATTGGAGTGAATGCTCGGCGAATTATCAGCGGAGTTGGACACGTTGAGGGCCTCCTCGCAGACCTACATTACACTCTTTACGCCGGGGCAAAAACCGCCGGCAGCATCCCGAATGGATGATGTTTAAAGCAGGCCGAGTCTATACCACACCCCGACCTGCCACAAGTCTTTCGCCTCACGTTCTCGGCGCTAGACGTGGCCAAGACGCTGGCCCATACGGATCGGCTGGCCCGAGGTCAATTCCGGATCGAATTGGAACTTGTTGTTTGCTATCACCAAGACCACCGTGGAGCCGAGGTTAAACATTCCCAACTCGTCTCCAGCGGTGCAATCCAGGGGCGTCGCAAGCTCAAAATCCTCGCGCCGACGAAGGCTGCCGTTGGTGACATGTTCGTGGAAGTCCAGGCTCATCCGCCCCACGCAAGTCGCACCAACCATCACAACACCGACTCGTCCGAGTTCGTCGTTTTCGACGTAAGTGATCAAGCGTTCATTGACCGCAAAAAGCTGGTCAACATTGGCAACGGCGAAAGGATTCACAGGGAAAAGGTGCCCAGGAATGTATGCGACTTTGACGGCTGTTCCCGAAACCGGGAAATGCACGCGATGGTAGTCCCTTGGCGACAAATAGATTGTGGCGAAGTGACCGTCTGCAAAACCGGCGGCGTCACTTCCTGAGTCGAGCAAGTCGACAAGTCGGTAGTCACGCCCTTTAGCTTGAACCAGCGTTTGGCGTGTGATCGGGCCGAAATGGGAAAGGCGACCGTCACAGGGAGAAACCATCTGATCGTGCTGGGTGCCTTGGATATCGCGAGATCCATCCTTAAGTCGTCGCGTAAAAAACGCGTTTAGACTTGGATAGGCTCCTGGATTTTGCTCGGCTTCTGACACGTCTATGCCAGCAGCGGAAGCAAAGCCGGTGTTGACTACACTTCGTACGCCGGGCGGCAACGGAAGGTCTGAAACAACACCCAGCGCGCGACTAACGGCATTTTTTGGCAACAACTGAAGTGCAGATAGTTTTGCACGATCGAACATAATTTCTCCCTAAAAGCGAAGTCCCCATTTCGCTCGATACTGAAACCAGCGATACGTCATCCATGCTGTGACTGGGGCGCCAATAATCAGCATGAAAGGCGTCAATAACCACGCCAAAAGAATCGAAACGGTCGCTGCACCAAGGGCTGCAAAGCCCTTGTTGGCTGCGGTCTTCTTTGTGAGTTCAGTACGTTTCATGTCAAGCTCTCGTGGGTTGGCCGAGCGAACTCGGGTCGCTTGTAAATCAATACGCGGAACAAGCAAAGTCAAACCGCTGGGTATTCCTTTCGTAAGTTAAAGGTCCTAATTGTGTTGCGTCGCCTCGCTGCACGCCCTTATAATCCGCGCGTCCTCAAACCCATGGCACAGCACATGAAT
>JBBKVQ010000143.1:0-4449 GCA_037968515.1 Bradymonadaceae bacterium
ATCTACGACAGGGTCGCTACTCGTATGAAACAATGGTTCGCCGATATGTTCTGATTTGCCGGAACCCCGCGGCACACCTTGAAGGTGCGCATCTGCGGTGGTATGGTCCGCCACGTCAGTCCACCCTAACTGGACGACTTATCCTCGAAAGAGACAGGTCAGGTTAATCATGCTCCAATTTGATGATGTCGAGCTTCCAGATTCAGCCCGTATTAAAGTGATCGGAGTTGGCGGGGGCGGCGGAAACGCCATCAACACCATGGTCGCGGAAGGGATCAGTGGCGTTGAATTTATCGCTGCAAACACCGATATGCAGGCGCTCGAGACAAATCTCGCGTCGATCAAGCTCCAGCTGGGCACCAAGCACACCAAGGGTCTTGGTGCAGGCGCCAACCCCGAGGTGGGTCGCTCAGCGGCGCTTGAAGACCAAGCTCGTATTGCTGAGCTTATGGCTGGCGCCGATATGGTGTTTGTGACCGCAGGTATGGGCGGCGGCACCGGTACCGGAGCCGCCCCAATCATCGCAAATATCGCCCGCGAAATCGGCGCGTTGACGGTTGGAGTCGTAACCAAACCGTTTCATTTCGAAGGACGTCGTCGTCGTCGTCAGGCTGAAGAGGGAATTCGTAACCTCGCCGCTTCGGTCGACACCCTGATTACGATTCCCAATCAACGACTGTTGGCAGTCGCGGGAGATGACACCACCATCCTTGAGGCTTTCAAGCGGGCTGATGAAGTCCTCCTCCAAGCCGTTCAAGGGATCTCCAGCCTGATTACTGTTCGTGGTCTGGTGAACGTCGACTTCGCCGATGTGCGAACCATCATGCAGGGCAAAGGCTTGGCGCTGATGGGGACCGGTCGTGCCTCGGGGCCTACACGTGCGATCGATGCAGCCGAAATGGCGATTTCGTCTCCGTTGCTCGAAGATGTTTCGATAGAGGGAGCCACTGGCATCCTTATCAACATCACGGGCGGCTATGACATGACGCTCAAAGAAATCAACGAAGCAGCGAGTCTCATCGAAGAAGCCGCGGATGAAGACGCACATATCATCTTCGGAAACGTTATCGACGAAGACATGCGCGACGAGATCAAAGTTACTGTAATCGCGACGGGCTTTCCGTCGGCAGTGGCAGAGATTGAGGCATCAAGCCGTCGCAAAGAGACCGCGGTTCCGGTTAGAACGTCTCAACGTGATTTGCGCACCACGGTTACAGGAATGCCAGCTGCAGACGAAGCTGCTGCCATTGCAGAAGCCGAGGCCGAGGAAGTTAAGACACCGCCTGCGGCCCCCGCGGCAGATGATCGTCGCGCCAGTTTCATTCGTTCGCATAACGGCAGCGTTCGGCAAGTGGGCGGCGGACTCAGCCCGACCGAAGAAGAGCAAATGGACGTCCCTACATTCCTCCGCCAGCCACGACGACGCAACGAGTGACCGTGGCTCCCCTTGAAAACGTATGCGTCGTTCTGTGGCAACCTCAGGACGACATCAACATCGGAAACACCATTCGTGCCGCGAAAAACTTCGGGGTGACGGATGTACGTTTGGTTTCGCCCGCGATTGGCGATCCGCATTGGATCCTCGTCAGCGCCCCCAAATGCGAGGACATCGTTTCCAATTTGAAACGATTCGACTCGCTGGAGGACGCGCTTTCGGATTGTGTACGTGTGATCGGTACTTCAGCGAGGGGCCGTGCGGGAAACTGGCCCGTGCTCCATCCAAGTGAAGCTGCCGAGGAGGCACTCGCGTCACCAGGTAAGGTGGCTTTTTTGTTTGGCCGCGAAGACCACGGTCTGTCCAACGAAGCCTTGGATCATTGCGATGCGGTCGTGTGTATTCCTACAAACCCTGACTATTCTTCCGTGAATTTGGGACAGGCCGTGCTGCTTACTCTTTGGGAGTGCTTTCGGCTTTCAGGCGCTAAGGTCGAGCAAGAGGCTTCGTTCCCTTTGGCTCGCCGCGAACAAGTGGAGCGAATGCTCGACAGTGCCGAGGAGGCGCTGGAGCTCACAGGGTTTTTTAAGTCGTCAGGCAAAGAGTACGTCGTCCGCTCGATCAGAAGTGTTTTCTTGAGAGCCGGGCTCGACGAGCGCGAATTGGCGATTTGGTTCGGGGTCTGGAAAGAGATTCCGACGTTCTTACGTCGTCATTCCTGAATCGCCCACGACAACTCAAAGTCTGGGTCTGTTTCAATTCGCTCAACCGGTTGGTTTGAAGCGACCCTCACCAGATAACGGCCAGCACCAACTGGGGCTGTAATCTCCCAGGCACCGCCAGTCCAGACAGCCGTGCGAACAGGTGTCGTGCCGTCAACAAGCAGGCTTATATCCAGGGATGGGGCGTCCGGTCCTGGGACGACGGTGACGCTCAAATTGCCCGCAGTCACGCCATTTAACTCGACGAATACGACATCCCATCCGTCATTGATTGGACAGAGGCCGTAGACTGCCGACCCTTGGGTGGACTGAGCCGAGGTTGCAGGTGTGTTGTAGGTTCCCGCATTTGGGCATTCCCACTGGGTAAGCACCGTGTAGCCCAGGCGATAATCACTGCTTAGACCCAGCGCTGACAAAACACGAAAGTAGTAGTCTCCAGCGACGCCAATTCGGGGCCATTCACGCTCTTGTCCTCGTGCAATTTCCAGGACTTCGCCGTCGGGCGACAACACCTGGACCACCAACGATGTGTCGGAAAGTGTTCGTGCGACTCTCAGGCCGTTCTGCGCACTAAGATTGCCCAAAACAAACCAGTCCTCGTCGAGTCCACATGTCTTGGCGCGGATTTCGGACGGAGTGTTGTCTGCCGTCGCGACTGCTGTTGCATCGCTAGGTGTGTCGTTTTCTTCAAACGCGTCGTTGGCGCAGAATTCCCGGGCGATCGACAACGCGTAGGTCGAGGTCGTGTAGGTCGTTGGACGGATTTCGATGAACAGGATTTGGTCGCGGTTTGGAGCCACTCGCACGGTCGAGATCGGGTCCAATAAGGTGTTTTGCGCCAGCAGCGTGCCGTCTGCGCCCCATACATAAAGATCGACATCCGGGATGTCGGAAGACTGCTCGATTCGCACTCGGACAACGTCTGTGCTGCCTGCGCGCACCGAGAACCAGTCAGATGTCTGGGGACACAGTGTCAGGTCGTCGTAAACGCAGGCAGGAGTCGCCGTGTTGGGGCACTCAGAGGCCGGAGCCAGCGCAAATGCCGAAGCGCGTGAATGATTGGGCAGGACTTCGGCGTAAATGTCTTCGTCACAACTCACGTTCAAACACGCTCCGACCGGGATCTCGCAAATCTGAGTCGGCAAACAGTCTTCATTCGTGCTGCAGGGAGGCTGGATGCATGCACCACCAGTGCAGGTTTCATCGGGTCGGCAATCCAAGGGAGAATCGCACGCCCCTTCGAGTTCACAGGACGAAAACCCCGCGGTCAGGGCGCAGCGCTGACCAAAAGGGCAGTCTGTATCCTGCGCACAATTGGGGCGACACAGCCCGGCGTTGTCACCGGTTTGAAAGAGACAAGATTGCCCGGGAGGGCAGGTCGACAAACTAGGTCGGCATCCGAATCGGCACACTGAACCTTCGCAGACGTGGGTGTCGGGGCAATCTTTGTCCTCCGCACAGGGTTTGGGAACACAGCGTTCCGTCCTGGAATCGCACAGTTCGGCCGTGGAACAGCCGTCGACTGTGCATCTGAAAGCCGGTTTGCAGACCCCTGTCTGGCCGTCACAGATAAGTCCGCCTGGACAAGGGTTTCCATCGGCACATTTTACCTCAACCGGACGGCACTGACCTGTCGCAGCATCGCAGATTTCGGCAGGGCGACAGGTGTTCTCGGCACGGCAATCCGACACGATTTCTACGCAAGCGCCGGACTCAACGTCACAGGTGAACCCCTGCGTGCAGCCCACATCAACACAAGTGATTTCTGGAGTGCACCCGGCGAGGGTCATGAGGATGAAAAATAAGGTGATGCATCGCATGGTCGCTAGAGTGCCGAAGACCGGCCCAGCATACAAGCGGCTACTCTACGGGGGCTTCGGATGGCACGTAGCAAAAGCCCGGGCCTTCGATGTCTTTGCGGCAGGTGTAACCGTCACGGCAATCGCCGGAGGACTCACAGTAGGCCATACAAAATGACTCTTCGCGGCTGAACTGAATGCAGACGGAGTCACTGGGGCAAGTGTCATACTGACAAGGCGTAATGGTGCAATATCCGGCCTCGACCGTGACATCGCAGATGGCGCCCGATGGACATTCGGCGCTGCTTACACATTCGTCGCCGACTTGGCTTGCACAGCCAACGCCTGCAATAAACATCATCAACACAGTGTTGATGACGAGATATGGGAACTTTTTTGACGACATGATAGCGTTCGCGTCCTGAGCCCTGATGCTTGTTGGCTTTTAGCGCTCCAAGAGGAAAATGACAACGCTCCAAAGTCGAAAGCACTC
>JBBKVQ010000144.1:0-9456 GCA_037968515.1 Bradymonadaceae bacterium
TACCAAGCTCAAATCGCATGCAGGCCATAGGGCCTGCGTACCAAGCTCAAATCGCAGCGCGGCTGGAGCCACGCGTACCGGGCGCAGAATCGCAGCGCGGCTGGAGCCACTCGAACCGAATCGCAGGCTAGGCGAACCGAATTACAAAAGCGGGCGAACGCAGTCGTTGGTGCAGCCGTCATTCTGGTTCGTATTGCCATCGTCGCACTGCTCAGCGCCCTGACGCACACCATCGCCGCAGTATGGGGCTTTGGTGCAGTCTGGGTTACAGCCGTTGTAGCCGCCAAGGTTTTGCCCAGCGCCCTTATCGCAGGCTTCCGGACCGTTAACCGTTCCATCCCCACAGCGTGCGCTGCGCATCTGGCAATCGGCCGAACAGCCGCCATACGCGCCGTCGTTGACGCCGTCGTCACAGACTTCGTTACGAGGCTGCACGACTGCGTCACCGCAGGTTCCAGCAGGGGTACAGTCGGGGTTGCAGCCGTTGTACCTGCCGTCGTTGACGGTCACACCGTTATCGCAGACTTCCGGGCCTTCCTTGATGGCGTCGCCGCAATACCCGCCGAGCGACAGGCAATCCGCCGAACAACCACTGTATGAGCCGTCATTGACGCCATCGTCACAGACTTCGCCGATGGTCACGATGGCGTCTCCGCACGTTTCTTCGCAGCTTGAGCGCTGTTTGACGAAACCACGCAAATCGAGTTTGAAGTTCGATCCCGAGGTGTGTCGTTCTGCGTGGAAAATCACCATTTCGACCAGGGGTTTGGGGTTTGCCGCGGTGACCAAAGAAGCCAAATGGGCCTTACACGCCGTCACAATACCGCGCTGCGTGGCGTTGGCTTCGAGCGCTGGGTTTGCAAGGTTCATCGTCGCGACTTGTGTGCCATGTAAGCCGCCCACATCAAGGCAGAGCCGTCCATCAATGAAGACCCACATGTCGTCGTCCCCCGAGAAGTTCAGGACCTCGGTGCCTTCGTACTGGAAATAAAAACGGGTCTCGGTCGTGAAGTTGAAGTTGTGATTGGCGCCGTCGTTGATGTTCGCGTCCGCCAATCGCAGGCTTTCGGAGCCTTGGGCCACCCAGCCGCCGTTATCGATCGGGTAAAACCCCTTGGTGCTAAACGGGGCAAAACCTTGGGCGGTCGAGTCGTAACTATAAGAACCAGTCCCGCCACGCGTGAGCGTCAGGTAGCGAATGACTTCGATATTCCAGGGGCTGGAACTGTCGTACCACTGCGCGAATCGGGTCGCTGATTTTGGCAGTCCGGTGGTGTCGGTTGGTGATGCGTTGGCGTACGAAAGCGTGGGGCGCCCATTGGCCCCAAGGGTTGATTGCACGATCCCAAACGAGATCACGCCGTTACCATCGAGCGGGTCGTTGAAGTCTGGGTGCCCGTGAGCGGCCGCTGTGTCCGCATACCACTGGATCCCCTTGAAATCGCGGACCACCAATGGAAGCACGATATTGGCAGGGAGCGGCTCAGGCTGCACCACGCAGCTCCAACCGGGTTCGACGGTGCATGTGGCCGAGCAACCATCGCCAGCGCTCGTATTTCCGTCGTCACAGGCCTCTTGGTTGGCGCCGGGCAAGATGACGCCATCGCCACAGATTGCGGTGCACGTGCCGCCACTGCAGCTTGGTTCGTTGGTGCAGTTTTGTGAGCATCCATCAAAGGGCCGCACATTATTATCATCGCATTGTTCGGTGCCTTCGAGCATTCCATCACCACAAACGGTCTGGAAACACGACATCGCCGGTGGGCACGCCCAGCCGGTTTCGACTTGGCACAGGCTCGAACATCCGTCGCCGTTGTCCATATCCGCGTCATCGCAGGCTTCGGTACCTGCAAGGATACCGTCGCCACATTGGGCGGCACGACAGCGAGCACCAGGGGAGGGGCAGGACCAGCCGGCCTCGAGCGCACAAAGATTGCTGCAGCCGTCGCCAGAGACATTATTGCCATCGTCACAACCTTCGGTTGGACCGACTCGCCGATCGCCGCATACGACGGTCGATTGGCACGCTTGGTTAGCGGTGGGGCAGATGTAGTTGGGCTCGACCACGGCACAGTCAGCCGCGCAGCCATCATCGCCTACGGTGTTTCCATCATCGCAGGCTTCTTCGCCAGCAAGGATGCCATCGCCGCATTGTTGGGCGATGCAAACACCGGTCGCCAAACACACCCAGCCAGCCTCGACGGTGCAGGTCGCGCCGCAACCATCACCGTCATTTGGATTGCCGTCATCACAAGCTTCGGCGCCAGCTAAGAAGCCGTCGCCACAGGCTGCGGCTGTACACGCAGCGCCGCTCTCCAGACAATTCCAGCCGTCTTCGATGGCTAGGCAGTCGGCGGCACAACCGTCGTCAGATACCGTGTTGCCATCGTCGCAAGCCTCGTCCGACGACAAATTTCCATCCCCACAGACCGTCTCGTCCACGCAGGGGCCGCTCGCCGGGCAAGACCAGCCATCTTCGATGGCGCTGCAGTCGGCGGCACAACCATCGTCAGCGGCAGTGTTGCCGTCATCACATTTTTCGGGGGCGGTCCGTTTGCCATCACCGCATACGGCTTGCACTCCCGTGTCGGTAGCCGTGTCGGTTCCGGTGTCTTCGCTACCCATATCCGGCGTCGTTTGATTCGACGTCACGGAATCGGTGCAGGCCGAAAAGGCGAGCGTAGCAATGATGCCAAGGTAGAGCGCGAGACGAGCTGGGCGGTATTTGGAGAGCATGGGTTCCTGCGTGGGTTTGACTGCTTGGGCACGCGCCCGCGCCCACTATAGCTCTTTCTTCGCACGCTACAAAAAGACAAACGCTTGTGATGGGTACGCGTGGCTCCAGCCGCGCCTGCGACGTTGTGATTGGTACGCGTGGCTCCAGCCGCGCCTGCGATTCTGCGCTCGGTGCGCGTGGCTCCAGCCGCGCATGCGATTGTCGTGCGACCACGTCCGCTTTATCTGTAGGCCGAGCTCTTGAAGTTCAATTTCGGCGATGAACTTTTCGCTTCGGGATAGCTGTAATACGCGGCAAGAGGCCTACTCAGATGTTGCAGCGTGACCTTCGAGCCATCGCCGACCCTTTTGGGTCAACCTATAACGCTGCGTCGGAGAGCGGGGTGAATCTGGTTGAGTACGCTCGAGGAAATCCCCATCAAGTGCGGGGTTAAGGTAATTGTCTCGAAAGGTAGGGCGGTGTGCCAATCCCAATGACTGCATCAAATCATTGCTGCTCAGAGCGTCGATTCCGACCATCATCATCAAGGCTGCTACTTGGTCGGTTACTTGGTCGGCTACTTGGTCGGTCGATGCGGCCTGAAGCACGGCATCTCGCAATGCGCTCAACATGAACTCGACAAAGAGGGTGGCATCCGCTTGCTGATCACACATCGCGAGGACGCGGTAATAGTCCTCTTGGCGCTCACGGATTACGGTCTCGACAGGAAGATAAGCCAGCAGCAGCTTCCAGTTCCGAAGAATCAGGGTTTGCCATAGGCGCCCCATCCGCCCATTGCCGTCCGAGAACGGGTGAATGAATTCAAATTCGTAATGAAAAACACAACTGGCCACCAAAGGGTGCTCGTCGGTGGTCTTCAGCCAATCTAAGAGGTCGTGCATCAGCGCCGGCACGCGATCTGCGGGCGGCGCCATGTGCAGCAGCTGCTTGCCCCGAAAGATTCCTACGCCACCAGTGCGATATCGCCCCATTTCATCCACCAAACCGTGCATCAGCAATGCGTGAGCCTCAAGCAGGTCGTTGTTGGTGCTTGCGTCCCACCCTTCCATGGCATCGTAGGTCGCGAAGGCGTTGCGGACTTCTTGAATCTCGCGAGGGTGTCCCAACACGTGTTTACCCTCGATGACCGCGGTGACTTGTTCAAGGGTGAGCGTGTTGTTCTCAATCGCGAGTGAGGCTTGGATCGTGCGGATTCGATTCTCGCGCCGCAGGCGGGGTGTCTGGTCCTGTTCGACCAACACAGTATAGCGCCCGATCAACTCGCCGATCTCCGCGACTAGGTTCAAAATCACCGGGGTGATGGTGTAGGGCGGCCGATATTTCAGGCTGCCTCCTTCAGGTCTGAAAGTTCGATTGTGGCGAGGAACTTTTCGCGTGGGCACAGCTTCTTCATGACCAGAGTACACCAGCCAATCGTGGTTTTCGCAAGGGGGCCGACTTGCCAAATTCAGTCAGCGCAACAGCGGATGCCAACGGAAACAACCTTACGCATACGAGGCCAGCGCAGGTTCTCGGCCATCGAGCAACGCAACCCGACGTCGTTGAACTCGAAGCTGCCGCCTCGGATGCGACAAGGGGAATCTGGGTCGTCGCCATCGCAGGCATTATCCCATTCGGCGGCGTTGCCGCTTAGGTCGTAGACCGCCGAATAAGCCGACTCCGGTGAGCGGCAACCGGGCAGGGTGCCGACGTCGACAAAGCCCCAGGTTGTGTAATCTTCGGCGTCCCCGCCGCGGCAGGTCTGGGTGTCCAGCTCGTTCCCGTAGGTGTACGCGTTGGCGCCGCCCGAAGTACATGCGGCGTGCCATTCGCTGACAGCGGGATCGGCGTATGCATTGAAGTCGTAGCCGGCCCCATCACTGACGCCGCCACACAGGCGTTTGCCCGCAGCTGCGCAATACGCGGTGGCATCGCACCAGTCGACACAGACCACTGGATTATTTTCGCCGCTATCACACGCGGGTTCAAAATCCGTGTTTTCAGCGCAAGAGGTCGGTTGCCCCGTGGTGGCCGGTGAGGTCGCAAGCCACGCGTCGTATTGGCCGCGTGTGACTTCCGTGGTGTCGATGCAGAAGCCCTCGGGCAGGCGAACCATCTCGGGGCCTGCGCCGTCGGGGCAGCCGTCAGCGCCTGGCAAAAGTTCAGGTGGCACAGCGCGTGCGGTCGGGGGCGAATTTTCCATCACACCAATACCCACAGCTATAGCCGCCGTCACGAGGACAAAAAGTCCGATTTTATTCGTAGTTTTCATCACCAAAACACCGGGGAAGAGTTGCGGTACGGGGAGTCGTCTGACATCGGGAAGTGCCGTTCGCTGATGCTGGTGGCGGGGAAGCCTTCTTCTGCATTGCTATTCTGCATGTTGCCCTCAGCCAATCCGGCCACGTTTCGGATCCGATATCGATGTCCACCGGCATTAATTAAGTTGTCCTGTAGCCGCGTGCACCCGAGCAAATATAACAGGATATAACCGTCGTTGACGGTGTTCTCGGCGATGAATTGTTTCTGGTTCCACCTTTCAACGACGATGATTTACACCCATATCGTCGACGAAGAACTGGCCGATGCCATGCAGGCGCTTGGAGCATAGCCCTGCCTGCTCAGCTCCTTTTCATTAGAGAGGCGGCGCGCACAAGCAGGCCAATGAGACAAATGCCGAATCACGCTCATAGGGCAATTCCGAGCAACCAAGCTTAATCTCAGAGCCATCTGCATAAGTCGCTAGTCCACAATAAACACTTCCCTCCGTAAAGGGCGCGGATTCGAAAGACCTAGAAAGCACACGCTCATTAGGAGGCTTACATACTTGATAACAAGTTAACTTCTCGTCCGAAATTGTCGGCTCAACATCAGGCTGACAGCCTCGTTGCTCACAGATCTCTTCTGATGAACAAAAATCTGTAGATATCGGTAAACCATTTGCACAAGCAACATAGTTTTGACCATCACACTGTCCAGCCATGTTCGGTAAACATCCAAGATTATCCGTCTGTGTAATCGCACAACCTAGACCCTGACCGGGGGTCGCCTCACGACACACAACGCATTCCACAATCTCGTGATGCCAACGTTCATCAATCTCGTAATAATCGCACATATGAAGGGTATTGCCGTCGCAGTACGCCGGCCCGCCTGAACATTCGTCCTCTTCGGCACAGCTTGGAAGAGCAAAAATAATACAAAAGATAGCAGCATAAACCATGTATGATGATGCAGTCTTGGCGCTTAAATCCATGGCTTTTGACTCGGTAACGCAACACCAAAGTGGGCAATGGTTACGTTGTCATCCGATAGCAAATCGTTTCTGAGAGATATCCAATGCAACTGACCGCTGAGGTTGGGGTTATGCGCTACTAGGTCCATATCGGCAAAACACACCCCTTCATATTCCCACTCACTTCCCCCTACACACCCCACTCCCTCAGATTGATAATCTCCCGACATCTGAAATGCCGTCCCGAACAACGTACCTGTAGCGAGTTCAATGCAACGAAGGCCACCTCCATCTGCTGTGCGAGTATCAGAAACAAGCCATAAATGACTCGATGGAGCAGACGCTCCACCTTGCACCCTAAAAACAACTGCCGACGCCGAATTTGTACGACGAATCGGGATTCCACCAAGGTAATCAAACTTGAGAGGGTTGTAATCAATCCGAAAACAATGGACGACGAGTCCTTCAGTTTTGCAAAACTCAGTTGCGTAATACAGATTAGTTACAGGGTCGAATCCCGACCATGCGGTAAGTTGGCCGACATTGGGCACATCTAAAATAGCGCTATCTCGATACACAGGCGCTCCCGTCGTGGGCACCACAAAGCGCATCACTATATCTGGTCGTCCCTCAGAAGATTTTCCATCGCACGGAACTAAGACAAAGCTTTCTCCATTCGCAGTATAATACACCGGATCTCCGAAGTGGTCATAAGCGCTCAGCCCAGACGGCACCTCTACGTAGTTCCAGCTTGATGATGAACCCAAATCCCCCGTGAAGGGGACTCTATAAAGTCGCGTTGGATTTGCGGTAAAAATCGCCTTATATGTAGTGATGAACCAATCCGACGGCCCTGCAGTAATACCTTGACACTCCTCACTAAATTGTGGAGTTCCAGAATTGTTCGGCACATAGCTATCGATAAAGCCGCCAACCGGGTAGTTGAAAGCCTTAATTAACTTAAGCACGCTAATCGTTTGGTCGCTTGCCTGTGCCCCATCAGGCTTGTAAGGAAAATGGGTGGGGTGGGTTTGGTAAAATGGGCTTAACTTACTACGAATTCCTGCTGACAGATCAGTGATCCCCAACAATGCAAATTGCTGCCGAACTGACATACTCATGCGAACCTCTTGGAGGCTGTCGATAGATACTGAACGTAGATTGTGCCCATCTTAGCCCTCGCCTATCTGAGCGTTGAAGTACTGCTGAAGTGCTGACCCAAGCAAATGAGACCCCTCAAGCTCTAACCGCTCCGTCTTTAGTGCATCCCAGGGGTTCAACCTGCCATTCCACATGGCTTCCATAGTCTCCCAATCTGTCTTGATAATCAGACTTGGCTTAGCCTTAGCGTCGAACTTGGGCTCATCCCGAAAGTCTAACGTGTGCTTCTCGCCATCGATCTCAAATTGAATCACGGGCTCTGGGTCTGGATGACGCGAATGCGTTCGAAACCGTTCTTCTGGTTTTCGATTCTTGGTTTTCGCGAATACGTCCGCCTGTAGGTCACTAAAACTCTTCATTTTTCACCCCTAATTTTAAAAGACGGCGGCCTCAAGGGCTGCCAGACGGTCACCTACGTACTGACTATCGAGACAAATATCTTGCCCGGCAGCCAGCAGAATATTTCGGTAGAAGTAGAGATTTCCGTTGGACCCAAGCGAAGCAACCAGCGCGTTCGATGAGTCTCTTATGTAAACACCAGCACTTGTGATTTCGACCCTAGCGTTCCCGCTCGTTCCACGAGCCGTAATTTTCCCTGTGGCTCCATCGAGTTCGATTCGAAACACCCCACCGTCATTACTCACTTTTATCTTTGATGCATCACCATCATCGCTGGCGATAATCGTAGCCGCATTAAGAGTTATCTGTGTCGTATCCAAGAGTACATCTGTCATGCGCAACCTCCCTAGTTGTGTCTGTTACAGCAAAGGTAGTGAGAACTACTCCCTGTTGCAACCATATCTTTTGCCCCTCGCGGGACACGGGACGGGACAGGACATGTCTCGCGAATCACCCGCATACAATGTAGCTCCGGACATCGTGAGACATACGAGACGAGACACGAGACAGGACGAGACATCGGCTGTTTTAGAAGCTTTAATTACTCGTATGGAAAAACTCGAGAACACGAATGCACGATTGCTTGCTCGAATAGAACGCGCCGTGAATCCCAGACCCATAAAATGTGTTTCCGGCGATGTAGTTGCCCACGGGGTTTTTGCGGACAGCCTCACGGACACCTGGGTAATTGATGATGCCCCACAGGCCGTTAGAGCTGCGCGTGGTCATTCGCACAATGTTGTTCAGCACTACCGTGTCGGCGTTTTGCCACAAGACGATCGGACCGTCTGTTTGGCCACCCCATTCTTCGTCCACTTCGCAAGGAAGCGCCGCGTCGTAATTCCCGGCTTCGTTGACCTGGCGTTGCGTCATTTTGTTTTCTTCCAGCCACACGTTGCGGCCACTCGAGCCCACATAATCCCCGCCCCAGTTGTCGTGGAAATTATTACGGTAAATTAAAATATCTTTATCCGTCCGACCGGCGCCTTCGATGTCGATGCCAAATTGCGGGGAGGTGCCCGAAATATGATGGATATGATTATTTTCGATCACGATATTATGCCCACCAACAATCGACACACCTTGGCGACGATTATGGTGAATCTTATTATTTCTGATCGTCACGTGGGTGCTTGGGACTTCTGCAGCTGGATCGTCGGCCTTGGGCGCCGAGCCCACGATTAACACGCCGTCGCCCGTCAGTTCGTGCAGCTCCATGTCCTCGATCAGAACACGGTTTGAGCTCGTCCAAACACAGATTCCGTGGCCTTCATCGTTTGAACCACCTGAATAATTGTGGTTTGCACGGTCCCCGCGAATCTCGCCGCCGCGGATTGTGATGTCGTCATTTCCGTCGGTACTGATGACACAGTAATTGTGGCGGTCGTTGGGCATCATCTCGAGGATGGTCCCTTCAGACAGCTCCAAGGTCATGTTCCCCTGAAGCTCAAGCCCGGCCGAATAAATCTCGTTGGTGAGCTCGCCGACAATATAATGCCCCGGTGGGATGATGATCTTGTCGTGGCCGTTGTCGACCGCCCACTTGATGCCCTCGTTCATGCGCTGACGGGTCTCGACCGGGTCGCCCTGGTTGTTGTCGATCATCCATCGATCAAGCTCGAGTGTGTACGTGTTGGTGTGTACAGGCGGCAGGGTCGCTGTTGGGCGAGTGCCGACCTCCCACGCACAAGCGCCGTCGCCTGGGACGGGTATCACCACGCCTGCGTCGCCGGGGGTTCCGCCGTCGTCCGGGTTAGAGACCGTACCGCCGTCTTGTGTCGTCGATCCGTCGAGACCGCCAGCGTTATTGGCAGGCATGTCGCCGTCGCAGCTAGAGCAGCCGGAAGCCAGCAAACACGAAAGAATAACGGCTACCCAACGGGCATCACCGCCATACAGGTTCAATGCTTTTGTAATCATATGGCCACATTACGCTACGACACTT
>JBBKVQ010000145.1:0-6639 GCA_037968515.1 Bradymonadaceae bacterium
ATGAGCATGCGGGTCGATGAACCCTTGATGCCCATCTTATGCTCTTCGGCGCCCGTAGAGACGCCCTCAAGGCTCGCCTCGACCAGGAACGCGGTGAACTTGGTGCCTTCTACCTGGCAAAAGACCGTGAACAAATCGGCAAAACCAGCGTTCGTGATCCACATCTTCGTGCCGTTCAAGATGTAGTGCTCTCCGTCGTCGGACAAAACTGCGGTGGTTTTAGCTGCCAGCGCGTCCGAGCCGGATCCAGGCTCAGTCAATGCGTACGCGGCCAAAAGTTCACCTGTCGCGAGCCGAGGCAAGAATTTGGTTTTCTGTTCGTGAGTTCCAAAAAACAGAAGTGGCTGCGAACCAATGCCGGTATGGGCGCCAAAGCTCACCGAAAAGGATGGATAGAGCGCCAGATACTCCGTCACGATCATGCTGGTGGTTTTGTCGACCTCAAGCCCGCCGTATTCTTCGGGAATATCGACCATCAGCAGACCCACATCAGCCGATTTGCGAAGCAGCGCCGCCATCTTATCAAACGCGCCTTTTTCAAGCTCCGCGACATGAGGCATCACCTCGCGCTCCATGAATTCTCGCGCGGTCGCGCCAAACATCCGCTGCTCTTCCGAGAATTTCTCGGGGCAGAAGATGGACTCCGAGCCAACCTCGTTCACAAGGAACGAACAACCTTTGGGGGCTTCAGCGTGCGACATGTCTGGTCCTGTCTTATTGAATCTGGGGTACTGAATGACTCATCATTCACTTTCGCGAAATTTAGCCAATGTCACCCAATCCCGCAACAACAGCGAACACAAGTCCTCACCGATTCCCAATGACAACCAACCCAGCGGCAGCCATGCTCAGCCATGAACGCATGGAGGCGCGATGAAACCTATATTTTTTGTCCTCTTAGCCTTGGCCGGATGTTCAGACTCAAGCGAAGGCAGCGAATCCTTTGACCTCGGCTTTGATCAAGCGGCCGTGGCGGACTCAGGCATTGCCAGCCAAAACGACATGGGTGGGGACCTAGTTGCCGATGCCGAAATCGGCTTTGATGCAGAGTTCGATGCCACGCCTGACGCCGAAATGGACGCCGAAGTGCCGGCCCCGATGTGTCCCCAAACCGCGACGTGCGGCGCCCTTGATCCTGGAGCGAGCGAACATTTTGCCAAATCGTTGGTGGGTTGTGCGTTCCAGCTCAAAAGAAACAACCGCATCGCAACCACGCAAGCCGAGCTCCAGAGCATCGCTGCCGCAGCAAAGGGCTTTGTCGCCCTCGAGAATTTGGACCTGAATCGAACGGCTCAGGCCGGCGTGACCGCACAAACCGCCGAACGCCTTAAAAACCACGACTATTTTGGATTCCGCTGGAACGCCGGAGATATGGCGACAAGCGACTGGTATCCACAGGCCATCACCGGCAACGAAGACGCCGGCAAGGGCGGCCGACGCCTGCTTGTTTCATGGTATGACCACACCGAAACGGCACCTGAAAAAGGCGTCCGAATCTCGGTCATCGACCTGAATACAGCGCCGATTCGTTACCGTCATATTTTACTTGTCGAACCCAACGGAACGTCGTTTGGCCCCGTCTTAACTGGAGGTGGAACCTCTCTGCATGGCGGAGGCATGATCTGGTACGGCGATCTTTTGTACGTCGCGGACACCGGAAACGGATTCCGTGTCTTCGACCTTTCGAAAATCATCGAAGTGACCGACACCGATAACACCAATGCGATCGGCGTTTCCGGTGGCCGTGTCGACGCCTTTGGTTACCGCTACATCGCGGGACAAATCGCGCGTTACACCGGCACTTCCGAAGGCTGCGATATTCGGTTTTCGTTTGCCGGCCTTGACCGGAAATCCGACCCACCGTTGATTATCACCGGCGAGTACCGGGCTGATGATGCGGGCGGGCGATTGGCACGTTGGCCGCTGGATGCAAATGGCTGGTTGCATGAGGATTCCGACAAAGTCGTCCGCGCCAAGGACGCCTTTGTTGGAGCTCAAACTCGGATGCAAGGGGCCCTCAGTCTGGGAGACGCACTCTACATTTCCTCGTCGAGTCAGGCGGGAAGTCTGGGACGGCTCTACCGCACGAAGGTTGGCCAGGAGAGCAAAATCACGGCATGGGTTTATGGTGCCGAGGACCTCTACTACGAAGGCACACAAGACCGTATTTGGACACCGGCAGAGCACCCAAATGCTCGCGATGTCGTGTCGATACCTCGGCAAAATCCTTAGTTCTGCACGAAATTCCAAGACTGAAAATGACTAGTAGACGAAGGCTTTCAGGCGTTTCAGAAGCTCAGGGTATTTGCCCTCTTCGCGCCACGCATCGCTGAGTCGGTACGACTCCTTTTTCTTGGATTCGTCCGAAGAGCGCTCAAGGACCTCCCAATCCTCAAGCAGCTTCAGCGCGTTTTCGTAGGTTGGCTTGGATAGGCTTTCTTGAAAAAGGATTTCGCCCTTCGCATAGTCAGCCCGCCCCTGTTTGATCGCGCCTTCCGTGATTTCCTTCTTCTCGAGCACGCGATCCAGGTCTTTGCCGACCAGCGAGAACACGATGGCGTAGGCCTCGACAAAGGTCAGGACCAGTCGGCGGAAGAACTCCAGTTCGGCAGGGACCGGGTCAGAAATCGCGACTGTACGTGGCTCGTCGGCGCTCACAGTCAACCAACCCGCAGTCTCGAAGTAGCTCAGGGTCCGCAGGAACACATTTTCGAACTCGGCGCGCTCTTCGTAAATCCACTCAAATTTGAACAATTTGCTCAAAAACAGAGTTTGGTCCATCAACTCGGCGAGCGGCATTTGCCCCGCTTTGAACGAGCCGATGGCGGCAGCGAGCAGGGCCTCGGGCACAAAATGATGAACGATATTATTTCGATAATACGAGAGCTGGAGCCGCGCATCATGAGGAACATTATAAATCTGCGCCTGATCCTCGTCTGCCAGCACCTTGACCTGATTATTCTCGATAAAAAGCTGCAGCGCCCAGTCCATCAGGTCCGCGGTGCAATCACCGATCGCCTCCTCGAGGTCCATCCCGTCATCACGCAGAGTGCTCGAGGACTTGCCCGAGTCTTGCGTACCTTCAGCCCTCAGGGCCTCAAGCGCACCGATCGTAGCCTGGTTGGCCTCGAGCGCGTCCACGACCGTGCGTGAAAGACGAACCTTGCGCCCCGGCTGGGACAGGAAATGAATCAAGAAGCCGGTCTGGCAAAGCAGCTTCTTGCGCGTGATTCCGCCGCCCTGATCGTTCAACAAGACCGTCGCTGCCAGCGCGGTCGGCGTGACCGTCGTGACCTCATTGATATCGTAGATAATCCGATGGGCGAGCCGCACCGTGAGCGTATTGAACGCCACTTCTTCAGGATTCACGCGGTCAACGTCGTACCCGTCCAAGTACGTCCCGATATCGATCGGTTCATTGAACTCGACGTAAAGACGCCCATATTTTGAGGTCAAAAAGCGCGGAGCCCGCAAAAGACCGCCCAGGCTCTCCTTCTCTTTTTCGCCGCCCAGAACCTCATCCTCGTAGGAGTTTCCTTCGATGATTTTTTCGTAACCCACAGAAATAGGCACGATATGGACGTTCTCGAGCCGGCCGGACACAAACGCTCTCAACACCATTTCAAGCATGCCGTAGCGGGGCTTGATGAGCTTGCCTGTGCGTGACCGCGTGCCCTCGATGAAAAACTCGAGCGGATAGCCTTGTTCGAGCATGCGAATCACGTATTCGCGAACAACCACCGGATAAAGCGCATCGCCCTTAAACGTTCGACGGATGAAAAACGCACCGGCCCAGCGAAACAGGTGGCCCATCGGCCAGAAGCTCAGGTTCGCACCTGCGGCAATCAAAGGCGTGGTCATGCCGTATCGGTAGAAGAGGTAGCTCAACACCAAGTAATCGATGTGGCTCTTATGGCTTGGGACCAACACGATATTGCTGTGTTTGGCGACCTCTCGCACACGCTCCAGACCCTTCTCGTCGACCTCAAACCCATCGTAAATCCGGTACCAGACAAAGCTCAGCACGGACGAGAATATCTTGATCATCAGCAAGCTGGGCTCGGCCGCGACCTCGACAAATTGTGCTCGAGCGCGCTGAACGATTTTTTCCTCAGGCAGGCCTTCTTCGGCGGCGAGCGCTTGGATCGTTTTGGTCAACGCCGGGCGCGCCAGAATATCCTTCCAAACATCGTTGGTGGGCTCACCGGTTGGGCCCAAAATGACGCGTTCTTCACGGCGAATGATGTCCAGAACTTGCTCGCGCAACATATCCGAAGCGTCGGCAGAACCTGCGCGTGGATACTCCTGCAGGAACTCCTGCAAGTTGATACCCCCTGACACCAAAACGGTCGGTTGGCCAAACTTGACGAAGCTTTGCCAAATCGTCTGGAACCAATAGACCACTTTACGGAAAAAACCAGGCGATTGGGCCGTGCCAAAAATATCGTCCAGAATCGTCGGGTGTTTTGAATCGGGACGTTTTTCCCAGACCAGCAAAAGTGGCATCACGAAGATCGGCACACTCTGTTGGCGCTGAGCGCGGACCAGCCGGTACAGGTACTTCTGAGAGAATTCGAAGTTGTCGTTAGCCGTGGCTTTTGGCCGTTCCAAAAAGATGAACACGGCTTTGTCGTTGGCGACCAACGCCTGAACGACCTCTTCCGCCGGTTCCGAAGGACTGCGGAAAATCGAAAAAATATACGAAAAGAACCCGCGCAAAATGATGGTGCGGATGCCGTTCGCAAACTGCGCTAAGGGCAAGCCGTGCGTTCGAAATGCCCAATTGAAATAAAGGTAGTCCAGAAGACTGAGCGAACGCATCAAGTAGACCACGGTCCCGCGATCCTCGGCCTCTTGGATATGATCCAGACTTCGGCGTTCAAAAAGCACATGGGCGAAGAAGAAGCGCGCTAAGAGGTTCAGCAGACGCCCGAATTTCTGGGACATCGCGGTGGGATGAGGATGATCGTCCAACCTCTTCGCCAAGACCGCGCGCCGCTCGACAAGCTTTGTGTCTTGAACTTCAGACGCTTGAGCGAGCCCGGTTTCCTCCCATGGAATGAGCGGGTCCCGTTCGACGACGTCGTCTGATTCTGGCGGGTCTGTAGACATACCCGCCTTATACACCACGGTCGGTGAAATTTGTGAATCGATTTATGGCCACGTCTGATGGCTTGAGCGGAGCCGAGCACGTCATTTGACGGCGGAAATCTTGAAATCGACAATTCGAATACTCGAAGAGCCCTTCAGCTTCACAACTCTGGACAGGCTCTCTTCGAGGTCCTTGATAGCCTTCTTCTCGAAATGCCGCAGGAAGTCGATCACGGCCGGATTGGCTTCGACCAAGATATGGCCTTCGCCAAAGGTGAGCGCCTGGCGATGGACGTCGCGCAGAATTTCATAAGCCACGGTTTCGCGCGACATAATCACGCCTGTGCCTTCACACACTTCGCAAGCTTCGCACATGTACTGGTCGAGCGATTCGCGAATTCGTTTACGGGTCATTTCGACCAGTCCGAACTCCGAGATCGCCAATGCGTTGGTGGTCGCGCGGTCCTGCTTCAGGGCCTCTTCCAACGACCGGTAGACCTTCTCGCGATGACGAGCGTCGTCCATGTCGATGAAGTCGATGATGATCAGACCACCGATATTTCGAAGGCGCACCTGATAGACGACCTCCTGGACAGCCTCGAGATTCGTTCGAAGAATCGTTTCTTCGAGCGAGTTTCCGCGTCCCACAAACTTGCCAGTATTCACGTCGATGGCGGTCAGGGCCTCGGCGCGGTCGATCACAAGATGACCGCCGGATGCCAAGTCGACCTTACGGGCCAACGCACCTTTGATCTCAGGCTCGATGCCGTACGCATCAAAGATGGGCTCGGCTTCTTCATAGAGCCGAATATCGCCCTCAAAACCTGGGATGTATTTCTTGATGAATTCTTCGACACGCTCTTTGTCTGCAACGGTGTCCAAGATGACTGCATCGAGGTTCACAGCGACCAAATCGCGCACGGCGCGGATGATAAGGTCACTTTCTTCGTAAAGCAGGTAGGGAGCTTTGACGCGGCCGTGTTTTTCAAGGACCTCGCTCCACTGCTGAATCAACGACTGCATATCGTGGATAAGCTTGTCTTCATCAACGTTGGCGCTGACGGTCCGTACGATGAAACCGGTGCCCGGAGGTCGGAATCCTTCGACGATTTTTCGCAGGCGACGTCGTTCTTTTTCGGACTCGATGCGTTTCGAGATCCCGATATGAGACACGGTCGGCATGAACACAACGTAGCGGCCAGGCAGCGAGATATGGCTGGTCAGGCGTGCGCCCTTGGTGCCCATCGGCTCTTTTGCAGTCTGAACCAGAATCTCTTGGCCAGAGTCCAACGAATCCTGAATGGTGGCGCGCTGTTTACCGCGTCCACGAGACACTTGGGCCTCTTCGGTTTCGTCGTCAATGACCGCAAAATCATCATCAAAATGATAAACGTCCGAAGCGTGAAGAAAGCCCGCACGTTCATGAGAAATATCGACAAACGCAGCCTGCATGCCGGGAAGGACACGCAATATCTTACCTTTGTAGATATTGCCGACGATTCCCCGCTCACGCTTTCGTTCAATATGGAGTTCGCTAATGATGCCGTC
>JBBKVQ010000146.1:0-16363 GCA_037968515.1 Bradymonadaceae bacterium
GACCACCCTCGAGCAAAGGGGCAAAGGTTAGATGAAACAAGCTCCACTGTGGGACACCATCATTCCAGTCGGATTCATAGAGTCTATTTTCACTGGATCACCTCCTTTTTCGGCAGTTGCGTGTCGCGATTCCCAAAACCGCAGTAACGACAAGTGTGTGCCGGGCTCACCCATCGTTCGGTCCAAATTCGACCGTTACCTAAGTATGATGACAAAGAGTGAAAAACGATGCAACTGCCTGCAAAAAAAAGTTAGCAAGCACAGTCAAGGTAAGGCGCAGCCCACGAAATCACGAATTTGAATCCCTCGGAATCCAGTTTCCCAGCGCGTTCATCCGAGATAAATATGATGTCCCCTGAGATGCCCATCACACTTTTAGGCGTGAAGAAAACTCCCTGCTCGATGTCATGCACCACCCGCGGATTCTCCCCTAACTCGATGATTGCTGAGTATTCGGCGTAAAACTCGCCACACCCCGTGCCTACCTTGAGCGCGAGCACCCCAAACTGTTGTTTTCCGTTGGAAAAGACGGTGTAGGTCGTCGTCGAAGGATCGAACCAATCGCTTACACCATATTCTGCTGCATCTTTCTCGACCTGATTCCACGCTTTCGTTTTTCGCACGACGTCCAAAACATCGTCGCTGATTGACTGGCCAGCTTCGACGGTAAAAACCCGATCGTTGGTGTCCTTGACCGCCTGACCCCAGATTGCCTGCGGGCATCGTTTATCCAGCTTCGCGACAAGCACTCGGCCAGTGGTCGATGCCATTTCAACGATTTCACCGGCCATTTCGCCCTGTGATTCTTTGGTCGTTTTGCGAGCCTTCCAATTTTCGACTGAGGAAAAATGAGGGGTAACGTGTGAAAGCACACGAAACCCTTGAACTGTTGCCCTGCAGTCTTGGCTTCCTGCGAGAGTGAAAGTCCGCCCCTTCAGTGATCTTAAGGCCAGCGGGAGTTTCGCGACGTCGACCCAAGTTTCGGCGACGGCGACGGTCCCAATCATCGGCCCCTCGCCCACCAATCTCTTCGTGTCGGTAAGCCAGGTTTCGTCAACGCTGTCACTCAAGACTAGGAACTCCCCCAGGAGCACTGGAGCCCAGCGATTGGCGTCAAATGCCTCAGCCGGGCCGGTTGAGGCGATCTGCACTCCTTCCTCGCGCACGATTTTGGTGCCTGCTGCTGATTTCTCGAGCACCAGCACCTTAGAGACCTCGCTAGGTGAGTCTTTGCGGGTCGGTTGCTCCGTGAACCGCACCACAGCCGTCATTCCGCTCATCGAAATCGAGGGCTCATCTATCTTGACACCGCTTTTGTTGCGGAATCTCTCTCCTTGTTCACGCAGCCACGCCGCCTGGTCAAACTGACCTACCGACGGACCAACCCGCTTCAGGCCCTCAAATTTCTCGGCGAATAGTGACGAGTACACGTCGAAATCGCTTTCATTCTGGCTGGTCTGCCATTGCGTGAGGATCTCACGAACGTCGGCCTCGTTCATTGGGGATAAATCCACCACGTCGATCGTCTTTGCTGGTTCCGTGTCGTTCGTAGAGGCTGTTTCTGATTTCTTGCAGCCGATCAGTCCGACCAAGCACACGGCGAACATGAAAGTTTTCGTAGCGTTCATATTTTCTGACTCCTAAGTGCCGAGGATCCACGTTGCGCGACTGCGTGCACTGCAAAAATCAGGGCACCAAATCGCGGATCGGTGGTCAAACCTTGGGCATATCGCTTGTAAATTTGTTGGCCAATCACGCCAATTTTAAAAAGTCCGTAGACGTAATAAAATACGATGGCGTCGATATTACGGCCTGACAGCGTCGCATACCGTTCGGCAAGTTCCTGCCTCGTGAAGTTCCCCTGCAACGCTGTTGGCCCTGACATCGCCTGCAGAAACTCGGCATCTCCAGGCTCGACCCAGTACGCCAACGTAGTTCCAAGGTCCATCAGAGGATCGCCCAAAGTAGCCATTTCCCAATCCAAGACAGCAAGAATACGATCGAGCTCACCGTCCAGCACGAGGTTGTCGTATTTGTAGTCGTTGTGAATCAACGTTGCACCCTGCTCCACGGGCTGATTCTCGGCGAGCCACTTCGCTATCTCGTTCATTTCCGGGATGTCATCCGTGCGAGCTTTATCGTAGCGACGCGTCCAACCTTCGACCTGCCGTGCGACATACCCAGTCGGGTGCCCCAGCGCGGCAAGACTTGGCGCTGTGATGTCTAGGCTGTGGATCTCGACGAGGTTGTTCACAAACGATTCGCAAGCCTGAGCCATTTTTGCGGGGGAAATCGAAAGACCTGACGCTTCGGGACCTCGCAGGATGATTCCGTTGACCCGTGACATGGCAAAAAACGGTGCCCCAATCACGGCGATATCACCACAATATGCAATGGGTCGCGGGACTTTCGAGTAGATAGGGTGGATCGCTTCCAATACACGAAACTCTCGGCCCATATCGTGGCCAGACTTAACGTTTGCACCGATTGGAGCGCGTCGAATAACGACTTCCTGCCCTACTGCATCCGCGACCAAGTAAGTCAGGTTGCTGTGGCCCGACGGAAACTGCTTAATCTCGAGCGGGGCTTTGAAACCATGGGGCTCCAAAAACGTCGCGAGCTTTGCACCGTCAACCTCTTCGCCTTTCCGAGGTGTTTTAACACGATCTTCGAGAATCATCGGACCTTCACTCCGTATTTTTTCAGCTCACTTCGAGCGACGACGGACTTATGAACCTCATCAGGGCCGTCATAAATTCTGGCGCCTCTTTCGTGGCGAAACCAGTACGCAAGCGGAGTGTCGTCGGTCAGGCCAAGGGCACCGTGAGTCTGAATGGAGCGATCCAACACGTTCTGAAGAATATTGGCGACAAAAAACTTGATGGTCGAAATCTCGACCCGAGCGGCCTTGCTGCCTTCTCTGTCGATTTTCCATGCGGCATGCAGGACGAGAAGACGTGCCGCATCAATCTCGGCACGAGAATCCGCTATCCATCCCTGCACAAATTGTCGGCTTCCCAACGGGCGATCTACGCCAATCATTCGTGTCGCGGCCCGGGCACACATCAAATCGAAGGCACGTTCACAGATTCCAATCCAGCGCATGCAATGATGAATTCGACCCGGCCCCAAGCGCGTCTGGGCAATTAGAAATCCGGCGTTTTCGCCACCGAGCAAATTTTGAGCGGGAACACGAACGTCGGTGTATCGAATTTCTGCGTGACTCGCATAGTCGTCGCCAGGCTCGCCCATAACCGAGATATTCCGCACCAGCTCAACGCCTTTGGTAGCCATGGGCACGATGATTTGTGACGCACGAGCGTACGGATTTTCGGCGTTTGGATCAGTAACTGCCATGACGATGGCGAACTCAGCTCCGTCGGCGGATGACGTGAACCATTTATGGCCGTTTATGACGTATTCGTCGCCGTCACGGACAGCCTGAGTGTCCAAAAAGACAGGATTGGAGCCGGCATTTTGCGGTTCCGTCATCGAAAAACAACTTCGGATCGCGCCGGCGACCAAAGGGGCCAGATACGTGTCTTTTTGCTCCTCCGTACCGAACTCAGCCAAAATCTCCATATTACCGGCGTCCGGGGCTTGGGCGTTGAACACGTAATGCCCCAAAGGACTGGTGCCCAAAACCTCGCTTATGGGTGCGAATTCCATCAACGAAAACCCGGCACCGCCGTGGTCGGTTGAAACATGCGGCGAAAAATAGCCGAGGCGCCGGGCTGCGGTGCGCAATCGCCCCAATTCCGCTAAGGATTTACCAAATCCATGAGCGCGAACTTGCGCCTCTAGTGGGTATACTTCGGCCACAAGAAACGCCCGAATTTCTTCGACGGCTGTTTTCACGCGTTCAGAATGTTCAAATTCCACATCAACCTCACGACGCCAGAAAGGTCGCAGACTAGCAGCCCAACCCGTGATCTGCACGCTGCGGTTGGCGCGACGTCTCCGAGGCGTTACGCTGCAAAACAGCCCGTCTATAAGGAATTCCACATGTATCGACTCATTCCCATCGCAGTTCTGTGTCTGGCTTCGTGTGCTCCCAGCGTGGAGCTGAGCCGATCGGGAAAAACCGTGGAGTTGCTGTCGCAAGCTGATTTAGGGAAAGGAGTCATGTCATGCCGACCGAAGGCAGAATTTGAGGTGGTCACCCGTGAGATCGAAAAGCCGGCATCACGGGGAAGTGTTGCGCAGATAAAAGCTCGAAATGCGACAGGAAAACAAGGGTTCAGCCACGTGCTGGTATGGCCCGGGAGCAAGTTTACATGCGACCGCGAGGGTGCGGAGACCGAACAGGGCACATATAACTGTGAACGTGTTGCGGCTTCGGCTTACGACTGCATTCTGGGGCGCTGAATCATGAGAATCACGACCCTTTTGTTGCTTGTTGTTTTTGCGGTGTGTTCGACCAGTTGTAAGCCCAAATCGGGAATTTCTGCCGCGCTTACTCTCACCGAGACGGATCGACGCACCAAGGTCGACGAGGACCTGGCTCTAATCCGCCGGTATAGCGATGGTCTTCAGCAAACCCTCGATTACGCCAGAATGCACCCGGAGTTTTTTCCACGCGATGAAGGTGTGCAACTTTCACCCACTCAAAAGCATGAGCTTCGTCGGACCTTCCAAACTCTGATCGACTATCTTCGCGCGCTCGATGGCATCAAGTCGTATTGGCGCGATTTCCATAAATTTGGCGTGGTTAAGCAACGGCGTGCGCACGCGGAAGCATTTTTTGTGGGATATTCGGCATGGCTGACTCAATACCGATTTGGGCTTGAATTCATCGACCTGACGGTGCCTAGCAAGGTGATGGAGAAGCTCTTGGATGAGGGTTCTGCGACCTACGATATTCCAGCCGGGGCTTTTGGGCGGCTGAAATGGAATATCATCCACGTCAAAGCCATCGCTCGACTGATGGGCAGCCAGCAGTATTTCAAGACGATCGAACCAGCGTTGGTCGATGCGGACTGCTCCCTGAACCCTCTTTGCGCCTGGTCGTTGACTGCTTCAGCGGTCAACTCGGCTGCCGCCAAAACCGCGTTGTCCGACAGAGCTGTGATTCAGTTTTCCTATAATACATTCGACATTGCTCGGGATTTTACGTTCGAGAGTTGGTTCCCAGTTCAAAAGAACGTGGCTGAGTGGCTGGGGGACACCAAGGTGCGGCATCACGAAAATCTGATTAGCGAGGAAGACTTAGCGGGCATGGCTCGAGTGACCCAGCCCGGCGACATCTTGGTTGCCCGGCACAACTGGTATTTGTCCAATGTCGGTCTCCCGGGTTTCTGGCCCCACGCGCTGCTTTGGATCGGCAGTCCCGAAGAGCTTGAAACCTACTTCGACGATCCAGAAACTCACGCCATTCTACTTGCCACTTACGGTCTGGGTTCGCTCAAAGAAGTGCTTCAAGCACGTGCGGGGGCGGCATGGCTGGCTTACTCCCAGACTGATTACGATGGCCACGCCCTTCGAATTGTCGAAGCCATCAGCGAAGGCGTCGTTTTTTCGTCGATGGAGCATGGGGCGGGCGCTGATTATGTCGGGGTGATGAGGCCCGTCCGGACGAAGTCGGAAAAAGCGCGAGCGATTGTGCGTGCATTTGAACGGTTCGGAAAACCTTACGATTTCAACTTCGACTTCGTTACGGACGAGTCGTTGGTCTGCACGGAATTGGTCTACAAAGCTTGGCACCTAGAACCGCAAACAGACGGCTTGGATTTTCAGCTCATCGACGTCATGGGACGAAAAACCCTGCCGGCAAATGAGTTGGTGCGTCAGTTCGACGAGGGATTCGATTCACCCGATCGTCAACTGGATTTTGTGTATTTCGTGGATGGCCGTGAGAAGGAAAAAACGGCCGAAGTCGCCGATCTAGCGGCATTCCGTGCGTCGTGGAAACGTCCGAAATGGGATGTCCTTCAGGAATGACATCCGTCATCAAGTGATGCAAAGTCGGTGCAAATTAGGTTTTTGGAGGACTTATGGCACGTTCCATTGTCGTCAATCTTGGAGGAAAGGTCAGCTCGTTTGGCCTCTCCAAGGTCGACCGCGAAAAACTCTACGGCAAACGAACGCGGGTCGTCGTCGACGAAAACGGCAACCCATGCACGATGGCCACGCTGACGCGCGACGGCACCGCGCTTTTGCCGCCCGGAAGCGTCGCGATGCTCTACATGAACGACGATTTCGAGGTTTGTGAGCGCAGCGATCTGCAAGCAGTCAGCGCCGACGGTGAGATTGCCGACGAAGTCGAAAGCACACTCGGCATGGAGGTCGAATTACGTGGTCCCGTGCCGGCCTCACGCGTACTCGACCATCTTGCGAAGTCTGTCTACGTCCTCGACCCCGAGGAAATCGATGCCACTCTGCAAGCGGCGCTCGAGGCCGGCCAGATCTTTGAAACACGGTTCAACTACCGGAAGGGTTTCGACGAAAACACGCTGTTTCTTCTGAAAAATGAGGAAGGTTTTTTCGGGATTGTGGCCGAGCTCGCCGAGTTTGAATTCCTGTACCGGAACCAAGCCCCGTCGATGGAAGATGAAGACGAAGCAGACCCATTTGAAGACGACGATCTCGACTTCTCGATGTTCTAAGGAGGCGCTGTCATGGCCCTACGCACGATAAAAATAGCAGATGAAAAGAAGCGTGATGCGGACATTCAGATCGAGCCTCCTAAACGAAAAGCGGGCTTTAACTGGACCAATCAGCTCAATCAGCCGGTGCAATCTGAACGATTGATCAAAGCCACCGAAGAACAAACCTACGCAGCATTGCTCAAGAAGTTTGGCGACGACAACAAGCTCGCCTTAGCGCTGGTCGACGGCGACCCTGAGGTCCCTTTCGACACCGCCGGACGACGCGTGGGTCCGTCCGACCGAGTTTGGATTCGCGAAGATGGCTCCGTGTTGTACTGCGCACGCACATTGATGGTGCGTACTGATGCAAGTGGTGAGGAAGTCGAACGTTCCGACTTCGTCGATGTCGAGGCTACCGTTGGCGACGAAACCATCCTGCCTTGGACGGGCCGGACGTTTTCGCGCGACGAGATCGTGCACAAATTTGCGATCATCAGAAAAGTTCGACTTCGACACGTGAACGGCCTGACGTTCGACTTTCTTTACGAGATCGCAAAGACCTTGCACGAAGAAGACAAAGTTGTGCTGATGCGCGGCATTGCAGACGTTGACGGCAAAAAGCGCCCCGCCCCGCTGATTTTTCAGACCAATGGGAGCCCATATCAAGGATTTCTGGAGGGACGCGTCGATGAAAACGGATTCCTACTTGTACTTCACCTCTCCAATCTTGAGCTGAAGGAGGTGCAATCATGAGTTTATTTAGCGACGAGTGGACCAATTACGGCGATGGACGCAAAGCGAGCCTCGGCTCACTAAAAATCACCCAAGTGGCAGAAAAACTGCGCAACTACAAGAAGTTAGTCGCGAAGCGCTACCGTATTGTTTATCCCGAAAACATCACCAAATTCATGCCGGAAGGCCGACTCTGGATTTCCACCAAGGTCGACGGTGAGCTGTGGTTTCTGGTCAAACGAGGCGGCGAAGTCGCGCTTTGTGCATATAACGGGCGTGTTCTTCAGGGCGTGCCTGTAGTTGCAGAAGCCGAAAAACTTCTTGCGTCGGCGGGTGATATCATCATTCCCGGCGAGCTTTTTGCGGTGCCTCCAGACGGCGGTTCGCGGCCACGCGTTGGGCATGTCGCCCTGTGTTTGGGCGATGACAAACTCGCCAAGAATCTTGGATTTCGGGCATTCGATCTGCTGGAAGAAGACGGCGAAGACTTCCTCTATAAATCCTACGAAGAACGCTATTTGCGTCTGCAGGCGCTGCTGGGCGAGGGCAAACGCTGCGGTGTTGTAACCACCGAAGAAGGCGAACGCACCGAAGCCAAGGACCGTTTTCATGAATGGGTGGATACCGGGAAATTCGAAGGCCTCGTGGTTCGAAGCGAACAAGGCATCACCTACAAAGTGAAGCCGTTTGTGACCATCGACGCTGTCGTGATCGCCTTTGGTGAACGCGAAGAAAACGGCCGCCCTGAGGTTCGTGAACTCACCGTCGCACTCTTGCGTGATGACGGGAGCTTCCATGTCTTGGGTAGCGTCGGTAACGGGTTTGGCGAGGGTGGTCGCACCGACTGGCACGACAAGCTCTCTGCCCTCGAGATGCCCAGCTCATTCCGCATGGCCAATCGAGAAGGCACGCTGTGTCGTTTCGTGAAGCCAGAAATCGTTGTGGAAATCAAAGTCTCCGATATCGTGGATACGGATTCGCGCGATTTCCCGGTACGCAGGATGACTCTTGATTACGACCCCCAAAATGGGTGGAGTTCGATCGGCTCACTGCCGATCGTTTCCCTGATTCACCCCGTTTTGGTCCGTGAACGCGACGACAAGCTTGTCGATGTGGGCAGCGTTGGGCTCGACCAGATTATGTCCGTGGTTCCATTTGAGGGCCGTTCCCTGCAGGCCACGCCCAAGGATCTAAGCCGGTCCGAGATTTTGCGACGAGGCGTTTGGACCAAAGAGACCAAAGGCAGTCTTGGAGTCCGCAAATATGTTGCCTTCGCAACAAACAAGGCCGACGAAGACCGTAATTTTCCACCCTACGTTGTGTATTTCACAGATTTTTCGGCGGGCCGAAAAGACCCTCTAAAAACGGAAATGCGCGTAACTCCCGACAAAGACATGGTGAACGCCTACATCGAGTCGTGGATCGCGGACAATATCAAGAAAGGTTGGGGCGAGGTCGACGCGTAGAGCGTTATTCTGCGGCGGGTTCCGAGGCTTCTAATGGAGTCGATTCCTGATCGCCCGGCAGATTCTGTGGGGGTCGAGAGTCGCCTCGATTAGTGGCTCCGGCTCGCTGATACGGTTTGCCCGACAGTCGATGAATCATGTTCCGCGTGCGTGACGACAAGTAACAGCTCGTAAACGTCATCGCCTGGCTCGGATCGAAATAGGGGTTCTTCAATTTGCCGAGCTTTACGAGCAAAAGCACCTGCTCGGCCACACTCACAGGGCATCCGCTGAGGCGCATGACGTCGTCCTTACGCGTCGACCACATTTGTTTCTCGGTCTTGATCATCTTCATATAGATGTCTTCATCTTTGACGGTATGTGGATCGAGCTGAGATCGATCGATATATTTTGACTCGACTTCAACGGGTTTCCCCGCGATCTCGCCCTTAAATTGGGCGCAATCGCCGATGAAAACGACCTTCTCACCGGCCTTCGCGTCGATTTCTCCATCGTACTTGCCAAAGACCAAGTGAATGGGAGGCATCTTGTCATCGACGTTATCGATGCAGCGCAAGATCTCGATCGCTTCTTCCATGGCCCCCGGACAGCCTCCCCAGCAGTAGTCGTCCTTGATCCCCGACGGAGGCGGCCCGGCATACGCTTTGATGTTGGTGCCTTCGAAGTAGTCTTCGACACGGATCAAGCCGACTTCGAACTTGCTGGCGCGTTCTTTGGCCTGAGCCAGCGTGACGTCACCTTCGATTTCGATTTCATCTAAGCTGACCGGCCCAAAACCACGTTCGTATGCCAGTCGGATATGTTCGACCGAGAGTGGATCCACGCCAATAATATGGCAGCAGACCGCGTCAAACGCGACCTGGTTTGTGCCCATCACGACGAGGTTGAGCGTGTAGGGAATTGGCGTGAGCATACGCCCTTCCCCAGCAGTGATCGCGTCGATCGCGATGAACTGAGGCTGGATGATATACTGTAGGTCCGCGACCTTTTCGTTCAGTTTGTGATCGTGGTCGATCAGTCGATGGCGGTCGTCTTGGATTCCGATATACGCTTTGAGCGAAAACGTGACCGTGGTCCACGGGTGAGCCTTAAATTTCGGGCAGTTCACAAAAAAGTCAGCTTTCGCGACGGGCTCAGGCGTGAAGATCGAATCACGCAACCGACCCTCGTGGTAGAGCGGAATCTCAACCTGCGTCTCTTCCTCGAAGTGATAGAGCTTGGCCCCTGCTCGTTCTGCCATCGGGTAGTAACCAGCGTTTTGGTAGGCAAATCGCGTTGGCATGGTGATGCCGCAGCGTTCACCGACGGCCAGTTCTTCCATGCCGCCGTCGCGATCCTTGAGGGCGAGTAGCACGCCCTCGACAAATTCGGGTCTCGTGTATGCGTGGGGGAAATGTTCGCCAGACGCAACAACGTTGGGTTTGAGCAAGGTCCGGCCGTGCGGTTTAAGGTCCAATACTTCCAGACCCTCTCTTACGATCGCCCGAATTCTTTCGACGTCGTAGGCGTCGCAGTGCCGCAGAATGACCTTCGTTTTTTTCATCACCAAATGCTCAGTTTTTCTGCCTTCTTTGCGGGCTCTTCCGCCTCAGGCTTCGGTTTAGGTTTGGATTCTTTCTTCTTAGAACCCCAAACTGACAGCCCGTCATCGGAATCTTCCTCTTCCTTCTTTTCTTCTTTTTTCACGGGTTCTTTTTTGTCGTCGCCCCACACGCTGAGAGCTTTGCCCTCAGGTTTTGCGGTGGACCGAGTCGGAGTGCGTGTGGGCGTTCGAGTCGGCGTCTTGGTCGGCTGACGAACGGCCTGATTTGTCACGACTGTTTCGACCACCGCGGGCGGCGCCTTTTCGAACTCAAACAGGACGTCAATGATTGCACTTTCGCCTTTCTCCCATGCGACCTCGCGACTCTGTGTGTCGCCTTTGTAGGTCGCGGTCACCAGATATTTGGTGCCAGGCGTCAGCCCGGCACGTTGCATGGGCGCAATTCCGGCTTCGCGGCCGTTGATCTTGATGACGGCTTCGCTTGGATAACTTGCGACCTTCAACACGCCGTCCATTTCGACGAGTTGCACCTCGAGGGGCGCCACTTCGGCCGTTACGAGTAGATCTTGGGAGAAAACCGCGTATCCGTGTTTTTCGAACTCGATTCGGTAGGTTTTTCCGGTCTCGACCTGAACGGCAATGGGCGTCGAACCTTTTGGGTCGCCGTCGATTTTCACGGTGGCGTTGGAAGGAATCGAGTTCAATGCAAGCGGCACGGACACAGAGGCTCCGGCTTCAGCTGCCGAACCCACAATCGTCGTCGAGTCTGTTTCGGTCGCGACGGCCACCTCAGTCGTTGGTTCTGTGTCATCATCGCTGATGAGCAACGTAACGATCAGGGCACACAATAAAATGGCTGCGATCGCCAGGACCGGAACGACGAACTTTGGCTGTGCAAGCCGCGCTGCAAGACTCTGAGTCGAGTTGCCCGAACTTGGGGGCGCCGAGGCGAAAGGCCTGACGTCGGGCTGAGGTGCCGGACCGCCAGCCCCTACAAATGGCTGCGGTGGCAATCCGCCGATGGGGGGAAACCGGTTGCTCGGCAGATCGTGAGCGGTCTGATTGGGTTCAGCGTGACGGCCGTCAAAAACCTCGGTCCGATCGACAGGAAGCACGGCGCCCGGCAGCTGCATGCCTTTAAGCATTCCCATATCGGGTTTCGAGAAAATCATGCTGTCGTCACTGGACAGGAATTGCTTCCGGTCCATCCGGGCGATGCCATCCTGAGGCGGCCCGCCAAACAGGTTATGAATAAAGTGCGCCATCTGTTCCCTGTGATTGACCGGCGGGAACTTTCGATGGGCGTATTCTTCGAGGGCGTATCGCATTTCATCGGCGGACTGGAACCGCATGTTGGGGTCGCGCGCGACCGCCTTCATGATCAGGTGTTCGAGTTCGGGATCGATGTCACGACGAAACGTCGACGGCGGTGGGATATTTGCGACCCGTACGGCGCGCAAAAGCTCGGCATCCGAGATGTTTTCGTAGGGTGAGGCTGCGGTGATCATCTCGTAGAGCACCATGCCGGCGGCAAAGACGTCCGATCGGCCATCCACGTGGTGGCCGTGTGCTTGTTCCGGAGCCATGTAGTAGAATTTGCCCTTGATCACCCCCGCCTGAGTGGTTTCTGCCCTCATACGGGCTTTGGCGATCCCAAAATCCACCAAAACGACACGTCCGTCGAAGGTGACCATAATATTTTGTGGGGAGACATCTCGATGCACGATGCCGAGCGGGTGACCGTCAGGAGCGATCAGGTTGTGCGCATAGTGCAAAGCGTTGCACGCCTCGGCCACAACGTGCAATGCAGCGGGAATCGGCAAAAATTCGCGTCGATTCCTCATTTGCTCCAGGACATCATGCACATCACGGCCGTCAATAAACGCCATGACAATGAAGTACTGGTTGTTGATGGAACCGAGGTCAAAAACCTGCCCAATATTAGGATGATCAAGGAGAACAGAGATCCTCGCTTCATCAGCCAACATGCGGGTAAGCTCTGCATCATCACACAGTGAACGATGAAGACGTTTGATGACCACAATTCGGTCGCGCCCGTCAGCGCCCCGCACTGCGGCTTTGAAAATTTCAGCCATCCCGCCTGTGGCTATCTGTTCCACAAGGCGGTACTTGCCAAAGGATTGGCCCACTTCTATCATGACTTTCGCTCGTTTTCGCTTGTGCTCATGCCACCTACATTGTTTGGCTGATACAAGGCCACGTCAATCAAACGCACGATAAATAGTTTTTTCTTCCCGCGTTTGCCTTGTTTTATCTCGTCCCCTGAGAGGTTTTCCACTCATGCCCCTCTACGGAAAGTCGCAACCGACCAAAATTGCCTATATCGACGGACGTCCCCGTGTTCTTCACTTACGTAAAGCCCGGGTCGTCGTAAACCCCGGACTGCCGAGACAACGAGAACTCATTCTTGACCAAAATGTGATCACGATAGGAACGGCTCATGACAACGACATCGTTCTCGATGACGAAACAATAAGCCGTCACCACTGCCGCATTGTGCAGGAGGATGAGGAATACGTTGCTGTGGATCTCCAAAGCACGAACGGCACCTTCATCAACGGCGTCCGAATTCGCGAAGCGTATCTCGCGCCCGGCCTCATTGTGACCGCGGGGAACACTCAAATCCAGTTCAATCCTATGGAGGAGGAAGTGGAGGTTGTGCCCAGCGAGTCGGAACAGTTTGGCGATATTGTTGGCCGGTCGATTGTGATGCGAGAGATCTTCGGCATCCTCGAGAAGATCGCCCCGACCAACGCCACGGTGGTTATCGAAGGCGAGACCGGTACGGGGAAAGAAGTCTTCGCACGCACTATTCATAATATGAGTAAGCGGGCCGACCAACCTTTTGTGGTCTTCGATTGTGGCGCTGTGCCTGAGTCACTCATCGAGAGCGAGCTTTTTGGCCACGAAAAAGGCAGCTTCACCGGCGCCATCATGACTCGTAAGGGTCTTTTTGAGATGGCACACGGAGGAACGATCTTCTTGGACGAACTTGGGGAGCTCTCGATCGAGTTGCAGCCCAAACTGCTGCGTGTTTTGGAACAACGCGAAGTGCGTCGAGTCGGATCGAATAAATCGATCCCAATCAACGTACGCGTGCTCTGCGCCACGAATCGTACGCTTGAGGAAGAGGTCCGGAAAGGGAATTTCCGAGAAGACCTTTTCTACCGACTCAGTGTTGTGAGGCTCACTCTGCCTTCGCTACGCGAACGTATTGAGGACGTGCCATTGCTGGTAAAACACTTCCTCAAGAGACTCGAGTCCAATAAACGCAGCGACGGGAGCCTGCGAATACGGCAGGCCGCACCAAGCACCCTGGCGGCCTTAGCCCGCTACGCGTGGCCAGGAAATGTACGTGAGTTGCTCAACGTGATTGAACGGGCCTGCTCGTTTGCAGACACGGACTCGGTGCTACCCGAAGATTTGCCTGACTATATCGTCGGGGCGTCAGACTCACCGTTTCTACCCACGTCCACCGGCACCGATCCGAGAGGATTTTCGCTGCCTGCAGACATCCCCAGTCGCGATCAATTGGTGGACCTGCCGTTTAAGGACGCCAAAGAAGAATGGATCACGAGTTTCGAGAAAGATTATATTCTTGAGTTGCTTCGACGTCATAACGGCAACATCAGTCAAGCTGCGCGGGAAGCCGACATCGATCGGAAATACTTTCGCAAATTGATGGGAAAACACGGTGTCGAGACCGACGACCTCTGAGCCCTACTGCCACTCAAACGAGTAGTTTTCACGCAGGACCGTCGTCTCGCCGCCTCGAACTTCGACATTGAAGTCGTGTTGTTCGTGGCCGCGGCGAAACGATATGACGCGCTGCCCTTGTTCGATTGGGATACGTTTTGTGACGTCCACCGGGGTGATGATTCCGGTGTCCACATCATCAATCCACACCACAAACCAGTCGTCGCCCGTCGACGCGGTTAACCATCCGAAATCCTTTTCACGCAGACCCTTGGCCTGCTTCGAATAGTTTATGAAGAGCAGCTTGGAGGCAATCTGAGGTAGCGCGAGTTTGCCTTGCCACTTGGCGTCGCGGCTGGTGTTACGCGAAACCTCTACATCGTGAATCGTGTAGGGATCCATTTTCAGTTGCACCGGCACCGTACCTAGTCGTTCACCATTGACCCGAACGACCGAGTTGACCTCGGCCTGAATCATGACATCGAACCCGACGGGTTCGAGCAACGCGTCCAAGTCGATCGGCTTTTCACCCACATCGATGAATTCACTGTAGGGTTTGTATCCCTCGGCGACGACCTCCACGAGGTGGGCTCCCGCAGGGAGTTCGAACGCCGGCTCGAGTTCTTCTCGGCTGCGAGATTTGCCGTCAATAAAGATGCGGAACTCGATATCGTCGGGGAACGCCACTTTGACGGTACCCATTTGAGGTCCGCTCTTCACCAAAACAACATCGACTGGAATCACAGTCTCGCTAGAGATCTCCACCGTCTTACTGACCGGATCAAAGCCGCCTTCGACGACCTCGACCAAGTGCTTTCCGAATCCGAGATTTTCGATTCGACATGGAATGGAACACGGGAACGGCGCACCGTTTAAACGGACCGTTGCGGAAGCTGGATGCGCCGTAATAAGGACCGCGCCAGTCGCCGCCCCCTTCCTTGTCAATTGGTTGAACCCCAATGCGCCGGCCACAATAACCAACAACAGGAAAACGCCAATCATCCCATACATGACGGTCGATGGGCCCCGTTTTGGTGCAGGATTAGCCGGGATACCAAATCCAGGCTGAGTGCCCTCGGATTGAAATCCGACATCGAGTGACTGGTGACCCGTTGGCGCACCAGGTGGGTACGCCATTGGCGCCACACCATAGCCCGTTTGGGCAACGGCCTGCTGCCCGCGCTGCGCGGCTAAATAGGCGTCAATATCAAAACCACCCGCCTGCACCACCGTGTGTTGGGCCGCGAACTCCAACGGGTCGACGCCGGGTGTCGGCAACTCCCCTTGCCAAATTTGAGTCTTGTCGACGTGTTCGTCGTCGCCATCGAGCAACGACACAGCGTCGGTCGGTGACAAGCGGCGGATATCATCGGGCGTCTGAATCTTGGCGAACTCTTCGCGTTTCGCTAGCTCTTCGTCGAGATCTTCGGCAAACACTTCCCTCATCCACATGGACAGGTCTTCTGCGCCGCATGGATTCACGGCAAGCCAAGAGCCCAAAGCCATGGCGAGCTCGTCTGCAGACTGGAAACGATCGTCGCGATTGGCGGCCAGAGCCCGCATCACGATGGCCTCCAGATCGGGGGGGATCTCGGGATTTTCGGAGCTGGGTGCCGCGACCTGCGCGACACGCACAAGTTGCATGGTTTCAAACTCGTTTTCGGCGTTGAAAAGGCGACGATTTGTCAGCATTTCCCAAAGAACGGTGCCGATCGCGAAGACGTCTGACCGCCGATCAAGGGGTAATCCCATGACCTGCTCGGGAGACATATAGCCCATTTTGCCTTTTAGAACGCCCACTTGCGTGCGTGTACTTTGCACGGCTGCCTTGGCAATCCCAAAATCGATAACTTTGATATTCCCCAGATAGTCGACGAGCACGTTTTGCGGCGAGACATCGCGGTGAATGATGTTGAGCGGCACACCGTGCATGTCCACCGCTGTGTGGGCGTGGTGAAGACCGCGTGCCATCTCGTGCGCAATGAAAACACTGCGTGCGATGCCGATCACGTCCTTGCGTTTACGTACACGTTTTTGAAGCGTCAGCAGGTCTTTGCCCGCGATGTACTCCATCAGGATGTAGTAAGATCCCTGAAACATACCCAATTCGTAGATTTTTACGATATTGGGGTGCACCAACTGGACGGTTAGTTTGGCCTCATCGACGAACATCATGATGAATTCGTCGTCTTCGGCCAGATGAGGCAAGATTCGCTTGAGGGCCAGATAACCGTTGAAATCTGGCGCGTTGAGCGGCTTCGCCCTGAAGACTTCTGCCATTCCGCCAACACTTACGCGTTCAAGCAGACAATATTTGC